>JANNEF010000396.1:0-104866 GCA_031378375.1 Verrucomicrobiota bacterium | reverse complement strand
GTGTTCCGGCCCTGGCCGGCGCGGGTGCCCATTACCCCCCCCGCCTCGGCTCCGCCCCCGGGCCCCGCCCCCCGCCCCCCCCCCCCCCCCCTACGCGCGAAATCCTTTCCGTGGCCATGACGCGAGAAGCGGCAATTCTTGCCGACACGGGTGGTCCACCCCGAAAAACCCCCGAAAAACGCGATAATTTAGCTCACATTGTTCATGAGGAGGCTCACATAGTTGATAAGTTGCCTCACATAGTCGCTGAGGCGGCTCACACAGTGGCTGAGGTGTGGCACATTTTGCCTGAGATGGGTCACTGAGGCGCTGAGGGGCGGCACATTGTGACTCGGCAAGGCGTCTTGGCGGGGGGGCAGTGGTCAGTAGTTCGTAGTCAGTAGTCAGTAGCGGCTGCGCGCCTGACGAGCGCACCACTGACTACTGATTACTGACTACTGACTACCAACTACTGACTCACTGATTGCTGGCGGCGAAATTTGTTTGAAAGATTTTGCGTGATTTTTCTGCCGGATGGTCTAGGATGGTCGGGTAATGGTTTTAATCCGTCGCCGAACGCCAGCGGCACGGGTTGGGCCGATGTTTTGATCGGCTCAACAGGTAACAAAACGCAGCTTTTTATTTGACCCGTTTCGGGTGGCAGTATAATCAGCACGCTCTCCGCGGCACGGCCCTTTGACCCGCATCGGTTCCGGGCATGGTTGGCGCGCGGCAAAAGCGCGATTGGCAAACAACGAATGTTAAATGCAAAGTCATTCCTGGCGGTTGATTTTGGGGCGGTCAATCTCAAGCTGGCCGAGTTTGAATTGACGGAAGACGGCGGCCTGTTGCTCAAGCAATATGGCTTCAAGTCGCTCGGTCAGGATGGTCTCCAGGAAACCACGCGCGCGGCGGCGATGCGCAAGGGGTTGCAGGATTTGCTCGCGGAGCGGGCGTATCCGTCGAAGAACATCAATGTCTGCGCGCCGGGTTTTCACACGTTTTCCAAGTTCGTCAAGCTCCCGCCGGTGGACACGTCGAAGGTGACGCAGATCATCCAGTATGAGGCGCAGCAGAATGTGCCGTTCCCGCTGGAGGAGGTGGTGTGGGATTATCAAATCCTCGGGGCGGCGCCGTCGGGGGAACTGGAGGTGTTGTTGGTGGCGATCAAGTCGGATGTGGTGGAGGGGTTGTTTCAGACGGCGGAGGCGGCGGGCTTGCGGTTGCAGTTGGTGGATGTGTCGCCGGCGGCGTTGTGCAACGCGTTCCGGTATAATTATGGGGACCTGGAGGGTTGCACCATGCTGCTGGACGTCGGGGCCAAGACGAGCAACCTGCTGTTCTTCGAGAAGGGGAATGTCTATTCGCGCGGCATCAACATTGGCGCGAACGCGATCACGCAGGATTTTGCCAAGGAAAGCAAGCTGACGTTCGAGGAAGCGGAGAAGATGAAGATCGAGGACGGGTTTGTGAGCCTGGGCGGGGCTTACGAGGAGCCGGAGAACCCGCATCAGGCGGCGATTTCGAAGATTGCGCGGCAGGTGCTGACGCGGTTGCACATCCAGGTGAATCAGACGGTGCAGTTTTACCGCGGGCAACAGGGCGGGTCGGCGCCGCAGCGGTTGTTCCTGTCGGGTGGGGCGTCCATCATGCCCTATACGGCGCAGTTTTTTTCGGAGAAACTCAATGTGCCGGTGGAGTATTTCAACCCGTTCCGCAACGTGCAGATCGATCCGGAGTTGAACCGCGAGGAGCTGGCGAAGGTGGCGCATTCGATGGGCGAGGTCGTGGGGCTGGGGTTGCGCAACCTGGCGCATTGTCCGGTGGAGATGAATTTGATGCCGAAGAGTTCGCTCAAGCGGCAGGCGTTTGACCGGCGCAAGCCGTATTACGTCGCGTCGGTGTTTTGCGTGGTGTTGATCGTGTTCGCGTTCGGGTGGTTTTATCAGCAGGTGGCGGCGGAGAAGGCGATCGCGTTGAAGAAGTTGACGGAGGCGGTGACGCCGCTGGGGCAACGCGAGCGCCCGATGCAGGCCGCGATGGCCGAGGTGCGAATCACCCAGGGGCAGGCCGAGCAGTATGGCCACTGGCTGAACGATCGTTCCTACTGGGTGGGCGTGCTGGGCGCCTTGCGCGACGCGCTTCGCGACGTGGAGAAAAAGATGGAAGAAGGTGGCAAGCAAAAGATGGGCGTGTGGGTGGAGCGCTTCACGCCCCTGCTGCCGGCCGGTGCCACTGGTGGTGGGCAGCCGCCGGGTCCGCCGCCGCCGGGCGGCCGGGGCCGGCGTGGCGGCGGCGGTCCGCCCCCCCCGGGTGCTCAACCCTCCGGCCCCAATGAGATCAGCACCGTCATCGTCCAGTGCCGGGGCTTGAACATGAACACGACGGCCGCCGCCGCGGCGAACACGACGATTGCGGACGCCCTGGCGCAGGAGTTGAAAGGCCGGACCAACACGTTTGATCCCGAGGGCACCAACTTATCCGGCAATCTGGCGGTGGATCAGAACGAATTGACCTTCAGCTTTGAGATCACGGTAAAGCTCAAGTCTCCACTCAGGCTCTGACATGCTCTGGATAAAACGCAACTTGTTCGTGGTCGTCTTTGGCGCGGTGGCGGTCGCCCTGCTGGCAGTGGGCAGCCTCTACGTTTACTCCAGCGTGGAGAAAAACAAAGCGGTGGAGGAAGAGGTCTCGCAAAAAAAATCGGACTTGGAGCGCCTCTACGGGCTGGATCCGTTTCCCAACGCGACGAACATCAACGCCGCCAAGCAAGAGCAGCAGCGCGTGCAGGAGATTGTCAACCAGGCGCAGAAACATTTCGTCCCGGTGCCGTATGACAGCAAAGTGACCGGGCTGGCCTTCAAGACGCGGTTCGACGAGACGGTCGCCGAGTTGCACAAGCTGGCCGAGCAGGCGGGGGTGAAACTGCCGCCGTCGCGGCCGGCCTTGCCCTATCCGTTCTCCTTCGATCAGCAGCAGAACAAAGTGACGTTCGCCCCGGGCAGCTTCCCGATGCTGGCCGAGCAACTCGCTGAAGTCCGCGCCCTGTGCCTCGCGTTGTTCGAGGCCAAGATCAGCCTGCTGACCGGCGTGCGGCGGGCGGCGACGCCGGACGATCCCTCGGGCAGCGGCAGTTGCCTCGCTTCGCGCCGCCATACCAACGCCGAGGCGGGGGTCGTGGTCAGCCCGTATGAAGTCACCTTTCAGGCCTTTAGCGCCGAGTTGGGTGCGGTGATGGAGAACCTTCACAAATCCTCGAACGGGATGGTTGTCAGGTCCATTAGTATCGAGCCGGTTGCTGCCGCCGCCACCCCGCCCAACACGCCGCCACCCGGGCCGATTCCTCCCGCGCCGGTCAACCCCGCCGCCCGTGCGGCCGCGGCCGCCGCTGCTCGAAGCGCGCTGAAAACCGAACTGAACGAAACCTGGCGGCGTGTCACTCTGATGATTGACGTGGTCAAGACTGTGAAATGAAGAGTCTATGGAGCGTTTGAAAATTCTCATTCCGCTTGCCCGGCAGCACTTCGAAAAGTTGGTCCTGAGTCTGGCGCTGCTCGGGGTGGCCGCCGCTGTGTTGGTGCTCTACCAGGCCAGCCAGAGCGAGCGTGAAAAAATCCGCGACTACGTCAAAGGTCTGGAGCGGCGCGGCGTAAAGGGGGTCAAACCAGCCGACGTGTCGCGGCTTGAAGCCGCGTTGAAACGCGCGCAAAGTCCGGTCGGATTGAATCTGGCTGGCGACCATCATCTCATCAGCCCCGTCAAATGGCAGCGCAAGGCCGACGGGTCGCTCATCAAAGTCCAGACCGGCGCTGAAGTTGGCCCGGAGGCCATGACCATCGTCCGGGTCGCACCGCTGCACTTCATGATCTCCCTCGACCGTGTTCCGACGGCGGGGAGTTATTATTTTGGGGTCGCCCGCGAGGCCGCGGAGAAGTTTGCGGATCGTCGGAAAATCAGTGCTTACGCCACGCAAAACTCCACGAACCAATTCTTCACCGTCCGCGAGAGCAGCGGCCCGCCCGAAGACCCGGCGGTCGTGTTGGAACTGGTTCCCGGCAAAGACCGCGTCACCGTTTCCAAGGACAAACCGTATAAGCGGGTGGACGGCTACCAGGTGGATTTGAAATACCCGCTGACGAACGAGAAAATGTCCAACTTGCGCGTTGGTTCGACTTTCAGGATGAGCGGCGAAGAGTACAAAGTCGTTGCCATCAACACCAACAACGTTAAACTGACCGCGCTCATAAACGACAAGCCCTACACAGTCTCGCGGTTCGAAGCTCCCGAGAGCGCGAAGTGAATTTGGTTTAGGCGAACAACTTATAGCCCATGATTAAAGCAGTCATCCCCACGCTCGGCGTGAGCTTTGTGTGTCTGGCCACCGCGCTCGCGCAACCCGTCGTCCCCGCACCCACTCAACCCGTCGAAGACGCCATCACCGAAAGCGTGCGGCGCGAGACGTTCAAGATTGATTTGCACCGCAAGCTGGCCGATGCCCAGGCCATGCTCAAGCGCGGCGAACTCCACCCCGCCGCCCGCCTGTACGACGAGTGTCTGGATCTGGTGAAGAAGATCGGCACCGGCGTGGAAGCCGATACCAAGCAAGTCATCAACGGCATGGTCGCGGTGCGGATGCGCCTGGCCGAGGAAGCCCAGCGCCATGGCGACTTCGCCGAAGCCAACACGCAGGTGGGCCGCATCCTGAAGGAACTTCCCAAGCACGACAAGGCGCTCGCCTTCAAGCGCGACAACGACAAACTCCGCCTGGAAAACGAGGGCCGGATGCCCAGCAATGAAACCATTGCCAAGCTGCCCGAAGTCATGAACGAGCGCGTCAGGACCGCCATCCTCGTGCAGGACGGCAAGCTCCTCTACGAGGCCGGCAAGTATGCGGAGGCCGAGAAGAAGTTGACCGAGGCAATCAAGCAAGACCCCAACAACAAAGCCGCCTTCTACTACCTGGACAAGGTGATGGAAATCCGCTACGCCCAGGAAAATCGTCTTCGCGAAAACTGGTCCAAGGAACAGATGCTCACAGTCTCGCGCGCCTGGAACGTGCCCACCGAGAACAAACACCTGCCTGTCCCCAACCCCTACGCTCACACCAATTTCGTCAAGACCGGCAAGGGCCGGCAGGCCATTTACTCCAAACTCGAACGCATCCGTCTCAATGAAGTTGGTCCGTGGGACGGTCTGCCGCTCGGCGAAGTCATCAAACAACTCAGCACCGAAGCCCTGAAGCGCGACCCCGACAAAAGAGGCATCAACTTCATCGTCAGTGGCAACGCCGATCCGGCCGCCGCCGCCACCGGGCCGGTGGATCCGGCCACCGGCCTCCCAGCGGGTGCTGGTGAGGTGGTGGACCTGAGCCTGACCCAGATCAAAGTCAGCCTGCCGCTCACGGATCTGACCCTCGCCGAAGTGCTGGATGTGATCATCAAAGTGGCCGACAAGCCCATCAAGTATTCCGTCGAGGATTACGCGATTATTTTCTCCAACAAGACGGACGAAAGGCCGCCGCTGTACACGCGCTGGTTCAAAGTGGATCCGAACACCTTCCAACAAGGCCTGCAAGGGGTGACCGCGCTGAATTTTAGCGGCACTGGCGGTGGCAGTGGCGGCGGTGGCGGCAGTCTCGGCGGTGGCGGTGGCGGTGGCGGTCGTTCCAGCCGTGGCGGCGGCGGTGGTGGCAACCAGGGTGGCTTCGGCGGCAACCAAGGTGGCGGACAGGGTGGCTCTGGCAGTGGCGGCGCGGAATACGTGGGCATCAGCCTCGCCGGTGGCGGGGCGCGTTCGACCCGGCAGGCTGGCGGCCAGCAAGCCGCTCCCGGTCAGGCGCGTGGGGGACAGGCGGCGGCAGGCGGTGCTGGCGCGGGGATTGATTATTTGACCTCGGTGACGCCGGCGCAGTTGGCCATCGCGGTTGTGCGCGACTATTTCTCGGCCGCAGGCGTGGATTTGGCTCCGCCCAAGAATGTTTATTTTAACGACCGGCTTGGCATGTTGATGGTGCGGGCTTCGCTGCAAGACCTGGACATCATCGAACAGGCCATCCAGGTGTTGAACATGGCGCCGCCCCAGTTGACCATTGAGGCGAAGTTCGCCGAGGTCGGCCAGGACGACACCCGCGCGCTGGGTTTTGACTGGATCCTCGGTGATTCCATCATCAATGGTAATTCCAAACTCTCCGGCGGTTCGGCACCTTCGTTCAATGCCGCGTCTTCGCCGGCCAATCCCGTGGGCACTTTTCCTGGTCAGCCGGGAAACCTGCTCTCGCCGAACACCCTCATTCCCTCAAGCGCAACGGACGGTCAGATCACCTCTGGTTTGCGCAACAGCGGCGCGGCGCTGGCGACCTACACGGGTATTCTCACCGACCCGCAGTTCCGCGTGGTTGTCCGCGCGCTGGAGCAACGCAGCGGGGTGGACCTGATTTCCGCTCCCAAGATCACCACCCTCAGCCATCGCCAGGCGCAGATCAAAGTCGCTGAAATCGTCAACGTCGTGGTGGATTTGGACCAGCAGTTCGGTCAGGGCAGTGGCACGACCGCTCTGGGCGCGACGACGGGTGGCGGTGGTGGTGTGGCGGTCACGCCCATTCCCGACCAATTCGAGCTGGGTCCGGTGCTCGACGTCCTGCCCACTGTTTCGGCGGACGGCTACACCATCCAGATGACGATCATACCCACGCTCAAGGAATTTCTCGGCTATGACGACGCGGGCCGGTTTGTCGCGCAAATTCAATCCTCCTCCGCGTCATCCATCGGCGCGCCGATCATCACGCCGACGCCGCTGCCGCGGTTCCGCGTCCGCCAGGTCGTCAGCAGCGTCATCGTCTGGGACGGCCAGACGGTGGTGCTGGGAGGTTTGATTTCCGAGGATGTGCAGAAGCAAAAGGACAAGGTGCCCGTGTTGGGTGACCTGCCGCTGTTGGGACGGTTTTTCCGCAGCGAATCGTCCTTCACCAGAAAAAAGAACCTGCTGATCTTCGTCACGCCGACGATTATTGATCCGGCGGGCAACCGCGTGCATACGGAGGAGGAGATGCCTTTTGCGCAGAACACCACCCCGTCGCAGAAACCGGTGGTCAACCCCTGATGAAACAAGGGTGATGGAGTAATGGAACCATGGAATGCGGGGGGCGGCGTTCCACACTCCAACACTCCAGGCAACCGGATCGAACGCCCGATGCAAACGTCCAACCCATCCCTGCTTTTGATAGTGGACGGCCACGCGTACGCCTATCGGGCCTTCCACGCCATCCGGGAGCTTTCCGGGCCTGGCGGTGCGCCCACCAACGCGATTTACGGTTTCATCAAAATGCTCGGCAAGATGCGGGCGCAGCTCACTCCGACGCATCTGGTCGTCGTGTGGGACGGCGGCCTGGCGGCGGAACGCCTGGCCGAGCTGCCGGAATACAAGAGCCAGCGCCCGCCGATGCCTGCCGGGCTGGGACCACAGATTGATGACCTCGCAAATTATCTCCGGGCGGCCGGGATTGTCTCCCTGTGCCGCGAGGGCGTGGAGGCGGACGACTGGATCGCGGCGCTCGCACGGCGGGCCGCCGCGCAAGACTGGCGGGTGGTGATCGCCAGTTCGGACAAAGACTTTATGCAGCTTGTTTCGCCGCGCATCGGCCTGCTGAACCCGAACGACAAGTCGGAGAAAATCTGGACAGCCACCGATGTGCGTATCAAGAGCGGCGTGGCGCCGGAGCAGATCGTGGATTGGCTGAGTTTGGTGGGCGACAGCGTGGACAACATTGCCGGCGTGCCCGGCGTGGGACCAAAGACCGCCGCGGATTTGCTCGCGCAGTTTGGCACCGTGGAAACTCTGCTGAAGCGGTTGCCCGAAGTAAGAACGGACAAATTGCGCGGCGCGCTCCAGACCTCCGCCGAAACGGTGCGGCGCAATCAAAGACTGATTCAACTGCCCGACGTGGCACCGGAGCCGGTGTTCTTGGAAGACCTGGCCGCGAGGCCGGGAGACCCCGCGCAACTGGCTCCGCTCTACGCGCAGTGGGGCTTCAAAACTTTGCTGACGTCGGTATCGCCGCCGGCGGCGTACCAGGCGGACCTGCTGTAAATGAACAACGGGAACGCCATTTCAAATTGCCGCGATTGGTCCGGGCTGAATCCGCGCGAAAGGGCCGTCAATACGATGCGAAACCGAGTTTTTACGAAGAAGTCGTGGACAAACGAAAAACCCACAGGTACATGTAGCCTGAAATTTATGTCATCACCGTTGAGCGTCGTGCGACCGCTTGCTTTGGTTGCCGTGGTCTGCGCTTTCACTGTTTTCGCCACCGCCCAAAGTTCATACCTGACCAACGAGTTGGAGTACGCGATTGTCGGCACTTTGGCCGGCGAGCAGACCTATCCGCACGTCAGTCTGAGCGCGACGGGCGGGTATGTCGTGTGGCAGGATAACAACGCGGATGGCGCGGGTCTGGGCATCAATGCGCGCCGGCTCAACAGCACGCTCTCCGGAGAGTTTGGGAACTTCCGTGTGAATGAAACCGCCGTCGGCGAGCAGGAGCGCCCGCAGGTGGCCATGTTGAGCGACGGCGGCGCGGTAATCGTGTGGCAGGGCGGGCGGCCCGGCTTCCGCGACATCTTTGCCCGATTTCTGGCGCCGAGCGGCGTGTTCACGACCGGTGACATCAGGGTGAACACCTTCACCAACGATGATCAGGTCGCCCCCGCAGTGGCCGCCTTGACCGATGGCAATGCTGTCGTGGTGTGGACGGGTTTCGGGCAGGACGGCAGTCAGTCCGGGGTGTATGCGCAGCGGCTATCCTCAACGGGCGCGAAGCTGGGCGCGGAATTCCGCGTGAACACAGTGACGCAATTGAGCCAGCGTTCCCCGTCAGTGGCGGGTCTGGACAACGGCAACTTCGCGGTCGTGTGGTCGTCGGATTTTCAGAACAGCGGGGTGGCCGAGTTCACCTATACAGCTTCCAACCCGGCGGTGGTCGTGACCTCGCAGTTGTTCACGCGTCTCTACAGCGCGGCGGGCACGGCGCTCACATCCGAGACGCGCGTGAATATCAGCACGAACCCCGTCTGCGCCAGTCCCACGATCAACGGCCGGCCCGGCGGCGCCTACGCCGTGGCGTGGGCCCAGAAGGACATGCTGATGCGGTCGAATAACTGGGATATTTATGTGCGCGCCTTCACTGCGGCCGGTGCCACCAGCGGAGTGCCCGCGTGTGTGAACACGACCACCTATGGCGATCAGTTTGTGCCGAGGATGGCTGGCGTCGGCAACGATCAGATGGTGGTGTGGACGAGCCTGAGTCAGGACGGTTCGGCGGAAGGCGTGTACGGACGGTTCCTTTCCAACAGTGTGCCAGTGGGCGACGAGGTGCGGGTGAACACCACCTGGGTGAGCCGCCAGATGCAGCCGGCGGTGGCGTCCGATGGGGTGAGCCGGTTCCTGGTGCTGTGGAGCAGTTTCACCGGCCTGGCCAACGGGTTTGATTTGGCGGCGCAGCGGTTCGCCAACTCCGGGCATCCGGCGGTTCCGCCGCCCGCGCCGTACGTGTCGGCCTTAGGCTCGGATCGGTTGAGTGTGACGTGGGCCCCGCTAGCTGGATACAGCCTCGCGCATTACGAGCTGTATGTGAACGCCGCCGCGCCGCTGGTGCTGGCGAACAATTATTACGTGCTCTCGGGCCTCGGGCCGGCCACCACGCATAATTTCAATCTCGCGTACCGCTACAGCGACGGGCAGCTTTCGCCGCTTTCGACCACCGCGAAGGGAACGACTTGGAGCGGTGATGGGAATTTCGACGGGTTGCCGGATTCATGGCAGGAGTTTTATTGGGGGCCGAATCCCGCCGCGTGGCCGGGGCCGCTGGTGGACTCGGACGGCGATGGCGCGAGCAACAGCCGCGAATTCCTGGCCGGCACCAATCCGCGTGACGCCGCGAGCGTGCTGAGCAGCGTGCTGACGATGACGCGCTTTGGCGGGACGCTCACTTGGAACACCGAGCCGGGTTCCATCTATCAGGTGCAGAAGTCCGTCAACTTTACCGGCTGGGTGAACGAGGGCGTGCCGCGTTTCGCCGCTGGGACTTCGGATTCGATGCCGGTGGCGGGTCTGGAAGCCCGGGCGTTTTATCGCGTGTTGCGTGTCCAGTAGGATTTCTATGAGGAGAGCATTCCACCACATCTTCAAAGGGTTGCTGATCGCGCTGATGCTGGCGCTGGTGCCGGGAGCGTCCGCTTTCTCTTTGCTGGGGCCGCGCAAGGCGTATCAGGCGAGCGGGTTTGGCGGGCTGCCAGGCGGGTTGGGCTACAATCTCACCGGCGATATCGGCGGGCCGATGGGGTTGAACGAGCCGTACCGGTGGAATGTGCCGGACCTTTACTACGCCTGCGACGGGTCGTTTCTCCAATATTTCGGCGTTCGTGGTGCCCAAGCGGTGGACGAGGCGTTTGTGCTCCTCAATTCGTTGCCGCCCGCCTCCAGCATCAATGTGAACGACTATTCACAGACCGACATGCTGCGCGAGAACCAGACGGCGCGGGCGGTGGGGTTGCTGGATTTGAAGTCGCGCACGCTGGAGATGATGATGGAGCAACTGGGCCTGGTCAATCCCGTGCGGTTTGTCTGGACGTTGCGTGACCGGAGCGTGGTGACAGTCGGCGGTGTCTCCCAAACCAACTACCTGGTGACAAAACTCAATTTCGATCCGGTGACGCTCGCGCCTACCAGTGTGGTCAACGGCTCGACCTACACCTACCGCGTTGCCGAGCCGTTGCGGCCGGGCGATTACGCGGACGCAGAGGAAGCGCTGGCGGATCAGGTGCGCTTCGGCAATGGCAATCCCACCACGATGGCGCAGGGGGCGTTAGCGAGCGACTTCAACTTCGGCTTCGGGGTCGGGCTGTTCTGGATCGGGCTGACGCGCGATGACATCGGCGGGTTGCGGTATCTCTACCGGACGAATAATTTCCGCACGGAGTCCATCCTGACCGGCAGTCTGGTGGCGATCACCAATCGCACTGCCTTCCAAGTCCTCACCAATCAGGACCTCGAAACCTTTCGCTTGCGCACGACGCTGACGACCAATGACCCCGCCACGCTGACGCGGTTGTATCCGGGATTGGTCATTACCGGATCGAACGCGGTGCCGCGGGTGGTGTTCGAGACCAATGTGTTCGTGACCTTCACGAACTCGGCACCGTTCAGCAACTCGTCGCTGTTCGTTACCAATTTCACCACCAACATCGTCGCGCTCTGGAACTACCAGATCACCGACTTTGGCAATGTCATCACCAACAGCACCAACGGGAGCTTCTACCTGTTGCCGTCGAACCTTTACGGGTACGAGTTCATCGGCGACCTGCTGTCCACCGTGACGCCGGTGACCAACTTTCTGCCGAACCTGACCTTCTTCACCAACGGCCTGCCCAACACCAATGTGCAACTGGTGTTGAGCAACCAGGATCTGCTGACCTTCCAGATGCGGGTAAGCCGCACCACCAATGACATCGCCACGGTGCTCGCCTTTTACCCGGGCCTCGTCATCACGAACACCAGCTCCGCGCTGGCGCTCGTCATCCAGACGAACCTCGTGCAGACCTTCACGAATAACATTCCGCTGGTGAGCACCAACATCAACCTGACCAACTTCAACACCTACGCCACGGTCACCAACCTGACCACGAACATCCTCACGCTCTTCGATTACGCCGTGGCAAACGTGGTGACGAACGTGAATTTACAGGGCATCTACATCGTGCCGACGAACCAACTGGGTTTCCAGTTCGTCTCCACCCTGCTGACCAACGTGGTGACGATCACGAACCTCGGCTTTGGCAGTGTCACCCTCACCAACGGCTTCATCAACACCAACAACGTGCAGGTGGTGACCAATCGTGATCTGAACACCTTCATCCGCGATACTGGCAATGGCACCACGCTCTCGCCCACGCAATTGGTGGTGCTTTATCCCGGCCTGATCATCACCAACTTCAGTTTTCTTCCGGACATCTCGGTGCAGACCAACGTGAACGTCGTCATTACCAACATTCTGGGCATGCCGACGAACATCGTGGTGACCAACGTCTTCACCAACATCCTCACGCGCTATTTCTACACCAACGGGCTGGCCAACGTGTTCACCAACCTTGGCGACCGCAGCATCTTCGTGCTGCCGACGAACCTGCTGGGCTACCTGTTCCTCACCAATCTGCTGACCACCACCAACGTGGTGACGAACGTGAATGCGGAGGTCACGGCCGGCTTTTTCATCAACTCCAACAGCCCGCTGGCACTGACGACGATTGACTTGCTGACCTTCCATGAGACGGTCCGGACCAATGCGCCGAACCAGGTACGGGCGTTGTTCCCCGACCTGCTGATCCTGGCGACCAACAGCGTCACCATCGGCACCGCGCAGGCGACCAATTTCACGTTTTTCCTGACGAATTCCCCGTTTGCGCCGGTCGGCACGCCGCCAACCGTGGTCTTTGTGCCCGTGGTGACGAATTATTTGGTGACCAATTACAGCTACACATTTGGCAACGTGGTGACGAACTCGTTATTCACCACAGGCTTCGTTACGTCGCAGCGCGTGGAGGTTTACCCGCCTCCCTTCGCGCCGGTTGGCAGCGGGGTTCTGGTCACCAATGTCATCAACCAAACGGTGGCACAAAGCCTGACCAATGGCTCCCTGTACTTCATCCCCACCAATCTGGTCGGTTACCAGTTGGTCTCGGCCTTGTTGACCACGGTGGTCACGACCACCAACACGAACACCGTCCAGTTGTTCCTCTCGCTCTCGAATGTGACCGGGTTGGCGACCAACGCGACGCTGGCGTTCACCAACGAGGCGCGGTTGACCTACGCCACCAACTTCACCTTTGCGGTGTACCCCATCGAATTCCTGTTCGGCACCAACCGCAACGAGACCTACTCCTTCTTCACCAACGCGCTCTATGTGGCCTATCCCGTCGAGTCACGGGTCGTGGCGACCAATTTTCTGACGCACCAGTTTACCAACGTGTTCTCGGCGGTTTACCCGGTGGTCGCGCAGGTCTTTGGCACCAACCAATTGATGATCACGAACGTGTTCACCAACGTCACCTCCGCGGTCTATCCGATCGAATTTCAGCCGCCAACCAGCAGCATTGGCATCCGACCGGGCGTGGAGAAACTCAGGTTTCACAAGACCACGTTTGATTCGCTGATCGGCCAGGCGTTCCAGACACTTACCAATACTTACACCAACTACATCGTGACCAACTTCGTGGCGTTGCAACAAGTGGTTCGTCGTGTGGTGACGAGGCCGGACATCCTGCTGCTGTCGGAGGATCTCGGGGTGGACAACCAATCTTTCCCTTTTATTTACAACCGTACCGGCACTGCCAACTGGATCAACAACGACGCGCTCAACGGGAATTCCAATCAGGGTGGTCCGGGCGTCATCACGCCGCCCATCCGTCTCACTTTCACCGACCTGCTGCCATATTACCGCAACGAGCAGCCGTTTTTCCTGGATGAAGCCTCGGCCACCGTGCTCGGAAATTTCATCTTTCCCGTCCAGGCGTGGGGCAGTTTTGACGGCACGACCAACACGCCCGTGGTTTATCCCGATTACATCTCCATCCAGGATCTGGAGAACGAAGTCCTCAATCCCCCGTCTCCCTAGCCCGGCCAACTCAACCATGCCATGAAGCCGCTTCTTATTTCTGGATTGTTCAGCCTCGCCGGCGCGTGGCCGCTGGCCGCCGCACTCACGGTGACGGGCTTGGGGCTGGTCGTGCCCAATCCGCGCACGGTGCCGGTTCTCACGGTGGAGGTGACGCTGTCCGAGGCGTGCAAGCTCTCCACTTTCACCGTCGCCGATGTGAAGCTCACCCGGGACAGCGTCAGCGTGCCGCTGACTGCGGCGTTGACCGTGACCAGCAACTCGCCGACGCAGTACCGCCTCAACGGCCTGGGCGGGTTCACCGGGGCGGAAGGGTTTTATCAACTGACGGTCAACGGGACGAACATCCAGGATCTGGCCGGCACCAATGGCACGGGCAGCGCCGCCGTGACCTGGGTGACGGACTACACCATCGCCATCTACGAGAACAATGCCCCGGTGGTGTTCCCAACGACCGCCCCGGTGGTGGACGCCACCGCCTTCGTCAACCGCAGCATCTTCTCCGTGTCCACCTCCGTGCTCTACGACATGCAGAGCGTCCTCTTCTACACGAACACCGGCTCTGGCGTCATGACGGGCATCCCCGGGTTCCGGTTCGATTACGTGACCAACTTCAACGGCTTGAGCAACGGAGTCCGGTTGACGGCCTCGGCTTTCGTCAACCAGGGCAGCATCTCCGCCGACACCAGCCTGCAGGTGTTCGCCACGAACATCATCAGTTCCGGGGAATTGCACGCCAGCGCCGGCGGCATCATCCGGCTCAATGGCAATCCGGGTTTTCCGGGGGTGACGAACGGCTCGGTGGTGGACGTGAGCCGCAGCGCCATCCGCACGGGGGCGTCGCCGGAGTTCGGCTTCGGTCTCGGAAGCATTTTCGGCAATTTCTACCAGAACGAGGAGGGCGTGACCGACCGTTACTGGGGTGAGGGCACCAACAACAGCCTGAGAAGCGGCGCGGCGGCGATGCCCCTTTCGTTCGGCAACTTCAACGTGCCGTTCACTTTTTCTCCGTCTCACATGGTGCTGGAGAACGCCGGCACGGGCACCAACACCGTGAGCGTGCCCGGCTTCGGGTTTGGGTTTGGGATCAGGAGCGACTTTGGCGCGTTCGTCTATACCAACCAGCCGACGCCCTCCAACCGGATTGTCCAGGTGGTGTTCGTGCCCACGAACAACATTGACACCAATTTTTCGACCTCGGTGCGGTTCGACACGGATTTCGGAATTACCGACGCGGCCGTTGCCATTGTGGAGTTTCAGTCGGTTGATTTCGACATTGTCTTTCAGCGGTTCACCACCAACTTCATTTACTTTCTCGACAGCTCGGCGCAGGAGACCAATCTCACGCTGCTGCGCAATTTCTTCACCAATACGCGCCGGCCTTCCAATTACGACATCACCCGCGCGTCGCCGTATTCCTCCGACTGGCAACTCTTCACGGTGCCGACCAACGCCGCGTTCACCCCGGAACTGATCTATAACCCGGCGACTTACCGCTCCAACCGCGTGAACGTGCTCTACGCCGGCTACTCCGCGCAGATCGGCCAGGCCTCCACCAACGGCGGGTTCGGCTTCGGCCTGCCCACCCCGCCGATCGTCATCGAGCCGACCAACATGGCCGGGCGCGTGGAAATCGTGGCCGATACGGTGAACCTCGACCAGACCCGCGTGCGCACGGAATCGCTGTTCAGCGTGCGCACCCGCAACCTCCTGAGCAATCAGGTCGCACTGGTGGACGCGCCGTTCCTCATCTACGACATCGCCACGCGCGAGCCGGAGATGATCATCACCAACCTCGCCCCGCCCTCGGTGCGCCGGCTCTCCGGCCAGCTCTCGGCCTGGAGCGGCGTGTGGACAAACTTCGAGACGACCGTGACGCCGTCGCCGACGAACGTGCTGGTCTTTGTCACCAACACGACGGAAATCCGTTTCCATGTCCTGATCCTCGACAACGTGCTGCAAACCATCCGCCCGACGGTGGTGCATGAATTCTCCGCGCATGCGGACAACCTCGTGATCGGCGACTTCCTGCGCATCGGCAAGACGCTCCTGCTGGATGCCACGAACCTGCACATCACCTCCGGCATCCAGTTGCCGCCAGGCTACAACTGGGCGGCTTCCAACATCCAGCGGGTTGTGAACCTGACCAATGACGGCTCGATTCTGATTCCGCAGACCGGCTTCTTCGAGAGCGTGCGCAGCAATTGCCCGCCTGGTTCCATCTGCCCGCCGCAGCCGTACGATAATTTCGTGAACAACGGGTTTATTTCGGCGGCGGGCCTGTTCATCCGCGCCTCGAATTTTGTGAACCAGGGGTCGCCGCTGGCTGCCAACGGCGGCGTCATCCAGGCCAACAGCGGCTTGTTCTCGCTGAAGGCGACATGCGCATCGCTTTCCAACAGCACGTTCATCGGCAGTGGTGACGTCGAAATTTTTGCCGGCAAACTTACCAACCGGCACGGCCTGCTGCTGGCCGGCTCCAATTCGCCCGGCGCGCTCATCCTGTCGGTGACCAATGTTCTGACCGACGGCGGCACCGACGCGGACAACCGCTGGTTCAGTTCGGCGGGGTTCCGGTTCTTGACGCGGCCGGCCGCCGGCGATTTGCTCGGCACCCGGCTGGAGTCGCGGATCACACGCAACAGCGGCGATTCATATCACTATTGGCCGGCGGGCGATTTTGGGGCGACGACCAACGGCTTCACCAACAACCTGGCCCTGGGCCGGCTGGTGCTCAACGGCATCGGCAACAACAGCCTGTTCCGTTTCTTCGGCACCGCCACCAGCAACGCGCTCTACGTGGATTATCTGGACCTGCAGAATTCCGCCACCAACTACGACACCGCGCTCTCCATCGCGCCGAATCTGGTCATCTATTTCGCCAACGCCAGCGTGCCACCCGCCAAGCTCAATGGCCGGCATGGCGGCCGCCTGCGCTGGGTGAGCACCTATGCCGGACCGAACAGCTTCACGAACATCTTCTACGCCTCCACCATGCAGACCTACACGTTCAACCTCCCGCTGGCCCAGGCAACGGACTTCGATTCCGACGGCGATAACATCGCCAACTTCGACGACCCGGAACCGTTCTTCGTTGCCGACCAGATCATGCTTCAGACAACCAACTCAATGACGGAACTGATGCTGTTGTGGAACGGCCTGGCGAATCTGCATCCGCCCCCGTTCATCACTAATTATGTCGAGATAAACACCAATGGTCTGGGAATGGAAGCCTGGCAGCCATTTTTGAGCCTGACTTACGCCTTCCCCGCCACAAACTTGGCACCGGTGTCCGTGACCATTTCGCTGGTGGGCCCGGTGCCGCCGGTCTTCGAGCCGGTACCGCTTTCGGTGACGAACTTTCTGCCGGTGTTGCCGGGCAACGACGCGACGTTTCGCGTGCGGATTGATCCGCTGCAGCCTCCTCTGCCCGATCCCTAAACCCCATTGACTGCGAGCGCGAAATTTTCACGGGCGAACATCGAGAGAACGAATTGTGAGTCAACCAGGTCGCATGTTGAAAGGGATCGCGCTGGCGGGACTGGCGCTGCTGACGCTCGCTCCGCTGGAGTTGCGGGCGCAGTTCAACTCGCGCACCTTCCGCTCGACCGGTCTCATCACCATCGCTGACGGCGTGCCGGCGGAGCCGTATCCCTCCACCAATTTCGTCTTCAACATGTTTGGCGTGGCCAGTCGCGTGGTCGTGACCCTGTCGAACATCAGCCACGCTTTTCCCGACGACCTGGACGTGCTGCTCGTCAGCCCCACCGGCCAGTCCGTGTTGTTGCTGTCGGACGTCGGGCGCGGTTTCGATTTGAACAACGTGTCGCTGAGTTTCGACGACGCGGTCGCGGCATCGCTGCCGGACGCGACACAAATCTTCCCCGGCGTTTACAAGCCGACGAACTTCGACGCGTCGGGTGTGCCGGACCTGTTTGAGCCGCCGGCCCCCGCCGGCCCGTATGCGACGAGTTTGACGGCGTTCAACGGCTTCGATCCCAACGGCGCCTGGCTGCTCTACGTGATGGACGACGCGGGCGGAGACTCCGGCGTCATCTCCAACGGCTGGAGCTTGCGCATCACGACGGTGGACCCGACGACGGTGGCGGATTTGGCAGTCACGCTCACCGAATCGCAGGACCCGGTGCCGGGCGACGAAAAACTCGTTTACACCATGGTGGTCACCAATAGCGGCCCGTTCGCGGCCGACAGCGTGATCTTGAGCGACGTGCTGTCGTCGGGCGCGCAATTCAAGTTCGCGCTGACGACCCAGGGCACCTGCTCGCACAATAACGGCACGGTGACGTGTGACCTGGGCCGTCTGGCCTTCGGCGAAAGCGCCACGGTGACCATCGCCGTGGCGCTCACACGGACGGGCATGATCACCAACCGCGTCAGCCTCGCCACCAGCGCCTCGGACTTGTATCCCGCCAACAACTCGCTCACGGAAACGACCTTGGTGACCGACGCGCTCTTTGCGGATCTGAATGTTCTACAATCAGTCCCCGCCACGGTGATCGTCGGGCAAAGCCTCAGTTACACGCTCACGGTCACGAACCAGGGACCACTTGATGCCACCGGGGTGTTGTTCAACGACACGCTGCCATTCAACGTCACCCTGCTCTCGGTGGAGCCTTCGCAGGGCAGTTGCAACGCGGCGGGCGGCCTGGTGGCCTGCGCCCTGGGCGGGTTGACCAACCGTGGCAGCGCGACCGTGACACTCATCATCCGGCCCAACCTGACGGGCTTCCTGACCAACGTGGCTCACGTGTCGGCCAACGAATTCGACATCACGGGCACGAACATCTCCACGGCGGTCACCGCCGTCATCCGCCCCGCGGACGTGTCCGTGCGGGTGAGCGATTCGAAAGACCCGGCCTCCGTTGGCAGCAACCTGACCTACACCGTGACAGTGTACAACAACGGCCCCGGCCAGGCGACGGGCGTGCGGTTGACGAACACCCTGCCGTTGAACGCGCAACTGGTGGGGCTGTCTTCCAGCCAGGGAAACTTCAGTTTCCCCGCCCCGGGCGTCGTCGTGTGCAATCTGGGCACCCTGGATTCGTTCGCCACCGCGGTGGTGTTGTTCACCGTGCGGCCCGCGCTGCTGGGAACGTATTTCAACTCGGCGACCGTGACCGCCAACGAACTGGATTCCAACACGGCGAACAACTCGGTGACGGAGAGCACCACCGTGTTTCCCGGCGGCAACGGCATCGTCATCACGCCCAGCACCAACGCGGTGGAACTGGCCACGGCGATCACCGCCTCCGGCAGCACGGGCATCCGCGTGACGAGCGCGAGCTTGCAGGCACATGCCACGGCCTCGTTCACGAACGAGTTCGGGTTCATCTTTGGCGGCGGCACGTCCAGCGGGCTGTTCTCCGTGGTGAACCCGCCGCTCACCTATGGCTTGCAGGGGTTGGGCGTGGTCATCAGCAGCGGCGACGTGTCGTCCTACGAAACCTTCCCCGACACCTTCACCGGGAGCACTATTTTCGGAGTTCGGGCGACGACGAACCAGGAGGCGCTGCTGGACCCGATCACCGGCGGGCGTTTCGACCACAACGATGTGACGCAGTTGGACGTCACCTTCGACCTGCTGCCGGGCTTCGACACGGTCGTGTTCAAGGTGGTGTTCGGCTCGGATGAGTATCCAAATTTCGTCGGCTCGTCGTTCATTGACGGTTTCGGAATTTACCTCAACGGTATCAACATCGCCTACTCCGGCGGCAAACCCATCAACATCAACCATCCCGACATGAAGCCGATCGGGGGCACCCAGCTCAATGGCGTTATCGCGCCGGACAACGACGCGATTCTCACCTTCTCACAAGCGCTGGCTCCAGGCAGCACCAACAACCGGCTCACCTTCATCATCTCCGACACGTCCGATACCGTTTTGGACACCACCGCGTTCATCTCCTCGCTGCAAGGCACGCTGCCCCCGAATGCGGACCTGGCGGTCGCGGTGGCCGCCTCGTCGGACCTCGTCACCGTGGGCAGCAACTTCACCTACCGGGTCACGATCACGAACCACGGCCCGGACGCCGCCACCGAAGTCACGTTGAGCAACACCCTGCCCGCCGGCGTGAACTTCGTCTCCGTGGTGCCGTCGCAGGGCGTCTGCGCCTTCTTCGGCGGAGTGTTGATCTGCGACCTGTTCAACGTGGATCGTGGAAACACCGCCACCATCACGATCACCGCCGAGCCGTCCGCCGAGGGCAGCATCAGCAATTACGCGACGGTGCGGGCGACGCAGGTGGACTTTACCCAGACCAACAACCGCGCGGCGGCCATCGCCATCGCGCTCAATTACGGCACCGCCATCAACCCTGCCGCCATCGTCGTGCAGGACGGCGCTCCCGCCGCGCTTTATCCGTCGGCCATCACCGTCTCGAATCTCAGCGGGGTGATCACACAGTTGACTGTCGTGCTGGTGGGCTTGAGCCACACCTTCCCGGCGGACCTTGACGTGTTGCTGGTCGGGCCGGGCGGCGAGTCGGTGGTTTTGCTGTCCGACGCCGGCGGGGCTTTTGATTTTAACAACGTGACGCTGAGTTTCGACGATCGCCCGCCCGCGCCGTTGCTGCCGCGCACCACGGCGATTTCCCCCGGCACGTATCATCCGACGAACCACGATCCGCCGGACGAGTTCCTGGAGCCGGCGCCCCCCGGCCCGTATGGCGCGGCGTTGAGCGGGTTCAATGGCACGGACCCGAACGGGACGTGGCGCCTCTACGTGGTGGATGATTTGGGCAATGACGACGGGGTGATTTTTGGTGGCTGGCGGCTGCTGTTCGGTCTCGCGCCGGGCGTGCCCGCGCCGCCCGTGGCGCCGACGCTGGGCATCGCGCTGGCGGGCGATCAAGCCACGCTCTCCTGGCCATCCACCGCGGCGGGCTGGCAGTTGGAAGCGCGCGGGGAACTTTCGTCCGCGCCGGGCTGGACGACGGTTACGAACGCGATCGGCGTCGCGGGCGGCGAATTCACCGTGACGGTGGACGCCGGGGCCGGCGCGCGGTTTTTCCGGCTGCAAAAAACGACACCGTAAACCGCTTGCCTCACTATGATTAGTGTGAAAAATTGCTGCGCTCATCCGAAGCGGAAAACGAACAGGTGCGATTCCCCCGGCAAGGGTGTGGTGTGTCTTCGGACGACGGCCATTCAGCGAGAAAGATGTGTATGAGTGCATTGCAAATTGACTTCAAGCAGCGCGCCTGGAGCCGCTGGGCTGTGTTCAGCCTCGCGGGCCTGCTCATCTGTGCGCTGGGCGCGGCGAACCTCACGGCGCAAACCGCCGGCCTGGTGGACACCAACTATAACGTGGGGGGCACGGGCGCGGACGGCACGGTTTACAGCCTCACCTTGCAGGCCGACGGCAAGCTGCTGGTTGGCGGTGAATTCACGACCTTCAACCTCGAACCCCTGCCCCGGCTGGCGCGGCTGCTGACCAACGGAATCCTGGATCCCGTGTTCAGTTCGGGCATTGACGATGGCGCGGTGTTCGCGTCCGCAGTGCAGTCCAACGGCAAGATCGTGATCGGCGGCTCCTTCACCTCCATCGGGGCACCCCTGCCTTATCTGGCGCGGTTGGAGCCGGTCGGCACGGTGGATGGCGCTTTTGCCTCCGTCGCGGACGGGACGGTTTACGCCGTGGCGATCTACAGCGGCGGGCCGGACAACGGGAAGATTCTCATCGGCGGCTTGTTCACGATGCTCACCGACCAGTTCACTTTTATTTCCACGCCCCGTCCCTTCATCGCCCGGCTGAATTCTGACGGGACGCTGGACCCGAGTTTCAATCCCGATGTGCCCGATGGCACCATCTATGGCCTGGTCATCCAGCCTGATGGCAAGGTGCTCATCGCCGGCGGGTTCTTCAGCATCAGCGGCACGCCGCGCGGAGGGGTCGCGCGCCTGAACAGTGACGGCACGCTGGACACCACTTTTGATCCCGGCATCGGCGCGGACAGCGCGGTGTTCGCGCTGGCGCGGCAATCCGACGGCAAGGTGCTCATCGGCGGCTCCTTCACGGACGTCAATGGTTCACCCCGCAACTACGTCGCGCGGCTGCTGACCAACGGGGTCGTGGACGCCACGTTTCTCACCACCGGCGGCGGGTTGAGCGGGCCGGACGATTACGTCACCGCGCTCCTGGCGCTGAATGGTGGGAAGGTGCTCATCGGCGGCGGTTTCACGGATGTCAACGGGCTGAACCGGAATCATCTGGCGCGGTTGAATGCCGATGGTTCGACCGACCTCACGATTAACATTGGCGCGGGCGCAAACAACTTTCTCGCCGCGCTGGCGGTGCAGACGGACAACAAGATATTGCTCGGCGGCGGGTTCACCAGCTTTGACGGCCTGCCGCTCAATTATCTGGCGCGGCTGGCCGGCGGGACCAACGCGGGGAGCGGCAAGTTCGCCTTCGCCTCGTCCAGCTTCGCCGTGAATGAGAACGGCGGCCTCGCCATCGTCACCGTGCGGCGGTTGGAGGGGTTGTCGAATACCGTCACCGTGCGCTACACGGCCACGAACGACACCGCCCCGGCCAACCTGCGCTACACGCCGGTGAGCGACACGCTGACCTTCCTGCCCGGCGAGGACCGCAAGGAGTTCACGGTAACAATCAATGACGACCAGTTGGTCAACGGCGACACGAACGTCAGTCTCACATTGAGTGATCCAGTCGGTGCCGTGCTCGGCACGCCGGCCACGGCCACGCTGACCATCATTGATAACGACAGCCAGTTCAGTTTCGAGCTGTCGAACTACTTGGTGAACGAGAATGTCGTCACGGCCGTCATCACGGTCGTGCGCAACGGCGGCAGCACCGAGGCGGCATCCGTGGACTATCTGACCCGCAACGGATCGGCCGCCGCGCCGGCGGATTATTTCGCAGCCCAGGGCCGGCTCTATTTCGGAGTGGGCGAGACGGTCACGAACTTTTCCGTCACCATCGTGGACGATGTACTGTCGGGCGAGGGCAACGAGACGGTGTTCCTGAGCCTGACCAACGCGCTGCCCGCCAGCGCCGCGTCGCTCGGTACGCGCAGCAACACCACGCTGCTGATCGTGGACAACGATCTCGGCCCCGGCGAACTGGAGTTCGCGCTGGACACCTACTCGTTCCTCGAAAGCATCGGCACCGCCAACATCAGCGTCATCCGGAAGAATGGCCGCAGCGGCATTGTTTCAATCGGCTACGCGACGGCCAACGGCGGCGCCATCTCCGGCCAGGACTACACGGGCAAGACCAACACGCTCTCCTTCGCCGATGGCCAGACCAACAAGAACATCACCATCGCCATCAGCAACGACGCGCTGATCGAGACCAACGAGCCGTTTTTTCTCCGGCTGTTCACCCCCACCGGCGGCGCGACCCTGGGCAGCCGCAGCAACGCAACGGCGCGGATCATTGACGACGATTTTCTGGCCAGCGATCCGGGGCGGCTCGAGTTTGATCTGCCGGTCTTCACCGTGGGCGAAGGCGATGGGCTGGCGACCATCACCGTGCGGCGCAACGGCGGCACCAACGGCCCGGTGAGCGTGAACTTTGCCACCGGCGATGGCAGCGCCGTCGCGCCGTTTGATTTCACGCCAACCAACGGCGTGCTGGCGTTTGCCGGCGGGGAAATGGCCAAAACTTTCCAAGTGTCCATCGTCAACGACTTCGCGAGCGAGGGCAACGAGAGCTTGATCGTGCGGTTGTTCAACGCGGTGGGCGCGCCACTCGGCACGACCAATACGGCCGCGCTGACGATCCTGGAAAACGACCTGAACCCCGGAGGGCTGATTTTCGCTTCCACCAATCTGACGGTCGAGGAGGGTGACTTTCAGGTGTGTGTCACGATTGTGCGCGTGGGCGGGTTGACCGGCCCCATCTCGGTGGATTTCCAGACGCGAAACGGCACGGCCACCAACGGCACGGCGGCGTTGAGTCCGGTGGAGTATTTTGGTTTCACCAACACGCTGCTGTTCGCCGACGGCCAGGCGAGCACGAATGTCTGCGTCACGGTCATTGACAACTTCACGACCAACGCGAACAAAAATTTTACGTTGCACCTGGTCAATTCCAGCAGTCCCGTCGGGGTTTCTCCCACCACCGCGTCGGTGGCGATTCTGGACGATGAATACATTGACGGCGACAGGGGCGTGGTGAGTTTCGGCGTGCCGACCTACACGGTCAACGAGCGGGGCGTGTTTGCGAACATCAGTGTCGTGCGGCGCGTCGGACGGACCGGCACGGTGAACGTCAATTACACCACGATCAACGGCACCGCCCGGCGCGGCACGAACTATCTGGACACGGGTGCCGCCCTGACCAACACGGTGCGGTTTGACGACGACGAAGTGTTGAAGTTCATTCGGATTCAAATCATTGACGACGCGCTGCTCAACGCGGATCGCTTCCTGACGCTGCGGCTGGAAACCAACGGCGTGGCCAACGCCGCCGGGCTGGATTCCCAGCGGCGCACCGCCACGCTGACGATTCAGGATGACGACGCGCGCTACGGCGACCTCCACTTCGCCGCTTACGATTACTCGGTGGGCGAGGAGATGGGGCTGGCGACGATCACCGTGCGGCGCGACAACGGCAACTTCGGCACCCTGTCGGTGGATTATCTGACCAGCGATTACGGGGCGGTGGACGGGGTGGACTACACGAATTCTTCTGGCACGCTGACTTTTTTCAACGGCCAGACGCTGGCGACCTTCAGCATCCCCATCGCCAACGACGCGGTGGCCAACGCCGGGCTGCGGCAGGTTTACCTCACCCTGACCAATCTACAGATGGCACCCACGCCGACGAATTTCCAGGGGCCGGCGACCATCAGCCGGGATCTCGCGGTGCTGACGATTTATGATGACGAGGCTTACCTGACGCCCGCAGGCAGTGCGGGCGAATTCAATTTCACCTTCGGCGGCTACAACTTGATCAACAACGGGTTTTTTAACAACGGTTTTTATCAGGCGGATCGCGAAGGCTACCGCTACTATTACTACGACGAAGGCGCCTACGACTATGGCTGCGGGGCGTTGATCACGGTGACGCGCACCAACAACAGCCGGGGCCGGGTGATGGTAGACTACGAGGTTTACGACCCGCTGGCCCCGAACAATTATAACAACAACGGTTATTGCGGCAATGGGATCACGAGCAACCGGGGCACGCTCATTTTCGACGACTTCCAGATGAGCACCAACTTCTACGTCAACTACCGGCCGATCTCCTATTTTTACTCCCTCAACTGCGGTTACAGCAACGTCAACCAGACCTTGAACCTGACGTTGAGCAACCCGCGCGGGGTGCCGGGGGAACCGACGCCCAGGCTGGGCAGTAATCACATGTCCACGCTGACCGTTTACAGCACCAGCCAGGGTTTTAATTTCGGCAGCGCCTTCTACCGCGTGCCGGAATGGTTCGGCGACACGCGTCTGGGACCGGGCATCGTGCGGTTGGAGGTGTACCGTGAATGTCTGACCGTCAACGCGGCCGTGACGGTGAATTGGGAGGTGTTACTCGGTCGCGGGGTGGCCGGTTCGGATTACGCCAATGACTACGATAATCCAAACGACACCAGCGGCCCCTTTAGCGGCTCGCTGACTTGGGCGGCCAACGACTACCAGCCCAAGATCATCAGCATCGGCCTGGTTCAGGACGGCCTGGTTGAATTCAACGAGGACTTCTACGTGCGGTTGACCATCCCGGACAATGTGCGGGGGAACCCCGGCGAAACGCTCGGGCAGATCAGTTCAACCACGGTTACAATCCTGTTCGACGACGCCAACCGGCGGCTGGATCAGACGACCGGCACCGGCACCAGTGGCGGCGGGGTGGCCCCCGTGCAGTACCGAAACGAACAACCCGCTGGCGCGGCGGATCTGACCTGGAACCGGGACCGCTCCGGTTATGTCGCTCCGCCCAACCCGCCGTTCAATGACGCCCCGGGCGCGAACAACCACGTCTATGCGCTGGCGGTCCAGCCGGATGGCAAGGTGATCCTCGGTGGCGAATTTACCGGCTACAATTCCTTCGCCCGCAATCGTATTGCCAGCGCCGACATCGTCGGCGGCCTGGACACGGAATTTGATCCCGGCACGGGCGCGGACGCCTACATCGGCGCGCTGGCCCTTTACACCTTCGGGGCGAACAGCGGCAAGATTGTGATCGGAGGCGGATTCACCTCCTTCAACGGTCAGAGCCGCTACGGCGTCGCGCGGCTCAACACCAACGGCTCCCTCGACGCGGCCTTCATTCCCGGTTCCGGCGCGAACGGGGCCGTGCGCGCGATGGCCGTCCAATACGACGGCAAGGTGATCATCGGCGGCGACTTCACCCTTTTCGACGGCACCAATCGCAACCACATCGCGCGGCTCAACGTCAATGGTTCGCTGGATACCACGTTCAATCCCGGCCTGGGCGCGGACGGCCCGGTGTATGCCGTGGCGTTGTCCGGCCCGGCACCCATCGCGGTGGCCAGCGCCGCCGGGGGCGGATCCGCCGGTGGCACCGACACGAACCTCGTGAACCTGGGCTTCAACTCGGGCACGCTCTTGCTCGACGCCGCGTTCCTCGCGCGGACGAACAGCTTGAAAATTTATCAAGGCACCACGCTGCTGCTCTCCAACGACTTTGCGGGAAATCGCTCTTTCTCCATTGCTTTCGGGCCGGCCTTCGGGACGGGTGTGGCGACGAACCTGACCATCGTCGTCAACGAAGATCAGAATAACAATTCCAACAACTGGAGCTACGCCGGCACCATCATTCCGTCTGGCAGCCAGCAGGTGCTCATCGGTGGGAGCTTTGCGACGGTGAACGGCACGCCCCGCGGCTCGGTCGCCCGTCTCAACAGCAACGGCTCGCTGGACCCCGCCTTCAACACCGGCAGCGGCGTCAACGGCGTCGTCTATGCCCTGGCCGTCAACGGCAACGCGCTCGACACCAACTTCAACAAGGTCACCATGGGCGGCGATTTCACCTCGGTGAACCTCCGCCCGCGCGGCGGCATCGCGCGATTGAACACGGATGGGCGCGTGGATGCGTCCTTCGATCCGGGCGCGGGCTTCAACGATCTCGTTTATTCGGTGGCGTTGCAGCCGGATGGCAAACCGCTGGTCGGCGGCCTGTTCACGGCCTTCGACGGCACGCGGCGCATTGGCGTCGCGCGGCTGCTGGCGACCGGGGCGCTGGACACGAGCTTCATGGACACGGCCTACAACCATTTCGCGGGCGTGCCCAACCAGGAAAGCTTTGCGGCGCCGAACTTCATCAGCGCCGTCGCTTACCAGCGCGAAGGGGGCAGCGACTACGTGTTCATCGGTGGCAGCTTCACCCGCGTCGGCGGCGGCTACACGCGGGACGAAGTCCGCTTTCGCAGCAACATTGCGCGGCTGGTGGGCGGCACCACGCCGGGGCCGGGCAACATGGAGTTCACGGTGGACGGCTACGGCGCGGATGAAAGCGGTTCCTTTGCCAACGTCTCGGTGCGGCGCGTCAACGGCACCCTCGGTTCCGTGGCCGCGGATCTCGTGACGCGCGACCTGACCGCCGTGGCACCCGCGGACTACTCGAACGTGGTCAGCAAAGTCAGTTGGAGCTACCACGACGCCACCACTTACGTTCACAAACTGCCCATCAACGACGACCCGGCCATTGAGGGCAACGAAGCCTTCTCGGTGACGTTGACCAATCCGGTCAGCACGTTCTTCCTGCCCGACAACTACAGCTTCTACTATCTTAGCGGCGTGCCGATCCCCGTGGGCGCGGCGCTGGGCCGCTCCATAGCCACGGTGACTGTCCTGGACGACGACTTCACTCCGGGCGTGCTCGGCTTCACCGCGCCGGCCTATACGGTGAATGAAAACGGCGTCACCGCCACCATCACTGTCACCCGCACCAATGGCAGTACCGGAGTGGTCACGGTGAACTATGCCACCAGCGATTTGCCGTCAGGGCCGGGGTCCGCTACGGCCAACACGGACTATACCCCGCGCGGCGGCACACTCTCCTTTTCGTCCGGCGAAACCAACAAGACGTTCACCATTCCCATCACCGACGATACCGGGGTGGAGGACGACGAAGCATTGTCGCTTCAGCTCACCGTGCCCACGGGCGGCGCGACCCTCGGCCTGGCGAGCGCGACGCTGTCCATCGTGGACAACGATTTCCTTCCGGGCCGGTTGAAATTTGCGACGACGAATTATGTCGCGAGCGAAAGTGCCAGCTTCGCGACCGTACTCGTCAGCCGCTCTGGCGGCAACCTCGGCGCTATCTCGGTGCAGGCCGTGGCCAGCGACGGCACGGCGACCAATGGCCTGGACTACACCGCCGTGACCAACACGCTGAACTGGGCCGACGGCGACACGGCCAACAAGAGTTTCACCGTGCCGATCATCAACGACGGTAAGGTGGACCCCGGCGAAACCATCAATCTCCACCTCGTCAACCCCTCCGTCGTCGGCGCGCTGGTCGGAGGCACCAACGCGACGGTGACCATCCTAGACGACGACTTCTATGGCAACTTCTCCTTCAGCACCCTCACCTACACCGCCAACGAGAACGGCAGTCACGCGACCATCACCGTCGTGCGCACCAACGGTATCGCGGAAACAGTGACGGTGAATTTCGGGACCAGCGACGGCACCACCAACAGCTCCGGCGCGTACGCTCCCACTACCGGGATGCTCACGTTCACCAACGGTGAGACGGTCAAATCCTTCGCCATCGCGTTGACGAACAACGCGCTGTCCGACGGCACAAAATTCGTGGTGCTCACGCTCTCCAACGCGCTGCCCGTCGGCGCGGGACTCACCTTCCCGTCACAGGCCTCGCTGGCGATCATTGACGACGAATCGGCCAACGTGCCCGCCGGTTCCGTGGACACCGCTTTTAATCCCGACCCCGGCGCGGACGGCCCGGTGTACGCGCTCGCGCTCCAACTCAACGGCAGCCTCGTCATCGGCGGCGACTTCGACTTCGTCAACGGCGCGGTGCGCAACAGCGTCGCCCGACTCCACGCCAACGGCACGCTCGACGGAAACTTCAACCCCGGGCTTGGCCCCAATGCCGCCATCCGCTCGCTCGCGCTCCACGCCGACGGCAAGCTCCTCATCGGCGGCTTCTTCACCTCCGTCAACGGCGTGCCGCGCAACTATATCGCCCGCCTGACCACCGGCGGCACGGTGGACACGAGTTTCAATCCTGGTTCCGGCCTCGACAACCCGGTCTATGCGCTCGTCATCCAGCGGACCAACAACCAGGAGAAAATCGTGGTTGGCGGCGGCTTCACCTCCGTCAACGGCGTCAGCCGCAACTACGTCGCCCGCCTCAACGCGGACGGCACGCTCGACCCCACCTTCAACCCCGGGCTGGGCGCGAACGACGCCGTCTTTGCGGTGGCGTTGCAAAATGATGGCAAGGTTTTGATCGGCGGCGATTTCACCATGGTCAACAACACCAACCGCGGTCACATCGCGCGCCTCAACGCCGACGGCTCGCTCGACCTGTCCTTTAATCCGTCCACTGGGGCCAATGCTTCCGTGCGCGCCCTCGCGGTGCAGAGCGACGGCAAGATCGTGCTCGGCGGATTGTTCACCGATGTCAACGGCACCAATTGGAACCACGTCGCCCGCTTGAACAGCGACGGCTCACTCGACCCGACCTTCAATCCGGGCGTTGGCGCGGACAATCTCGTCTATACGCTGGCGCTTCAGGACGATGGCAAGATCGTGCTCGGTGGCGACTTTTCAAAGGTCAACGGCGTCACCCGCAACCGCATCACGCGGCTGAACGCTGATGGAACGGCGGACCCGACGATCAACTTCGGCACCGGGGCGAACAGCTTCGTGGCTGCGCTGGCCGTGCAACCGGACGGCAAGTTCATCATCGGCGGAGGGTTTACCACCGTGAACGACGTGCCGCGCAATCACATCGCTCGGTTGCACGGCGGCGCGCTCTCCGGCGCGGGCGCATTGGAATTCGCCTCGTCCGACTACTCGGTCACGGAGAGCGGCGTCAACTCCGTCATCACCGTGCGGCGCACTGGCGGCACGGCGGGCACGGTGACGGTGCGTTACGCCACCAGCCCCGGCACGGCCACCCTGGGCGATTACACGGACACCAGCGGCACGCTGACCTTCCCGGAGGGCGAAGTGAAACAGACCTTCACCGTCGCGGTGCAGAACGACCAGTTGGTGAACTCGAACCGCACGGTGAACCTCGCGTTGAGCGATTTTACCGGCGCCACCCCCGGCCCGCAGCCGACGGCGACGCTGACGATTGAGAACGACGACAGTCTGGTGGGCTACCAGACCGCGACGTTCAGCGTGAACGAGAATGCCGTCGGTGGGCGCGCGGTCATCACCGTGGCCCGCACCGGTTCGTCGCTGGGGACGGTGGTGGTGAACTTCGCCAGCGTCGCGGGCGGCTCGGCCACGGCCGGTGCCGATTACACCTCGGTGAACAGTTCGCTCATCTTCGCGCCGGGCGAGACGGTCAAGTCGTTCACCGTTTCCATCGTGGCGGACGCGGCGGTCGAGGGCAACGAGACGGTGAACCTCGCGCTCTCCAGCCCCAGCGGTTCGGCGGTGCTGGGCCAGAGCACGGCGACGCTGGTGATCGTGGACAACGATTTTGCCTCCGGCCGGCTGGTCTTCTCCAGCGCGAGCTATACGGTCAATGAGGATGCGCCGAGCGTGATTGTCACCGTCGTCCGCACCAACGGCAGCAGCGGCATCGTCTCCGCGCAATACGCGACCAGTGATGGCACGGCGACGTCGGGTTTCGATTACTCGGGGGCCAGCGGGACGGTCGCGTTTGCGGATGGGCAGACGAGCAACACGTTCACCGTACCGATCCTGCTCGACGATCAGGTCGAGACCAATGAGACGGTGAACCTGCGGTTGTTCGCCGCGACGGGCGGCGCGACGATTGGCACGTTGAGCAATGCCGTGCTGCTCATCACCAACATCGGCGGCGTGCCGGTGCCTGGTTCGCTCGACCCGAATTTCAACCCCGGCACCGGGGCCAACAACCTCGTGCGCACGCTGGCCATCCAGCCGGATGGCAAGATCGTGATTGGCGGGGCGTTCACCAATTTCAACGGGGCCGCGCGCAACTTCCTGTGCCGTCTGCAAACCAACGGCCTGGTGGACGACGTGGGCTTTGATCCCGGCGTCGGCCCCAACGGGCTGGTGTCGGCAGTGGCGGTACAGCCCGATGGGCGGGTCTTGCTTGGCGGTGCGTTCCAGAAGGTGGACAACATCGCGCGCCTGCGCGTCAGCCGGCAGGATACCAATGGCGTCGTGGACTTCAGCTTCTCACCCTACGGCATCGACGCGATTGTGTACGCCATCGCGCCGCACAACGGTGGCGTGGTGCTGGGCGGTTTGTTCAACAGCACGCCCAGCGTCGGCATCGCGCGTTTCCTGGCCAACGGCACCAACGATTTCGCCTTCAACGCCGGCAGCGGCGTCAACGGCGCGGTGTACGCGCTGGCGGTCCAGCCGGACCACAAGATCATCCTGGGCGGCAGCTTTACCACGGTGAACGGGAGGGCCAGCCGGGGCCTCGCGCGGCTCAACGCCGACGGCTCGGTGGACACGAACTTCGTCGTGGGTGCGGGGGTCAACGGCATCGTCTTCGCCCTGGCCTTGCAGTCCGGTGGCAAGATCATGATCGGCGGCGAGTTCACCATGGTCGGCGCCGTCAGCCGCACGCGCGTGGCCCGGCTGGAAGCCACCGGTGCCGTGGATCTTTCGTTCAACGCCGGCACGGGCATCAACGACATCGTTTACGCGCTGGCGATCCAGGCGGATAACAAGGTGGTCATCGGCGGCGACTTTACGCTTGTCAACGGCGTGTCCCGCAACCGCGTCGCGCGTCTGACCGAGGCTGGGCCGCTGGACAACACCTTCACCATCGGCGGCGGCGCGGACAGCACGGTTTACGCGGTGGGGTTGCAACCGGATGGCAAGGCCGTCATCGGCGGCGACTTCGTGATGTTCAACGGCGAGTTGCGCAACGGCATCGCCCGTTTGAGTGTCGAGGCGACTGCGCCCGTGCCGCCGTTTGATCTGGAACTGTTCCGGTTCGCCTCCATCACCTATCTGCCCGGCGGCGAGGCCGTGCTGGTACTCAATGTGCAGGCCGGCTACGGCTACGTGCTGGAAGGGTCGCCAGTGTTGACAACGAACACCGCGAGCTGGACGCCGCTGGTGACCAATTCACCGGGCGGTGCGACGCTGACTTTCACCAACAACCCCAGCCCGAATCTCATCCGTTTCTACCGCGCTCGCCGGACCTCGCCGTGACGTGATTTTTCAAAGCACTATGCTCAATCATCCAAGTTTGCAGAGTAACCCGCCCGGGTGTCCGGGCGGGCGATGGCGTTTCTCCGGCCTGTGGCTGGCGCTCCTTTGCCTGGCCGGCCACAGCTTCGTGCCGGCGAGCGCGTGGTCCCAGGGCGTGTTGCAATTCAGTGCGACCAATTACACCGCCGTCGAGAGCGACGGCTTTGCGACCGTCAACGTCACGCTCACGGGCGGCGGTGGCGGCACCGTGACGGTGGATTACGCGACGGCGGGCGGCACGGCGGCGACGAATGTGGATTACCTGGAAAAATCCGGCACGCTCGTCTTCACCGCCGGGCAGACGACCCGCAGCTTCAGCATCCTGCTGTTCGACAACACGGTCACCAACGCGGCCAAGACGGTGTTGCTGGCGTTGTCCGCCCCGACCGGCGGCGCGTCGCTGGGCAGCCGCAGCAGCGCGACGCTCAATGTCACCGACAACGATCTGAGCGCTGACATCGTGGGTTTCTCGGCGACCAATATCAACGTGCTGGAGAACATGCTGGGCGGTCTTGCGACGGTGGAGTTGGTGCGTACGGGCGCATTGACGGCCGCCATCATGGTGGACGTTTCGACAGTCACCGGCGGCACGGCGACCGCCGGGTCGGATTACACGGCGACGAACCAGACGGTGTTCTTCGCGCCGTTCCAGGATCGTGCCCTTTTCCAGTTCCCCATCCGCGACGACGCGCAGATCGGCGAGGGGAATGAGACCGTCTTCCTGCTCCTGACCAACGCGCTGCCGGCCAACGCGGTCGTGCTGGGACTCGCCACCGCGACGGTGACGATCCAGGAAAACGATTTCAACGCCTCGACCTTCCTGTTTAGCGCGGGCAGCTTCAGCGCAAACGAAAACGCCGGCACCGCCCGCATCTCCGTGACGCGCGCCGGCACGAACATGGGCATCGCCACCGTGGATGTCGCCACGAGCGACGGCACGGCCACCAACGGGCTGGATTACGTGACGACGAATCTGACGCTCACTTTCACCAACCTCCAACGCACCGTGGAGTTCGACGTGCAGTTGCTGGACGACAATTTTCTCGACGGTAACGAGACGGTGATTCTTACCTTGAGTAATCCCACGGGTGGCGCGGTTATCAGCCAGACCAACGTGACGTTGACCATCATCGACAACGATTCCGAGTTTCGCTTCTCCACCGACCGCTACGTGACGAATGAGAACGGCGTCTTTGCGACCGTCACCGTGCTGCGGGCGGGTGGGTTGATCGGGGACGTTTCCGTGGGGCTGGCGACGCGCGACGGCACGGTGAATCCGGCCATCTCGGGTTTCGACTACACCGGCACGTTCCTCATCACCCCGCCGCTCCTGTTCACCAACGGGCAGACGTCCGTCACGGCCACGGTCCCAATTTTTGACGACACATTTTCGGAAACCAACGAGTCGTTCTTCGTCTATCTTACCAACGCCGTGGGCGGGGCCATCGGCGTGCCCGCCGAGGCGGAGGTGGTCATCCTCGACAACGACACGGGCGCGGGCACGTTGCAGTTTGCCGGCTTCAACAACGTCATCAGCAGCCCGGAATTCGGCCGTACCATCAGCGTGTTTGTCAGCCGTGTGGGTGGGGACAACGGCGCGGTGTCTGTCACCTACGGTTCGCCGTTCCTGCCGTTCACCCTGTGCCCGGGCACGACCAACGCGCAGCAGGTGTTCGATTTCACCGGTGGGAGCGGCACGCTCAACTGGGCCAATAACGACTCCGGCACCAAGTCTTTCACCATCACCCTGCTCAACGACGCCGACGTGGAATTGGATGAAAGCGTGAGCTTGGAACTGCTCTTCGCCACCGGCGGGGCCGCGATCAGTTCCACGGCCGGGCGGCTGGACATTGTCATCGAGTTCGACGATCAGCCGCCGGGCGCGGCGGATCGCTCCTTCAACTTCCGCTCGCAGTTCAACCCCACTCCCGGCGCGAACAATCTCGTCTATGCCGTGGCGGTTTACACCAACGTCGCCAGCCCCCATTTCGGCAAGGCGGTCATTGGCGGCGATTTCACCGGCTATAACGCGACCACGCGCAATCGCCTGGCGCGGGTGCTGCCGAGCGGGTTCATTGACCCAAGCTTCGACCCTGGCCAGGGCGCGGACGGGTTTGTGACCGCCGTGGCCATCCAGCCTGCCGACGGCAAAGTGATCGTGGGCGGTGGTTTCACGACCATCAACAACGTCACGCGCAACGGCATCGCCCGCCTGAATACGGACGGTTCGCTCGACAATACCTTCAATCCCGGCGGCGGCGTGGACGGATTGGTGACCTCCGTGGCGTTGCAGCCGGACGGCAAGATCATCCTTGGCGGCTTGTTCACCACCTTCAACGGAACCCCGGCGAACAACCTCGCGCGGTTGAATGCCAGCGGCTCGCTGGATCCGACTTTCGACGCCGGCGCGGGGCCGGACGGCCAGGTGTGGTCCGTGGCCGTTGCAGGCACGAGTGGCGGGCTGCCAATTTCCGCGTCCGGCGGCGGCGTGGGCAGCCACACCAACGTGGTGAACACCGGCCTCACGTCCGGGACGATCCAGCTGGACTGCGCCTTTCAAACCATGCCGGACAATTTGCGGGTCTATTACCAGGGAGCCTTGCTGCTGGACACCAACTTCACCCTCAACCAGACCCTCATCGTTCCGTACGCGGGCACTTCGACTGTCGTCACCGTCATCGTCAACGAAGGGCTGGCGGGCATCAGTTCCTGGGACTACACGGGTTTCATCATCCCGGCGGGCGGCGGCGGCACGGTGCCAACCGTCTTCATCGGCGGTGATTTCACCAGCGTGAACGGCGTGCCGCGCAACCATGTGGCGCGGCTCAGTTCCAACGGTTCGCTGGACACCACGTTCAACCCGCCCGGCGGCGCGGACAACACCGTGTATGCCATCGCGCCGCTGGCGAATGGGAAGACATTGATCGCGGGCGGATTCAACTTCGTCAACAGCCTGCCACAAAACTCGATCGCGCGCCTGAATCCCGACGGTTCGACGGACACGGCGGCGTTCAATGCGGGCACCGGATTTGTCGGGCCGGTGTATGCGATGGCGTTACAGGGCGACGGGCGTGCGGTATTGGGCGGTGACTTCAGTTCGTTCAACAGTGTTCCGCGCACGAACCTCGCGCGGATCAACCCCGACGGCACGCTCGACACCGGCTTTCTCGACAAATACTACAACCAGTTCCAACCGGGGCCGGACCAGTTCGTGGCTTCCCTGGCGCTGATTGACCAGACCACCACGATTTTCACCACCAACAACATCTTTTTCACGAATTTTTTTGGGAACGGCCTCGTGGTCATCACCAATACGGTGGTGAGCACCAACACGCTGCGCAACCCGATTTATATTGGTGGCGCGTTCACCACCGTGGGTGGCGGCGCGACGGCGACGTCGTTCCTCGATCAGCTTTACTTCACGCGCATTGTCGGCGGCGAAATTGCGCCGCTGGGCAACCTCCCAGGCAACGTCGAGTTCGGTCAACCCGAATTCACCGTGGACGAAAACGTCATCGGCGGCTTTATGGTCGTGACGGTCCAGCGCATCAACGGCTTCCTGGGCAACCTGCTGGTCAATTACCACACGGTGGACGGCTCGGCCGTCGCCGGCTCGAACTATGTCGCCACGTCCGGCCAGCTCTTCTGGGAACACTGCGAGGCCGGCACGAAGACGTTCAACATCCCGATCCTCGACAACACCGTGGCGTCAGGCGACCGGACCTTCTCCATCGAGTTGTCCGCGCCGTTCAGCACGGGTATTTACGCTTTGGGCAATCCGGCACTGGGATTCCAGCAGCGTGCCACGGTGACAATCCTGGAAAACGACTTCGACCGGGGCACGCTGGGCTTCAGCACGGCGGTGTATTATGCGGCGGAAAACAGTGGCAGCGCGGTGATCACCGTCACCCGTACGAATGGTTCCACGGGTGTTGTCGCGGTGCGTTACACGACCAGCAACGGTTCGGCCACGGCACCGTCCGATTACACGGCGGTGAGTGGCACCCTGCTCTTCAGCTCGGGCGAAACGGTGAAGACGTTCACGGTGCCCCTGCGGGACGACGTGGCGGCGGAGTTCGAGGAAACGGTCAATCTGCGGCTCTCCAATCCCACCGGTGGCGCCCAGCTTCGCGCTGCTGAGACCAACGCCACGCTCGTCCTCACCGACAACGAAAACGGTCCTTCGAGCTTCGGCAGCCTGAGCTTCAGCACGAACAATTATTACGTCAACGAAAGCACGGCGACCGCGACCATCACCGTCCGCCGCACCAGCGGCAGCGCGGGCACGGTGCGGGTGGATTACTTCACGGCCAACGGCACCGTCAACGGCGCGGTGGCTGGCTCGGATTACTTCGCCACCAACGGCACGTTGTTCTTTTCCAACGGAGTGACGAGCCTGAGTTTCGCCGTCCGCATCCGGACGAACGATTTTCTCGTCGAGACCAACGAGACGCTCATCGTGGGCCTGACGAACGTGCAGGGCGGCGCGACCATTGGTTTTCTCACCAACTCCACGCTGACAATTCTCGACGACGACAACTACGGCAAGCTGTCGTTCACCGCCGCCAGCTTTCACGTCAGCGAAACCGTCCCGGTGCTCACCTTCAATGTTGTGCGCACCGGCGGCAGTTCGGATGAAGTCTCCGTGGACTTCACGACGCTCGCCGGCACGGCGGCCGACGGCGTGGACTACTTCGGCACCAACGGCACGCTCACTTTTCTCAACGGCGAGACCAACATGAGCTTCACCGTCGCCCTGACCAACGACACGTTGCTCGAAGCTAATGAGACGGTGACCCTGCGGTTGACCAACTTCTCCAAAGCCGCGCCCGGCCCGTACACGAATGTCACGCTGACCATCGTGGACGACGAGTCGCTCGCGGTGCCGGCGGGCACACTCAATACCGGCTTCGTCCCCGCGCCCGACGGATTCGTCAACGCCCTCGGACTTCAGAACGATGGGAAAATTTTCATTGGCGGCGCGTTCAGCGCCGTCAACGGCGCCACGCATCACCGCCTCGCGCGCCTGGAAGCCAACGGCACGGTGGACCCGACTTTCGCGCCCGGCGCGATCACCAACGGCGTGGTCAACGCCATGGCGGTGCAACTGGACGGCAAGGTCGTGGTGGGCGGCAGCTTCACGAAAATCGGCGGGGTCAATCGCGGCGCGCTGGCGCGGTTCAACGACGACGGCACGCTGGACTCGATTTTCAACTCCGGTGCCGGCGCGGACAACCCGGTTTACGCCGTGGCGCTCCAGGCGGACGGCCAGCTTCTGGCGGGCGGTGCGTTTGTCTCGTACAACGGCGTCACCCGGCCCTACTTCGTCCGCCTCTCCGCCAGTGGCGGCGTCGCTCCGCTGAACCTCGGCTCCGGTCCCAACGATTCGGTTTACGCCGTGGCCGTGCAACCCGACGGCAAGATTCTGATTGGCGGCGAATTCACGATGGTCAACGGCACCAATCGCAGCCGGCTTGCCCGCTTGAACACCGACGGTTCGCTCGACCTGAGTTTCAATGCGACGAACATCAATGCGGCTGTCGCCGCGATCGCGGTGCAGACCAACGGGCAGATCGTCATCGGCGGCGCGTTCACCACCGCAGGCGGTTCGAGTCGCAATTTTCTGGCGCGGCTCAACGCGGACGGCTCGCTCGACGCCGCCTATCCGGCGGGGGGAATGGGTGCCGATGATGCGGTGTCCGCGCTCGCGCTGCAACCCGACGGCAGGTTGATCGTCGCCGGTGATTTCACGAGCTTCAACGGCGTCAGCCGCAACCGCATCACCCGGCTCAACCCGGATGGCGCGAACGATCCCTCGATTAACTTTGGCTCTGGCGCGAACGATTTCATCGCCGCAGTCGCGTTGCAGGCGGACGGGCAGATTGTCATCGGCGGCGGGTTCACTCAGTTTGACGGCATGGCGAGTCCCTACGTGGCTTTGCTGGTGGGCGGTTCGACCAGCGGTGCCGGCACGCTCGCCTTTAGCGCGGCGCAATACACGGCCGACGAGTTCGCCTCCAACGCCGTCATCACCGTCCGGCGCACCGGCGGCACGGCGGGGACGATTTCCGCAGACTTTGCGACCACCGATGGCAGCGCCAACGCTGGCGACTATGTCGGGGTGACCAACACTCTGACCTTCCCGCCGGGTGAAACGCTCCAGACCATTTCGATCCCGCTGCTCAACGACACCGAAGTCGAGGGGCCAGAGACGATGAACCTGACGTTGATCAACCCGACCAACGCGGCGCTCATCGGCGCACAGTCCGCCGCGACGCTGACAATTCTCAGCGAAGACAGCGAAGTGGGTTTCAGTTTCGCCGACTTCTCCGTGAGCGAAGGCGTCGCCGGCGGATTCACCACCATCACCGTCACGCGGGTCGGCGGCACCAACAGCACCGTGGTGGTAAACTACCTCACTCTCACCAATGGCCCGGGCACGGCGGCCCCGGTGGGCGATTACACTCCCGTCAGCGGCCAGCTTGCCTTCACGCCCGGGGCGACGAGCCGGACCTTTCTCGTGCCCATCGTCAACGACCTGGTCGTCGAGGGCAACGAAACGGTGAGTTTGAGCCTCACCAACGTGTCCGGGCCGGCGACCTTGGTGCGCAGCAACGCGACCCTGACGATTGTGGACAACGATTTCGGGCCGGGTGTGCTGGTGCTGGCGACCAACAACTTCGCGGTGAGCGAAAGCGCCGGCACGGTGACGGTTACCGTGCTGCGCACCAATGGCGCGACCGGGCCGGTCTCGGTGCGCTTCACCACCAGCGACGGCTCGGCGTTCAACGGAGTGGATTACACGGGCACGAATGGATTGCTGTCGTTTGCCGGCGGGCAGACCAGCAACAGCTTTACGATTCCCATCACGCCCGACTTGGATCCCGAGGCCAACGAGACGGTGACGATCACGTTGCACACCCCCACCGGCGGGGCGACGATTGGACTGCCGACCGGAGCGGTGACCATTCTGGATGATGACAGCGTTTTCGCTTTCGGCATGAACAACTTCGTGGTGAGCGAGGGCGCTGGGGCCGCGATCATCACGATTACGCGCGCGGGTGGCACCAACCTGCCGGCGGACGTGATCTTCGCCACCAGCGACGTGACGGCGTTCAATGGACTGGATTACACCAATGCCAGCGTCATGGTCACGTTGACGCTCGCGCCCGGCCAGTCCGTCACCAATGTGCTGCTGCCAATCCTCCAGGATCTGCTGGTGGAAGCCGACGAGACGGCGGATTTGATCTTGTTGCCGCTCAACGGCGGGCCGGCGCCGATGCCGGCGACGCTCACCATCACCGACGACGACGCGCCGGGCGGCCTGGTGGACGAAGAGTTCAATCCCGGCTCGACGAACAATCCCTTTCCCGGTGTCAACGGCGCGGTGTACGCGCTGGCGCGGCAGTCCGACGGGCGCTTGCTGCTCGGGGGCGACTTCACGGCGGTTAACGGCGTGACGAACCTCAACCGGTTGGCGCGGCTTAACCCGGACGGTTCGCTCGATGCCGGCTTCAACGCCGGCGGTGCGAATAACATTATTTTCGCGCTGGCAACCACCGCGACCAACGTCTCCTTCGACGGGGTGGACACCGCCCAGAGTGGACGCATCACCAACAGCCAGGAAACTTTTCTCACGGCGGCTGTCAACGGGCCGGGCACCGTCTCGTTCCATTGGAAAGTGTCGTCGGAGGCGAACTTCGACTTGCTGGAGTTTATCGTGGATGGCGTGACGAACGCGACCATCTCCGGAGAGGTGGACTGGCAGGCGTATTCGACCAATCTGGCCGCTGGCGGTCACACCTTGCGCTGGCGCTACATCAAGGACAACTCGAACGCCGCAGGTCAGGATCTGGCCTGGGTGGACGCGGTGATGTTTGTCTCCGGGCCGACCATCACGCTGCAACCCGTTTCGCAGGTGGTGGGCGTGGGCGGCACGGCCAACTTCGTCGTTGCCGCCACCGGCGACGAACCGTTGGCTTACCAGTGGCAGTTCAACGCGGTGGACTTGCCGGGCGCGACCGCCGCCTCGCTCACCTTGAACTCGGTCACGACCAACGCCGGCGGCGCCTACTCGGTGCGCGTGTCCAACGCGGCCGGCAGCGCGCTCAGTGCCGCGGCGACTCTGACGGTCAACTCCGGCGCGGTGCCGCCCGACTTCCAATGGGCACATAAATTTGGCGCGAACTTTGATGACCGCGGCCGGCGCATCGCCGTGGACGCGGCGGGCAACAGTTATGTCGCTGCCAGCGTCGGGGCCGCGAACGTTACCAGCAATTTCCTGGTGCGTTACGATCCGTCCGGCGCGGTTGTGTGGGTCAGGCCGACCGGTCCAATTAACGACATCACCGTGGACGCTGCCGGCCAGAACTTCTACGTCATCGGGACGTTCACCGGCACACTCGCGCTGGGCGGGGGCGCGGCGCCGCTGACGAGCGCCGGCGGGACGGACATTTTCGTGGCGAAGTACGACGCGCTGGGCGGTGTGATCTGGGCGCGGCGTTTCGGCGGCACCCTGGCCGACGCGGGCAACGGCATCACCGTGGACAACGCAGGCAATGTTTACATCACCGGATCGTTCAGCGGTCAGGTGACGTTCGATGGCACGCCGACGCTGCCGAGCAACAGCAACACGGCCGATGTATTTGTGGCCCGGCTCACCGATGCGGCGGGCACCGCGTTGTGGTCGCGCCGGGCCGGCGGTGGCGGCGCGGACAGCGGCACCGGCATCGCGCTGGCGCGTAATGGCAATCTCTACGTGGTGGGAACGGTCGGCGCGGACGCCACCTTTGGGACGCTTTCGCTCGCGGGCACGGCTCAGGCCGACATTTTCATCACCAAGCTCGACAGCACGGGCACTTTCCTGTGGGTCCGGCAGGAGGGCGATTCGGGGAATGATTCAGCCGGCGGCATCGCCGTAGATGCCAGCGAGAATGTTTTTGTCGCGGGAACATTCAACCGGCAGACGGCCAATCCATCTGACATTTTCGTGACGCGCTACGACCGCGACGGCAACCGGACCTGGCTGCGGCGCGAGGGGACGGTGGGCCTCGACGACTTTGGCAACGACATCGCGTTGGACAGCGCGGGCAACGTCTATGTGGCGGCCGCGTTTAGCGGCACCGTCATCTTCGGCGCGACGAACGTGACTTCGCGCGGCTCCCTGGACATGGTGGTGGTGAAGTACGGTCCCAACGGCAACGTGCTCTGGGCTGTGCCGACCGGCGACACGCGCGATGACAGCGGCAACGGCCTCGCGGTGGATGCGGCGGGCAACGTGTACATCACCGGCAATTTCGCCGGCACCGTGCCGTTCGGCCCGACCTCGCTGGATAGCGAGGCCAGTTCGGTGGATGTGTTCGTCACGAAACTTGCCGCCCGGGTGCCGCCCATCATCACGACGCACCCGCAATCCCAGGTGGTCAAAGTGGGCGGCAATGTGACTTTCACGGTCGTGGCCGTCGGGGCGCCGCCGCTGAGTTTTCAGTGGCAGACCAACGGGGTGGCGATTCCAGACGCGACGAACGCGACGCTGGTCTTGAGCAACATCACCGCCCTCGCGGCCGGCAATTACCGCGTGGTGGTGACCAATCTGGACGGCGCGAACATCAGCGCCGTCGCGGTGTTGACGGTAAATCCGACGCTCTCCCTGGCCGATGTGCTCGACACCACGGGAGTGATCTGGACGACGGGTGGTGCCGCGCCCTGGTTCGGGCGGGGCGACGGTCAGGTGACGCTGGGCGGTACGTTCTCGATCGTCAACGGCGTGCCGCTGAACCGGTTGGCGCGGTTGACCACCGATGGTCCGGTGGACGGCACTTTCCTCGGCACCAATTTCAACAACACCGTGTATGCCGCGCTGCAGTATCCCGATGGCAGACTGATCGTTGGCGGCGCCTTCACCACGGTCAACGGGGTATCGCGCAATTTTCTCGCGCGCTTCAACCCGGATGGAACGCTCGACACGAGCTTCAACGCAAGCGCCGGTCCCAACGGCTTGGTGCGGGCGGTGGTGTTGGATAAGGACGGCCGGATCGTCATCGGTGGTGATTTCACATCAGTCAACAGCCAACCGCGCGGCCACGTGGCCTGGCTGAACGAAAATGGGACGCTCGTGCCGCCGGATCCGCTCTTTGCGCTGCATCCTGTCAACGGCCCGGTGTACACGCTGGCCGCGCAACCCGACGGCAGCGTGGTCATCGGCGGTGCGTTCACCGCCGTGGGCACCACGCCGCGCAACCGCATCGCGCGGTTGAACTACATCGGTCAGGACGATGGTTTTGATACCGGCAGCGGGGCGAATGACTTCGTGAGCGCCGTGGCCGTGCAGCCGGACGGGAAGATTCTTGTGGCCGGCGGCTTCACCCAGTTCAACGGCCGTGCGCGCAACCGCATCGAAAGATTAGAAGCCAGTGGCGCGTCCGATGTGACCATCAACTTCGGCTCGGGCGCGAACAACTTCATCTCAGCGCTTGTGGTGGAACCGGACGGCAAGATTGTCATCGGCGGCGGCTTCACCGTGGTCAACGGTCAGGTGCGCCACGGTATCGCGCGTCTAGAGGCGGGCTTAAATCTGGACGCCGGCGTGTTCGGCTTCAGTGTGACCAATTACGACGTGAACGAAAACGTGGCCGGCTCGAATGTCTTGATCACCGTGGTGCGTTCCGGCGGCCTGGCCAACCAGGTGACCGTCGCCTTCGGCATGACCAACGGCACGGCGGTGGATGGCGTGGATTACACCATGTTCACGAGCATGCTGGTCTTCGATCCGGGTGTGGCGTCCCAAAGCTTTCTGGTTACGATTCTCGACAACCTGACGAATGACGGGAACCGCGTCTTCCTCGTCGGTCTGGCGGATCCGAGCGGCGGGGCGGTGCTTGGTGGCAGCGCGACCGCAACTGTCACCATCTTGGACAACGAGAGCGCGGTGGGCTTCAGCGCGGACAGTTTCAGCGTGAACGAGAATGCCGGCACCATCGCCATCAGCGTCACGCGCAGCGGCGGCACGAACGACCCGGTGAGCGTGCGCTTCGCCACCAGCAACGGGTCGGCGCTGGCGGGGATTGATTATGATCCGGCGGGCGGCACGCTGGTCTTCGGCCCCGGCGAAACCAACAAGACGTTCACCGTGCGCCTGCGTGATGACGGCCTGCTGGAGGGAAATGAAACAGTGAACCTGTCGCTGCTCGACCTCAGCCCCGCCTCGCTCGTGCCCGACCGGCCGGCCGCGGTGCTGACAATTCTTGATGACGAAGCCGCGCCGGGCGCGATCAGCTTCGGTGCGGCGAATTTTTACGCGCGCGAAGGCGGTGGCACCGCGGCCATCACCCTGGTTCGGCGCGGCGGGATTTCCGGGGCCGTGTCCGTGAGTTTTGTGACCACCAACGGCACAGCGGTGGCGGGCGTGGACTACACGGCGGCCAACCAGGTGATCACCTTCGCCGACGGCGAAACCGACAAGACCGTGTTCGTGACCGTCGAAGACAACGGCGATCGCGACCCGCTGCGCACGGTGGGTTTGCGGCTGTCCAATCCGACGGGCGGCGCGACGCTCGGCGGACAGGAAACGGCGACGCTGACGATTGTGGACGACGAAGTGTTCGCCGGCGAAGTGGACCCGACATTCAACGCGCGGCTCGGCGCCAACGGCGCGGTTTACGCCGTGGCCCTCAACAGCGACGGCTCACTGCTCATGGGCGGCGACTTCACGGCGGTCAACGGCGTGAACATCAACCGCGTCGCCAAGCTAAACGCCAACGGCGTGGTGGACCTGCCCGGCTTCAACCCTGGCACCGGCGCGAACAGCAACGTCTGGGCACTGGCGCAGGAAACCAACGGCATCGTGGTCATCGGCGGCGACTTCACCGCCTTCGACGGCACACCGCGCGGGCGCGTGGCGCGGCTCAACTCCGACGGTTCGTTGAACGCGAACTTCAATCCGGGCGCCGGGCCGAATAACACGGTCAACGCCGTCACCGTCGTGCCGCTCGTCGGCATCCCGGTGGCGGCGGACTCTTTCTCCGGCGGCGCGGCGCAGACCAATGTTTACAATGCCGGCGGCCGATCGGGCACGGTGACGCTGGATTTCGGCGCGTTCTTCGGCCAGACCAACACGCTGCAAGTCTTCGCGGCCAGCGGGAACACCACGAACATTCTCCTGAACGTCACGCTGTTCTTTGGCACCACGTTCACGCTGCCATTCAACATGCCCGGCGTGGCCACCATCGGCGTCATCGTCAACGGCGGGCGGCCCAACAACAATTTCTGGAGTTACAGCGGCACGATTGAGACGGGCCAGGCTGGCGACGGCAAGGTGGTCATCGGCGGCGCGTTCACCGCGGTTGGCGTCACGCCGCAAAGTTTTCTCGCACGGTTGAATGCCGACGGCGCGTTGGATCCGTCCTTTGCGACGGGTGGGGCACCCGACGGTCCGGTGTATGCCATTGCGCGGCAGACTGACGGGCGGCTGGTAATCGGCGGTGACTTCCTCTCCATCGGCACCGCCAGCCGTGGGCGGGTCGCGCGGCTCGACGCGGACGGCAACGTGGACCCGTTCTTCACCGTCGGCCTGGGGGCCAACGGCCCGGTGCGCGCCGTCGCGATCCAGTCGGACGGAAAGATTCTTATCGGCGGATCCTTCACGGCGGTCAGCGGCGTGGCTTATCATGGTGTCGCGCGTTTGAACTCCGACGGTTCTCTGGACCCGGCGTTCAATCCGGGAGCGGGCGCCGACGGTGTGGTTCATTCGCTGGCCCTGCAACCCGACAGCGGGATCGTGGTCGGAGGCACCTTCACCAGCTTCGACGGCCAGCCGTTCAACCGCATCGTCGTGCTCGCGCCCGATGGCTCGGTGGACGCCGGCTTCGATCCGGGCCTGGGAGCCAACGACACGGTGTATGCCGTGGGCGTGGCGAGCACCCTGCGCGGTGTCGAAATCCCCCGCACCGCTTCGGGCGACGACCGCGAAGACCGCTTCACGATTGACACCGGCGCCAACCAGGGCGTGTTGCATGTGGAGTACGAGTTCTATTCAGTCCCCGACTCTCTGCGCGTTTACTACAACGGCGTGAAACTGTTCGACACCGGCTTCACCAACGGCGGCGGCTCGGTGGACATCTCCTACGGGCCGGGACCTTCGACGCTTATTACCATCGTTGTCAATGAAGGCGGCGGCCAGTTCGGCACCATCTGGGATTACACCGCCACCGTGCTCACCGTCGTCGGCGGCGATGACCGCATCGCCATCGGCGGCGCCTTCACGACTGTCAACGGAGTGCTGCGCAACCGCATCGCGATCCTCAACGGCGACGGCTCGGTGGACCGCACGTTCGATCCCGGCGCGGCGGCCAACGTGTCGGTGTTCGCGCTGGGCCTCCATACCAACGCGGCTCAACCCGCGCTGCTCGGCAAGGTGATCGTGGGAGGAGATTTCCAGACCATCGCCGGCGCACGCGTCAACCGCGTCGCCCGGCTCAACGTGGACGGCACGTTCGACAGCTCGTTCAGCGTGGGCACCGGTGCCAACGGCGCGGTGCGCGCCCTGGCCATCCAGGCGGATGGCCGCGTGGTCATCGGCGGCTTGTTCACCACCATCGGCGTGGATCAGCGCGATTTTGTCGCCCGGCTCGACGCGGACGGCAGCCTGGATCCGGCATACAACTCCGGGGCCGGTCCGGACAACGCGGTGTTCGCGCTGGCCGCGCAGCCCGACGGGCGCGTGATTATCGGCGGTTTGTTCACGGCCGTTGGTGGTGCGGATCGTGCGTTCGTCGCGCGGTTGAATCCGGACGGCACGCTCGACATGAGTTTCGAAACGGGCTTTGGCGTGAACGGCCCCGTGCGGGCGCTGGCCTTGCAGGCCGACGGGCGTGTGATCGTCGCGGGCGACTTCACGGCGGTGGACGGCGAAGCCCGGGGCGGCGTGGCGCGGCTGGATGCGGACGGCACTCTGGATGGAAGCTTCGGAGTGGGGCTGGACGTGAATGGGCCGGTCAACTCGGTGGTGCTGCAAAGCGACGGCCGGGTGGTGATCGGGGGCACGTTCACGATGGTGAATGGGATGCCGTTCAACCGGGTCGCGCGGCTTGACACCAGCGGCGTGCTGGACGCGAGTTTCAATCCCGGCGGCGCGGCGGGCGACGGGGCGAACGATTACGTGACATCGCTCTCCGTGCAGGCGGACGACAGTGTCCTGGTGGGTGGCGGGTTCACGGGCTTCGACGGTTTGCTGCGCAACCGGCTGACGCGGCTCACGGCCGGTGGAGACACCGACGCGACGATCAACTTCGGCACGGGCGCCAACGACTTCATCATGGCGGTGGCCGTGCAGGCCACGGACGGAAACATCATCGTGGGTGGCGGTTTCACGTCGTTCAACGGCGAGCCGCGCGTCGGCCTGGCGCGGGTTTTTGGCGGCGGCAATACCGGCGCGGGCACGCTCCAGTTCGCGACGAACGAATTCCGCATGGCTGAGAACGGGAACAACGCGGTGGTGACGGTGTTGCGCCTGGGCGGCCTGACGGGCGCGGTAAGCGCGACGTTCGATGCCAGCGGTGGGCCGGCGGGAACCAATTACACCCCGTTCAGCACGCCGTTGAATTTCTCCGAGGGCGAGGCGTTTCAAAGCGTCGAGATCCCGTTGACCGACGATCTGCTGATCAACGGTGACCGTGTGGTGAGCCTCACGCTCGGCAACGAAATGGGCGGCGTGACACTGGGTGATCCGAGCGCTGGCGTGCTGCGGATTCTGGACAATGATTGCGCCATCAGCTTCGTATCCGCCACCCTGGCGGTGAGCGAAGGCAAGAGCGGGGCGCGCGTCACGGTGCGGCGATTGGGCGGCGCGACGGATGCCGTCTCCGTGCAATATGAGACGACCAACGGCACCGCGACCGCAGGCGTGGATTACACGAACGTGACGGGCACGCTGACCTTCCGCCCCGGCGTGACCAGCCGCACCTTCACCATCCCGCTGGTCAACGACGGCGAGTCGGAAGGCGACGAGACGCTGCTGTTGCGTCTGTTCAACGCCAGCTCCCCGGCCGTGACGGGCCTGAGCAACGCGGTGCTGACCATTGTGGACAACGACTTCGGCCCCGGCCTGGTGAGTTTCAGTTCGCCCGCCTACGTCGCCAACGAACGCGACGGCACGGCGCTGCTCACGCTTACGCGCACTAACGGCACCGCCGGCACAATCTCGGTGAGCATCACCACACTCAACGGCACGGCGCTGGCGGGCCAGGATTACGCGGCCACCAACGGCGTGGTGACGTTCGGCAATGGCGAACGGGTGAAGACTTTCACCGTCCGGCTGCTGGCCAATTCCACGCCGGAGCCGGCCAAAACCTTTGGCGCGCGGTTGGTCGGCGCCACGGGCGGCGCGTCGCTGGGCCTGGCCGACGCGGCGGTGACGATCAATGACGACGATTTCCTGGCGGGCGCGGTGGATCCGTCGTTCAACAACGGACTGGGTGCCAACGGGCCGGTCAATTCAGTGCTGTTGAACAGCGACGGATCGTTGGTGGTGGGCGGCGACTTCACGATGCTCAACGGCGTGAACATCAACCGCGTCGCCCGGCTCACGGCCAGCGGCGTGGTGGACGCGCTGGGCTTCAATCCCGGCAGCGGCGCCAACAGCAACGTGTGGGTTGTGGCACAGCAAACCAACGGCGTGGTGGTGATCGGCGGCGACTTCACCACGGTCAACGGCGTGCCGCGAGTCCGCGTGGCGCGGCTCAACCCCAACGGCTCGCTCGACGGCGGTTTCAATCCCGGCGGCGGCCCCAACGATACCGTCCATGCCATCGCCCCTGTCCCGCTGGGCGGCACGCCCATCTTTGGCGATACGTTCTTCGGCGGCTCCTCGCAGACCAACGTGTTTCTTGCCGGCGCGTCATCGGGCACGCTGACGCTGGATTTCGCCGACCAGTTTGGCGACACCAACACGTTGTTCATCTTCGCGACCAGCGCCGGGGTGACGAACATCATGTTCAACGGCACCATCAGCAACCGCACCACGCTCACGCTGCCCTTCAGCGTGCCCAGCCAGGCGGGCCTCTTCATCATCGTCAACCGCGGCGAGAGCTACTTCCACTTCTGGAGCTACACCGGCACGATAGACATCGGGCAGGGCACCGACGCCAAGCTCGTGCTGGGCGGGGCGTTCACGGCCATCGGCGGCACGCCCAAGAGTTTCATCGCGCGGCTCAACGTGGACGGCACGATTGACCAGACTTTCTCCGAGCCAAACCTCAACGGCCGCGTGCTGGCGATCGGGCGGCAGTCGGATGGCCGGCTGGTGGTCGGCGGAGATTTCACGGCGGTCGGCGCCCAGCCCCGCAACCGCATCGCGCGGCTCACGGCGGCCGGCCAGTTTGACGCGACCTTCAACCCGGGCGTCGGTGCCAATGGGGCGGTGCGGACCATCGCATTGCAGCCCGACGGCAAGGTGCTCATCGGCGGCTCCTTCACCGCCGTCAATGGCACCGGCCTGGGCGGTGTGGCGCGGCTCGACGTGGACGGCTCCCTGGACTTCACCTTCAACCCCGGCCTCGCCGCGAATGGCGCGGTCAATTCCATCGCCGTTCAGGCCGACGGCACCATCCTCGTCGCCGGAGCGTTCACCACCTTTGACGGCCAGCCCTTCAGCCGCATCGTGCGGTTGCACTCCGACGGCACGGTGGATTCGACCTTCGATCCGGGCACCGGCGCCAACGCGGCAATCCAGTCGGTGTCGGTGAGGACGATCGTCAACAGCGTCGTGATTCCCCGCACGGCCACCGGCGATGACCAGGAGGATCGGCTAACGGTGGACACCGGCGCGAACCAGGGCGTGGTTCACCTGGATTACGATCTGTTGACGGTGCCGGACACACTCCGAGTTTACTACAACGGCACGCGCATCTTCGACACCGGCTTCACCAACGGCGCGGCCTCGGTGGACATTCCCTTCGGCCCCGGCCCGGCGTCGCAGGTCACCATTGTCGTGAACGAGGGCGGCGGGCAGTTGGGCACAGCCTGGTTTTACACGGCGACGATTCAGACGGGCAACGCGGCGGAAACGCGCGTCGCCATCGCTGGTGCCTTCACGCAGTTCAACGGGCTGCCACGCAACCGCGTCGCGGTGTTGAACGGCGACGGCTCGGTGAACAGCGCGTTCGATCCGGGCGCGGGCGGCAATTCGACGGTGTACGCGCTGGGAGTGCATACCAATGCCTCGGCGCCGGCCGTCTTTGGCAAGGTCACCGTTGGTGGCGACTTTGCGTCCGTGGCGGGCGCGCGCGTCAGCCGCATCGCGCGGCTCAATGCTGACGGGACGCTGGACGGCACGTTCAACATCGGCAGCGGCGCCAACGGCGCGGTGCGCTCCCTGGCCATCCAGAGCGACGGGCGCGTCGTGATCGGCGGCTTGTTCACGGCGGTCAACTTCACGGCGCGCGACTATCTGGCCCGGCTCAACGTGGATGGTTCGGTGGACCCGGCTTTCAACGGCGGTGCCGGTCTGGACAACGCGGTGTTCGCCGTGGCGTCGCAGGCCGACGACAAGGTGGTCATCGGCGGGCTGTTCACCGCCGTCGGCGGCGTGGGCCGGGCCTTCTTCGCCCGGCTCAACGCGGACGGCACGCCGGATCTGGGTTTTGGTTCCGGCCTGGGGGCTGATGGCGCGGTGCGCGCGGTGGGCCTCCAGCCCGACGGAAAAGTGATCATCGCGGGCGACTTCAATTCTGTGGATGACGTGCCGCGCCGCGGCGTGGCGCGGCTCAACCCGGACGGCTCGGTGGACGACTCGTTTAATCCGCCGTCGGACGTGAACGGGCCGGTCAACGCGCTGGCGTTGCAGGCCGACGGGCAGGTGGTGATCGGCGGGGCGTTCACCATGGTGGACGGGATGTTCTTCAACCGGCTGGCGCGGTTGGGAACCAACGGCGCGGTGGACACCACTTTCAATCTGGGCGGCGCGTCCGCCGATGGGGCCAACGACTACGTGAGTTCCATCGCCGTGCAGAGCGACGGGGCGTTGCTGGTGGGTGGCGGGTTCACGAGCTTCGACGGCCTGCTGCGCAATCGGCTCACGCGGCTGCGGCCCGACGGGAACAACGACGCCACGATCAACTTCGGCACGGGCGCCAATGACTTCATCACGGCGGTGGCCGTGCAGGGTTTCGACGGGAACATCGTGGTGGGCGGCGGCTTCACCTCCTTCAACGGCGAACCGCGCGTCGGTCTGGCCCGCCTGTTTGGCGGCAGCAACGCGGGCGCCGGGACGCTCCAATTCTCGACGAACGAATTCCGCGTGGTGGAAAGCGCGGGCGACGCGGTGATCACGGTGTTGCGCGTGGGCGGGCTGACCGGCCCGGTGAGCGCGCAGTTCGACGCCAGCGGGACCAATTACGCGCTGGTGAGCGTGCCGCTGAACTTCGCGGAAGGCGAGGTCTTCCAAACCGTGGTGCTGCCCGTGGCCGACGATTTGGTCGTCAACGAGGATCAGACGGTGACTCTGGCGCTCGACACTGTGAGCAGCGCCGTGCTGCGGATTTTGGAGAACGACTGCCAGATCGGCTTCCGCGTGGCCAACCTCGCGGTGAGCGAGGGCCAGACCGGAGCGCGCGTCACCGTGCGGCGCCTGGGCGGAACGGCGGAGGCGGTGACCGTGCGGTATGCGACGACTGCCGGCACGGCGACGCCGGACGTGGATTATACGAACGTGACGGGCACGCTGACCTTCCGGCCCGGCATCACCAGCCGGAGTTTCACGGTGCCCGTCGTAAACGACACGGAGGCGGAAGGCGACGAGACCGTGCTGTTGGCGCTGTCCGGTGCGAGTGCGCCGGGGGTGTTGGGGTTGAGCAACGCGGTGCTGAGAATTGTGGACAACGATTTCGGCGCCGGCCAGCTCGGCTTCAGCGCGCCGGCCTATCAGACCAACGAGGGAGCCGGTGAGCTGGCGGTGACCGTGGTGCGCACCAATGGAACCACGGGCGTGGTGGCCGTCAACTACACGACCAGCCCCGGATTGGCCACGGCGGGCGTGGACTACACCAACCGCTCCGGTCTGCTGACCTTTGCGGACGGCGAGACGGTCAAGACGCTGACGGTTCCCCTTGTCAACGACACCGCGACGGAAAGCGACGAGACCTTCAACCTGACGCTCTTCACACCGACCGGCGGCGCGACGCTGGGATTGAACAATGCCATCGCGACGATTCTGGACGATGACGCGGTTGCCGGATCGGTGGACACGAATGCGCCAGGCGTGGGCGCGAACGACGTGGTGCGCGTCTCCGCGCGTCTGGCGGACGGGCGCGTGGTGGTGGGCGGTGACTTTACGGCGATCAACGGGGCGAAGCTTAACCGCGTTGCGCGACTGCACAACAACGGCGCGTTGGACGTGAGCTTCAATCCGGGTGTGGGCGCGAACGATTCGGTGCGCGCCGTGGCCGTCCAGTCCGATGGGCGCGTGATGATCGGGGGGCTGTTCACCAACGCGGGCGGGTTGACGTTCAGCCGGGTGGCGCGTCTGGAGGCCAACGGCGCGATTGATGCCGGTTTCAACCCCGGCACAGGTGCGAACGAAGCGGTGCTCGCGCTGGGCCTGGGCGCCTTGCCGGTCTTCACCGCGTCGGCCAGCTACGTCCCGGCGCCGAACACGACCAGCACGCGCACCAACACGTTCATCGTGGGGGCTCGCTCGGCGAACGTGACGATTGATTTTGTGACGCCGCAGTTCGCCGTCCACAACGTGCGCGTCTATTTCGGCGGGTCGTCCGTGGCGGCGCTGAACACCAACCTCTTTGTCCTCGGATTTGAAACCGTGGCGTTGACCGTGGGGCCGGTGACGGGCACCAACAGCCAGCTCCGGATCGAGGTCAACACCGGCTTGTCGAACACCAATGGCTGGAGTTACACGGCCCGCATCGCGCCGCTGGATCCCACGGTCGTCGTCGGCGGGGCGTTCACCACTTTCAACGGAGTGCCGCGCAACCGGCTCGCCCGGTTAAGCCCGGACGGTTCGCTGGACCCGAACTTCGCGCCGAATCTGGATGGCCCCGTGCGCACTGCGGCGGTGCTGGGCAATGGTCAGATCCTCATCGGCGGCGACTTCACCACGGTCAACGGGGTGAGCCAGCGTTACATCGCGCGGCTGAACAGCGACGGCACGCTGGACAACGCGTTCAACCAGAAAACGGTCAACGGTCCGGTGCTCACGCTGGAGCCGCAGGCCGACGGCAGTCTGTTGATCGGCGGTTCCTTCACACTGGTGAACAGTCTGAGTCGCAATCGCGTGGCGCGCTTGAACGCGGACGGCACCGCCGACCAGGGTTTCAACCCCGGCACGGGCGTGCAGGGCACGGTGCGCGGACTGGCGTCGCAGGCCGACGGTCGGATCGTGGTCGTTGGCGATTTCAATTCGGTCAACGGCATCGAGCGGCATCACTACGCGCGGCTCAACACCAACGGTGTGCTGGATACAACCTTTAACCTGGGAACGGGCGCGAACAATCCGGTCCACACCGTGGCCGTGCTCGCTTCGTCCCTGGCCGCGACGAACACCGGCAACACCATCACCGTGGTGGACGACTTCACGCTGCACTTCAACAACGTCAGCACCAACGTCATTGACACCGGTTCGACCTCTGGATCGATCAACATCACCGTGGACACGGATGGCGCGTCGGACACCGCGCGGATTTACTATCAAGGCGTGCGCCTGTTGGACACGAACTTCGCCGGCATCCAGACCTTCACCATTCCCTACGGGCCGGGCACCTCGACGGTGGTGACGATCACGATCGACGAGGGACAGATTTTCGGAAGTGTGTGGAACTATACGGCGACCATCACTCCCAATTCGGGCAACGTCATAATGGCAACGAACCGGACTCTGATCGCAGGCGAGTTCACCCTTGTCAACGGCGTCAACCGTGAACATCTCGCGGTGATTGACGACGCCGGCGCGGTGGACCCGGCGCTCGATCAGCGCGCGTTGGTCTATGACCTGGCGTTGCAAGGCGACGGAAAAGTGATCGTCGGCGGTGACTTCACGATTCTCAACGGTGCCGGATTGAACCGCTTTGCCCGGCTCAACGCCGATGGATCGGTGGATTTGAATTTCAATCCCGGCCTCGGTGCCAACGCCGCCGTGCGCGCCGTCGCGTTGCAAACCAACGGCCAGGTGCTCGTCGGTGGCTTCTTCACCAACGTCAACGGCACCTTTAACGGACGACTTGCCCGGCTGAACGTGGACGGTTCGGTCGATCCGGCGTTCAACCCCGGCTCCGGCGCGGACAGCGTGGTGCTGGCGCTGGCCGTGCAGGCGGACGGCGGCATTCTGGCTGGCGGCGAATTTCTGTCGATCAACGGTGTGCCGCGCAGCCGCATCGTGCGGCTGAACGCGGATGGATCGTTGGACGTGACGTTCACTCCCGGGATCGGTGCCAACGGAGCCGTGCGCCAAATCGCCATCCAGAGCGACGGCAAAATCATCATCGCGGGCGACTTCACGCAGGTGCAGGGCGCGGGCTACAGCTTCATCGCCCGCCTCCTGACCAACGGCCTGGTGGATACGACGTTCAACACCGTCGCACTGGATGGCAGCATCTACGCGCTGGCCCGCCAGTCGGATGACGCGCTGCTCATCGGCGGCGTGTTCACCGCTGTCAACGGCACGCCGCGCGCGCGGCTGGCACGATTGACCGCCGACGGCTTGCTGGACTTCAGCTTCGATCCGGGTGCAGGGGCCGATAACCTGGTGCAGGCGATCACCGTGCAGCCGGACGGCAAGGTGCTGGCTGGCGGCGGGTTCACCACCTTTGATGGCGTGACACGCAACCGCATCGTGCGGCTGACCAGCACGGGCGCGATTGATCCGACAATCAACTTCGGCTCCGGCGCGAACGGGGCGGTGACGGCTTCCGTTCTCCAGCCGGACGGACGGATCGTGGTGGGCGGCTTGTTCACTCAATTCAACGGCGCGCGGCGCAACGGAATTGTTCGGCTCAACGCTGGCACCAACGGCGGCGCGGGCAGCATCGGGTTCAGCGCGCCCAGTTACAGCGTGAACGAAAACGGCATGACGGTGACCATCTCCGTCTTTCGCCAGGGCGGGCTGGCGGGGGAGGTGCGCGTGGGCTTCGGCACGGCCGGTGGCAACGCGGTTGCCGGAATGGATTACACGACCACCGGCGGCACGCTGATTTTCTCCAACGGCGTGGCCGTACGCTCCTTCAATGTGACCATCCTCAACGACACGGTGGTGGATGGTGACCGGATTGTGGGCTTGTTCCTGACCAACGCGACCGGCGGCGCGACGTTGGGCGCGCAGACCAACGCGCTGCTGACCATCGCCGACAACGACAGCCTGTTGAATTTCGCGGCGGCCGATTTCAGCGCCGTGGAGCGTGGCGGCACCGCCACGATTACCGTCACCCGCACCGGCCTGACGGAAACGGTCACGGTTCGGTTTCTGACGCTGGACGGCACGGCGCGCGCCGGCACCAATTACTCCGGGACCAACGGGGTGCTGACGTTCCCGCCGGGAGTCGCCAGCCGCAGTTTTGGCGTGCCGGTGATTGATAACGCGACGCCCGATCCGAACCGTACCGTCCTCCTGTTCCTGACCAACGTGACCGGTTCGGCGGTGCTGGGATCATTGAGCAACGCGGTGCTGACCATCGTGGACGACGACTTTGCACCGGGCGTGTTGAGTTTTGGCGCTCCCACCTTCACGGTGACGGAAAGCGAAACCAACGTCATGATCCCGGTCATCCGCATCAACGGCCACAGCGGCGTGGTGGCGGTGGACTTCTCAACCGTGGGTGGCAGCGCGCTGGCCGGCCAGGATTACGATCCGCGCACCGGCACGCTCACCTTTGGTGACGGTCAGACGATGCAGACCTTCACCATCGCGGTTCACGATGACGCGGTGGTGGACGGTACCAAATCGGTGTTGCTGCTGTTGACCAATGCCATCGGCGGCGCATCGCTGACCAACCCTTCGGTGGCAACGCTGACCCTGGCGGACAACGATTTCGGGTCCGGCAGTCTGGATCCTTCGTTCGACGTGGGTGCGGGGGCCAACGGCCCGGTGCGCTCGGTGGCGGTTTACACCAACGGTCCGCTGGCCGGCAAAGTGGTGGCGGGTGGCGCGTTCACACTGTTCAATGGCACCAATCGCAATTACGTCGCCCGGCTCAACGCCAACGGTTCGCTCGACCAGACGTTCGCCGCCGGCACGCTGGTCACGGTGACGAACTCCGTTACCAATCTCGTGAGCGGCGCGGTGACCAACACCGTGACGAACCTGGTGCTCAACGCCGGTGCCAACGCCGCCGTGGCCGCCGTGGCGGTGTCAACCGATGGCAAGGCGGTGCTGGGCGGCTCCTTCTCCAACGTCAACGGTGCGGCGTTCAACCGCGTCGCGCGGCTCGGCACCAACGGCGCGCCGGATGTGAGTTTCGTCCCGCCCGCCAGCTTGAACGCGTCCATCAATTCCCTCCTGGTGCAGGGCGACAACAAGGTGGTCATCGGCGGCGGGTTCAGCCTCCCGGTGCCGCGCATTCTGCGGGTGCGCAACAACGGCTCGCTGGACAACAGTTTCGACGCGGGCGCGGGCGCGGACGGTCCGGTTCACGCGGTGTATCTGCATTCCAACGGGCAGGTGTTGCTCGGCGGCAGCTTCAGCAACGTCAGCAGTTCCCCGTATCCGCGGCTGGCGCGGCTCAACGCCAACGGTCAGTTGGACCCGACGCTCATCCCGCTGTCCATCACGACCGGATCGGTTTACGCGGTGGTGGTGCAAACCAACGGGCAGATCGTCATCGGCGGTGACTTCACGCGCGTCAACGGCGTCACCCGCCACCGCCTCGCGCGCCTCAACGTGGACGGCACGCTGGACACCGGTTACACGCCCGCCTTCAGCAACACGGTGTATGCGCTGGCGCTCCAGCCGGACGGCAAGCTGGTGGTTGGCGGCGATTTCACGAACGTGAGTGCCGTGGCGCGGAACCGCTACGCGCGGCTGCTGACCAACGGTGTCGTGGACGCCGCGTTCAACCCCGGCCAGGGCGCGGACAGCACGGTGTATTCGATTGCGCTGCTGCCGAGCGGTGACATCATTCTCGGCGGCGACTTCACGTTGATCAACGGGTTCGCGCGGCGTGGCGTGGCACGGCTGTTCGGCGACAACGTGGCGGCGATGACGCCGCCGCAGTTTGCCACGAGTTTGCAGTTCACCAACGGGGCGTTTACGGCCAGCTTTAGCGCGCTGGCCGGCCGTATCTATGTGATCGAAGGCTCGGCGGATTTGTTCAACTGGACGCCGCTGGGCACGAACATGGCCGCCAGTGCGATGCAGAGTTTCACGGACCCCAGTCCGCCGGGTAACTATCGGTTCTACCGGGCGCGCTTGTTGTCGCCGTGAGCGCGGCGGGTGGTGGATGGAGCCGGCACAACGATACCGATACCGGCACGCGGATATTTTTTGAAACAGCTATGAGTTGCTTATTGAAGTCAGTAGTCAGTAGTCAGTGGTCAGGAGTCAGGAGCGAGCTGCCGCGTGTCGGTGGCCAGCCACGGACTACGGACTACTGCCTCCTGCTTTGCCTCCTGCTGGGCCTGGGTGCCGTCACCGGCTGGGCGCAGCCGGCCAACGACAATTTCACCAACGCCATCGTGATCACGACCGCCACGGGTTCCTTGAACGGCAGCAACGCGGGCGCGACGCGCGAGGCGGCGGAACCGATAACGCCCCGCTTCCGGGGTGGCGGGCACTCGGTCTGGTTCACCTGGACTGCGCCGGTGAACGGGTTCGCGTCGTTCGACACGTTTGGCACGTTCAACTCCGGTTTCGGATTTGATTCGATCTTGAAAGTGTTTCTCGGCACGAATCTCGGTGGCCTGCTGCTGATCGGGGAGAACGATGATTTCTTCGGCCTGGACAGCTTCCTCTCGTTTGGAGCGACGGCGGGCACGACCTACTACATCATGGTGGATTCGCTCTCCCTGTTTTCCTCGGGCACCTACCGGCTGAACTGGTCGCTGCCCGGGGCCAGCCTCACCAACGCGCCTCCGCCGGTGATGGCGACCAACCAGTTCCAGTTCGCCATGGCGGAGTTTGCTGTGGCGGAGAATTTTCCCGGCTTCGCCGTCGTCACGGTGACCTACGGCGGTGGGGCGCAGGGCGAGGTGACGGTGGATTACGAAACGAGCGACGGGACGGCGATGGTGGGCGACGATTACCTGAACCGCAACGGCACGCTGACGTTCGCGTTTGGCGAGACGAACAAGGCGTTCTCCATCCCAATCATTGACAACGCGGACATGGACGGCGAGCGCACCATCCTCCTCACCCTGTCAAACCCCGGCGGCGGGGCGATCCTCGGCGTGCAGTCCAACGCCGTGGTGCGGATTCAGGATGACGAGGCGATGCCGCCGTCGAACATGGCCGGCCAGATCCAGTTCAGTTCGTTCATCTTCACCGCCTCCGAATACGAAACGGTGCAAAGCACGTTCATCGCGGCTAATCCCATTCCCAATTATTCGGTGTTCATCAACAGTTTTGGCGTCCCGACAAACACCTACCGGAGCATCCCAGGTGCGCTCATCACCGTCACGCGTACCAACGGCAGCGCGGGCCGGGTGCTGGTGGATTATTACGTCACCAACGCGTTCACGGTCTTCACCAACGGGGGATTCTTCGGCTCGCGCACGGCGATTTCCACCAATGACGCGGCCACCAACAATATTTTTTTCGGTTTTGGCCTGGGGGATTACGCGCCGGTGAGCGGCACGTTGGTGTTAGACGATTACCAAATGAGCGCCAGTTTCATCGTGCCGGTGTTCAGCGATTTCGTCGGCAACGGCACGGCGGAGGCCCAGCTCGTTCTGGCCAACCCACGCGCTGCGCCGGGCGAGGATGCGACCCGGATTGCGCCCACGCTGGGCACCCTGAGCAATTCAGTGCTGCAAATCATCGAGGTGGACAGCGGTTTCTTTTTTGGTGGTTTCACCAATTTTTTCAATCGATTTGCCTTTGAACGCCTCAACTATCGTGTAAACGAATCCGGGCCGGGCGGCGTGGGCAACGCCAGCGTCACCGTGCAGGTGCTGTTGCCGTTCACCGGGCCGGGCGAAGTGCGGGTGCGGCTCAACAACCGGCGGGGGCTGCCGTTGGTGCCGGGGTCCGATTACTCGATCTTGGGCGACGATTACAACGACGCGGACCAGACCCTTTCGTTTGGCGACAATACGGGTCGTGTCCCTTTCACCGTTACCATTCTCAATGACACCCTCGTTGAGTTTAACGAGGACATCATCATGGAACTGTTCTGGGCGGGCGGGAACAATCCCATTCCCAATCCACTGGCCAGCCGCGCGAATCTCACCATTCTCTACGACGAATCGCCGCCTGGATCGCTTGACCGCGACTGGAATCCCGATGGCGTCTCTTACACCACGCCGCCGTACAATTTCACGCGGGGCGCCAACAACGAGGTGCGCGCCGCGGCCGTGCAGCCGGACGGCAAGACCGTGCTCGTTGGTGACTTCACGGCGGTCAACTCTGCGCCGCGCGGGCACGTCGCCCGGTTCAACTTCGACGGCTCGCTGGACACGAACTTTCTCGCGGCGCCCAACACCGGCGCCGACGGTTTTGTCAGCGCGCTTCTGCTCTACACCACCAACAACGTCGCGACCAACAGCCCCAACATGAACAAGACGCTCATCGCGGGCGGCTTCACCTCCTTCAATGGCCAGCGGCGCAACAGCATCGCCCGGCTCAACGCCAATGGCTCACTGGACGCGACCTTCGCGCCGGGCAACGGCGCGGACGGCCCGATTCGAGCGGTCGTGATGCAGGCGGACGAGAAGCTGGTCATCGCCGGCAACTTCACCATGTACAACGACGAGAACCGCGCCGGCGTGGCGCGGCTTAACGCGGACGGCTCGCTCGACCCCACCTTCAACCCCGGTGCCGGGCCTGATGGCACCGTGCTGTCGCTGGCGCTGGAAACCAACGGCGTCGGCCCGGCGAAAGTTTTTGTGGCCGGCGAATTCCTGTTCTTCAATGGGGAATTTTTCAGCGGCGTCGCGCGGCTCAACGCCGATGGCTCGCTGGATCTGGGTTTCGATCCCGGAAGTGGCACCGACGGCTCGGTGTATTCCGTGGCGGTGCAAACCAACGGTGCGATCCTGATCGCCGGCGCGTTCGCCGAGGTGGATTTCCGCAGCCGCAACGGCGTCGCCCGGCTCAACACCGACGGCACCCTCGACACCACCTTCGATCCGGGCAGCGGCGCGAACAGCGCGGTGTACGCGATGACCCTCGCGCCGGACGGGCGGCCCTACCTCGGCGGCTTGTTCACCAGCTACAACGGCACCCGCCGCGTGGGCCTGGCGCGCATCAAGGCCGACGGCACGCTGGACACGACCTTCATGGACACGGCCTACAACCAGTACGCCGGCCTGATCAACTCCTTCGATTTCCAGTCCCCCAACTTCGTTAATTCCATCGCGATCCAGCCCGACGGCAACCTGATCATCGGTGGCTCGTTCACCAATGTCGGCGGCAGTTCCGCCTACGAGGCGATCAACAACAACAACTTCTCGCCCGTCTGGACGCGCGCGGACAAACGCGCCCGCTACAACATCGCCCGCGTTCTCGGCACCTGGGGCACGTCGTCCAGCTCCATGCAGGTGACCAACGTGGTCGGCGGTTCCAACGTGGTCACGACGGTCAACACCCAAACCTCCAACCCGCCGCAAGGCCCCGGCAACGCCGAGTTCATCCTGGACGATTACACCGTGGATGAAAACGCCGGCAGCCTCGCTGTGACTCTGCGGCGCATTGACGGCAGCCTGGGCACGCTGGGCGTGCTGGCCGGCACGATGGATCGGCTGGCGGTATCGGGCACGGATTACACCGGGACCAACATCGCCTCGCGCTGGAACGAGTTCTTCGGCATCATGCGCAGTGACGGCGACACGACGCTCAACTTCACCAACTTCACCGTTCCGCTGCTGGACGACCCGACGCAGGAGGCCAATGAGACGGTGGACCTGGCCTTGATCCAGCCCTTCGGCAGCCTGGACCTGGGCGGCGAGTTCATCCCGCTGGGCGGCGCGCTCGGTGCGGCCAGGGCGACGATGACCATTGTAGATAACGATTTCACGCCCGGTGAATTCAACTTCAGCGCCGCCGCCTACTCGACCAACGAAAGCGCCTCGCACGCCCTCATCACCGTCATCCGCACCAACGGTTCCACCGGAACGGTGTCTGTGGATTACTTCACGCGCAACGGCACGGCCACCGCCGGATCGGGTCTGGATTACACGGCGCGCAGCGGCACGCTCATCTTCGGCCAGGATGTCACCAGCCGCACGTTCACCGTGCCCATCAACAACGACAGCAACGTCGAGTTCGACGAAACGGTGATCCTGGTCCTGACCAACGCCAGCGGCGGCGCCAAACTGCCCGGGGGCCAGGCCACTTCCACCGCGACGGCGACGCTGACCATCGTGGACAACGATTTTCTGCCCGGCCGGCTCAACTTCAGCGCCACCACTTACACCAATGCGGAGAACGAAGGCTTCGCCACCATCACCGTCACTCGCAGCGGCGGCAACCTCGGCATCGTCTCCGTGCGCTACACGAACAGCCCCGGACTCCGGGCCACCACCCCCGCGGATTTCGGGACCGTCGGCGGCACGCTGATCTGGAACGACGGCGACAGCACCGCCCGGACCTTCACCGTGCCGCTGGTGGCTGACAACCTGGTGGAACCCGACCCGGAGACGGTGACGCTGACGCTCTTCGGCGCGTTGCCGTCCGGCGCGCTGGGCCTGCGCACCAACGCCACGCTGCACCTCCAGGATTCCGACGCCTTCGGCACTCTCGCCTTCAGCCAGCCGCGCTACGTCGCGGACGAGAACGGCACCAACGTCGCCATCACGGTCATCCGCACCGACGGCATCGCGGGTACGGTTTCCGTGTTCTACGCCTCGTCGGCGATCACCGCCACGCCGGGGCCGGGCGCGGATACCGATTACCTGGACGTGAGCGGGCTGCTGGTGCTGGTGCCGGGGCAGTTGAGCGCCAGTTTCCTGATCCCCGTGCTCGACGACGAGATGCAGGACGGCAACGTGGATGTGCAGTTGATGCTGTTTAATCCGACCAACGCGACGCTGGGCGTCTTGAGCAACGCCGCGCTGACGCTGGTGGACAATGAATCGTTCAATATCCCGGCGGGCCAGTTGGACACGACGTTCAACGAAAACGCGCAGGCGAACAACGCGGTGTACAGCCTCGCGCTCCAGAACGACGGACGGCTGCTCATCGCCGGCGATTTCACCAACGTCAACGAAGTCGTGCGCAACCGCGTCGCCCGCCTCAAGGAAACCGGGGTGCTCGACGTTTCGTTCGATGCGGGTTTCGGCCCGAACGGTTCGGTGCGCGCCATGGCGCTCCAGTCCGACGAGCGAATTGTCATCGGCGGGTTTTTCAGCACGGTGAACAACGTTACCCGCAACGGCCTGGCGCGACTCAACCCCGACGGCTCGGTGGACAACTCGTTCAACCCCGGCGCCGGCTCGGACAACCCGGTGTTCGCCGTGGCCGTGCAGGCTGACAATAAAGTACTGGCGGGCGGCTCCTTCAACTTGTTCAACGGCGTCAGCCGCCCCGGCATCGTGCGGCTCAATGCCGCCGGCACGGTGGACCCCTCGTTCAACGCCGGCGCCGGCGCCAACGGCACGGTGTACGCCATCACCGTGCAACCGGACGGTAAAATTCTTGTTGGCGGCGATTTCGCCTCCTTCAACGGACAGTCCGCCCTGCGCCATCTCGTGCGGCTCAACCGCAACGGCACGGTGGACACCAACTTCAATGTCGGCACCGGGTTCGACGCGCCGGTGCGCGCCATTCTCGTCGAGGCCGACGGCAAGGTCGTGGTGGGCGGCTCGTTCACCTCGGTCAACGGCACGAACCGCAACTTCCTCGCGCGGCTCAACCAGAACGGCACGGTGGACACGAACTTCCTGGCCACCGCGTCGGGTGGCGACAACGCGGTCTATTCCCTGGCGCGGCAGGTGGACGGAAAACTGATCGTGGCCGGCGACTTCAACCAGTTCAACGGCGTGACCCGCAACCGCCTGACCCGCCTGAACCCCGACGGCACCACCGATCCGACGATCAACTTCGGCAGCGGGGCCAACAGCTTCATCGCCTCGGTGGTCGTGCAGCCCGACCGCAAGCTCGTCATCGGCGGCGGCTTCACCACGTTCAACGAACAGGCCCGCCGGTTCCTGGCCCGCGTCCACGGCGGCTCCATCGCCGGGCCGGGCTTCATCGAATTCAGCGCGCCGGTGTTCGCGGTGAACGAGGACGCGACCAACGCCATCATCACGCTGCGCCGCGTCGGGGGCACGTCGAGCGACGTGTCGGTGAACGTCTTCACCGCCGGCGGCACCGCGCTGGCCGGCACGGACTACGAGACGAATTACACGACGCTGATCTTTCCCGAAGGCGAGACGCGCCAGAGTTTTTTTGTGACGCTCATCAACAACACCGCCGTCACCAACATTGACCGCACGGTGACGCTGCTGCTGGAAAACTTCACCAACGCCGCGCCGGGACCGCAGTTCGCCGCCACGCTCGTCATCCTCGAAGACGAAAGCGTGGTGGACTTCATCACCGAGAATTTCACCGTCAACGAAAACACTGCCAGCGGCAACGCCACCATCACCGTGGTGCGCTCCGGCGCGACCAACCGCGCCGTGCAGGTTGACTTCCGCACCGCCGACGCCACCGCCACCGCCGGGCAGGATTATCTGGCGCGCAACACCACGCTGGTCTTCCAGCCGGGCGAGACGATCAAGAACGTCAACGTGCCCATCCGTCAGGACCTGGGCATCGAAGGCAATGAAACGGTGAGCCTCATCCTCACGAACCCGCTGCCCGACACCCTGCAACTCGGCTTGTCCGTGGCGACGCTGACCATCATTGACGACGATTTCGCGCCCGGCCGCCTGAGTTTCAGCACCGCCTTTTACACGGTGGACGAGACGGGCACCAACGCGCTCATCGCCGTCACGCGCACTAATGGCACGACCGGCGTCGTCTCCGTTCGCTTCGCCACCGGCGGCGGCACGGCCACGCCCGGGCTGGCGCAGGATTACGTCGCCACCAACGGCACCATCGCCTTCGCCGATGGCGAGGCGTTCAAGACCTTCACCGTGCGCGTGCTCAATGACACCAACCTAGAGGGCGGCGAGACCATCGGCCTGCGCCTGTTCAACCCGACCGGCGGCGCGACGCTCGGCCTGACCAACGCGACGCTGACCATCGTGGACGACGACCTGAACCCGGGCATCATCTCGTTCAGCGCGAGCACCTACTCGCTCAGCGAGAGCAACCGGTTTGCGGCGATCAGCGTCGTGCGTTCCAATGGCGTCACCGGCGCAGTGGGCATCAACTTCTCCACCAGCAATGGTAGCGGGATAGACGGATTGGATTACCTCGGCACGAACGTCACCGTGACGTTCGCGGCGGGCGAGTCGAACCAGATGGTATTGCTGCCGATCCTTGGCAACACCACGCCCAACCAGAACAAGACCGTGAACCTGGCTCTGGGCAATCCCACCAGTGGTGCGGCGCTCGGCAGCCCGGCGTTCGCGACGCTGACAATTGTGGATGACGACCGGTTCGCGGGCGCGGCGGACCCCGGCTTCAACGCCGAGCTGGGTGCCAACGGGCCGGTCAACGCCGTGTCGTTCACCACGGATGGCTCGTTGCTGGTGGGCGGCGACTTCACCGCCATCAACGGCGTCGCCATCAACCGCATCGCGCGGCTCACGACCAACGCCGTCGTGGACCTGCTGAACTTCAACCCCGGCACCGGCGCCAACAGCAACGTCTTCGCCATCGCGCAGCAGTCGGACGGCGCAGTGCTCATCGGCGGCGATTTCACCAACGTGAACAATTTCGCCCGCAGCCGCATCGCGCGCCTGACCACCGGCGGCGTGGTGGACCCCGCGTTTGATCCGGGTGCCGGGCCGAACGATTCCGTGCTGGCCATCGCGTTTCTGCCGCCGCCCAGCGCGTTCGCCGTGCAGACCAATTCGACGGTGAACGTGGCGAACATCAACCTCGTCAACGTCGGCGCGCTGGCCGCCAGTCTCACGCTCAACTTCGTCGGCGCGACCAACGAGACCAACACGCTCGTCATCTCCTCCGGCACGGGCACCAACCTCGTCACCTTCACCAACATGGTGCTCACGAGCAACACGCTCGTCTCCATCAACTACACCGGCGCGCCCGCGCAGACCCTCTCCATCGTCGTCAACGCCGGATTCACCAACACGAACACCTGGAGCTACACCGGCAGCGTGCAACCCATCGTGGTGGGCCGCCCGCTGGTGATCGGCGGCGCCTTCACGTCCGTCAACGGTACGAACCGCAACTTCCTCGCGCGGTTGGGCGCGGACGGCGCGCTGGACCCGAACTTCGCCGTGCTCGGACCGAACGACCGCGTCTGGGCCATCGCCGCCCAGACCAACGGCCAGTTGGTCATCGGCGGCGACTTCACCACCGTCGGCGGCGTGCCGCGCACGCGCGTGGCGCGGCTGGACGCCAACGGCAACCTGGACCTGACGTTCAACCCCGGCCTGGGCGCCAACGGCACGGTGCGTTCGGCGGCCTTCCAGACGGACGGAAAAGTTTTGATCGGCGGCGCCTTCACGGCCGTCAACGGCGCGGCGCGCGGCGGTGTGGCGCGGTTGAACGCGGATGGCTCGCTCGACCAGGCGTTTGATCCCGGCACCGGCGCCAACGGCGCGGTCACCTCCGTGGCCCTCCAGTCCGACGGCAGCGTGCTGGTGGCCGGCGCGTTCACGCAGTTCGACGGCCAGCCGTTCCGCCGCGTGGCGCGGCTGGCACCGGACGGTTCGGTGGACCCGACGTTCAGCGCGGGGGGCGGCGCCAACGACACAGTCGCGTCGGTGGCGGTCACCGCCGCCAACGGAGCCGCGGCGCGCATCGCCATCGGCGGCCAGTTCACGCTGGTCAACGGCCTGCCGCGCAACCGCGTCGCAGTGCTGGACGGCAACGGGGCGTTGGACGCCGCGTTTGATCCCGCTGGGGCGGACCTGACGACGGTTTACACGGTGGCCCTCTACACCAACGCGCCGCAGCCCGATTTGATCGGCAAGCTGGTGGTGGGCGGGGAATTCTCGGCGCTAGTGGGCGCGGGCGCGAACCGGATCGCGCGGCTCAATTTTGACGGCACGCTGGACACCACCTTCAATCCGGGCCTGGGCCCCAATGGCGCGGTGCGCGCAATCGTCCTGCAAAATGACGGACGCGCGCTCATCGGCGGGCAGTTTACCAACGTGGACAGCGCTGGTCAGAATTTCATCGCGCGGCTCAACGTGGACGGCTCACCCGACGCGGGCTTCAACGCGCTGCCGGGCTTCAACAACGCGGTCTATGCGCTCGCGCTCCAGCCGGATGGGCGCATCCTGGCGGGCGGCCTGTTCACGGCGGCGGCGGGAGCGAATCGCAGCTTTGTGGCGCGGCTCAACGCGGACGGCACAGCGGACTTGAGTTTTGATCCGGGCCTCGGCGCGAACGCCCCGGTGCGCGCCATCGTGGTGCAGACCAACGGCCAGGTGGTCATCGCCGGCGATTTCACGATGGTCAACGGCACGCCGCGCAGGCATCTCGCGCGGTTGAACGCGGATGGTTCCCTCGACCTGGGTTTCGATCCGGCGGGCGGGCCGAACGATTCGGTCAACGCGCTGGCCCTGCTGGCCGACGGGCGGCTCATCATCGGCGGCGCGTTCACGAGCGTGAACGGCCAGCCCTTCAACCGGCTGGCGCGGCTGGACACCAACGGCTTGGCGGATCCCGGCTTCAACTCTGGCGGCGCGCTCGCCGACGGGGCCAACGACTACGTCAGTTCCATCACGGTGCAAAGCGACGGGCGGTTGGTGGTGGGCGGCGGCTTCACGAGTTTCGACGGCCTGGTGCGCAACCGGCTCGTGCGTCTCGACGCGGATGGCAATCTCGATCCGACGATCAACTTCGGTTCGGGCGCGGACAATTTTGTGACCTCGGTGTCGGTGCAATCGCTTGATGGAAACCTCATCGTGGGCGGCGGGTTCACCACCTTCAACGGCGTGCCGCGCATCGCCATCGCGCGCGTGCTGGCGGGCACGAACGCCGGGCCGGGCACGCTCCTGTTTGCGGCGGAGAATTTCCGCGTGCCGGAGAACGCCGGCTTTGCCCTCGTCACCATCCTGCGCGTGGGCGGTTTGGACGGCCCGGTGTCGGCCACGTTCGACGCCAGCGCGGGGACGCTTTCGCCGGCGACGCCGGGGACGGATTTTGTGCCGACGAACATCCCGGTGAGTTTCGCACCGGGCGAAACTTTCAAGGAGGTGGCGATCCAGATTCGGGACAACACCATCACGAACACGGACCGGACGGTGAGCCTGGTTCTCTCGAACGAGATGGGCGGCGTGACGCTGGGCACGCCCAGCGCGGCCACGCTGACGTTGCTGGACAACGACAGCGAGATCAGTTTCAGCACGGCGACATATTTCGTGAGCGAGCGGGCGGTGTCGGCGCGGATCACCGTGGTGCGCCTGGGCGGGGCGACGGATCCCGTCTCCGTCCAGTTCCGGTCGTCGGACGGCACGGCGTTGGCGACGACGGACTACACGCCCGTGGCTGGCCGGCTGACGTTCGGGCCGGGCGTGCGGAACCAGAATTTCAGCATCGTCGTCGTGGCCGACGGCGTGACTGAGGGCGACGAGTTCTTCAACCTCTCGTTGTTCGGGGCCACGGGGCCGGCGCAGATTGATCTGGGCAACGCCACCGTGAGTGTCGTGGATGACGATCTGCGGCCCGGCGTGCTGGCGTTTCCGACGAACAACTTCACGGTGAATGAAAGCGCTGGCGCGGCGACGATCACAGTCGTGCGCTCCAGCGGCAGCGCCGGCCCGGTGTCCGTGCGCTACGCGACGAGCGATGGCACGGCGCGCAACGGGCTGGATTACACCAACAGCAGCGGCTTGCTGACGTTTGCCGACGGCCAGATCCTGAAGACCTTCACCGTGCCGATCACGCGCGACACCAATTCCGAGGGCGCGGAAACGGTCAATCTGCGGCTCTCCAATCCGTCGGGCGGCGCGGCGCTGGGCGGGCAGTCCGGCGCGACGCTGGCGATTCTGGACAGTGAGTTGTTCGAGGTGTTCGCCGGCGTGGTGGATCCGAATTTCAACTCGCGGCACGGCGCCAACGGCCCGGTGTATGCGCTCTCGTGGGCGCAGAACCGGCTGGTCATCGGCGGCGATTTCACGTCGGTCAACGGCGCGACCTTCAACCGCGTCGCCCGCCTGTTCACCAACGGCGTGGTGGACGCGGCCTTCAATCCGGGCGGCGGCGCCAACGGCCCGGTGTTCGCCGTGGCGCAGGAAACCAACAGCACGGTGGTGGTGGGCGGCGAGTTCACCGCCCTGGACGGCACGCCCGTCAACCGCCTCGCACGGCTCAACCCGGACGGCTCGCTGGACGCGGCGTTCGGCGCGGGTGGCAGTGCCACTTCCCCAGGCGCGAACAACACCGTGTACGCGGTGACGCTCGGCGCGCAGCCGGGTTTCCCGTTCGCCAATTCGTACGACCCGGTGCTGGGCGGCAGCAGCACGCGCTCGCAGTTCTTGAACACCGGCTCGCCGACCGGCAGCGTGAGCATCACCTTCACTTCCGCGCTGAACGAGACCAACAACCTGCAAGTGATCTTCGGCGTGCCGCCCTTCACGGTGCCCCTCCTGAACACCAACGTCGCCGGCACGGCGACGATGCTCGTGCCCTTTGGTTCGCCCTTTTTCTTCAACGGCGACCAGCTCCAGATCACCGTGAACACGGGCGTGACCAACACCAACTCGTGGAGCTACACCGGCACGATCCAGAACGGCCTGCCGGGTGTGCGGCAGATATTTGTTGGAGGCGCGTTCACGACGCTCAACGGCACGAACCGGAGCCGCGTCGCGCGGTTGGACGCCAATGGCCAGGTGGACGCCGGTTTTGATCCGGGCGCGGGGCCGAACGCGCCGGTGCTGGCCGTCGCGCAACAGCCCAACGGCCAGGTGTTGATCGGCGGCGAGTTCAGTTTCGTCGCTGGCGCGCAGCGCGCCGGCATCGCGCGGCTGAATCCAGACGGGTTGCTGGACGCGTTTTTCAATCCCGGTTTCGGCGCCAATGGCCCGGTCACGACCATCGCGGTGCAGCGCGACGGCAAGGTTCTCATCGGCGGCCAGTTCAGCACCGTGGATGGCTCGCCCCGCAGCGGCATCGCGCGGCTCAACGGGGACGGCACGCTGGACGTGGACTTTGATCCGGGCAACGCGGCGGACGCGCCCGTCAGTTCGGTCGCCATCCAGTCGGACGACAAGGTTCTGGTGGGCGGCCTGTTCACGTCGTTCAACGGGGTGCCGTTCAACCGGATCGTGCGCTTGAACACGAACGGCACGGTGGACCCGGACTTCACCGTGGGCAGCGGCGCCGATGCGGCCGTTTACGCGGTGGCCTGGCTGGTGCCGCCGGCGCCGGCGCCGCTGGTGTTCAGTCTCGCGGACAACTCGTTTTCACAGGCGTTTGGAATTCTCATCACCAATTACGTCACGGGCATCACCAACGGGACCATCAATCTCACGGTGGACACGACGGGCGGCGCGTTCCCCGACGTGGTGCGGGTGACCTACCAGGGGGTGGGGTTGCTGGACACGAATTTCCTCGGCGTGCGGACGTTCACGCTGCCGTACTCGGGCACGTCCGATGTGGTGATGGTATCGGTGAATCAAGGCCTGCCGTTCGGCAGCGGTTGGACGTTCTCCGGCGTGATCACTCAGACGATCAACGTGGCCGTGGGGGAGAGCCGCATCGGCCTGGGCGGCGACTTCACGACCGTCAACGGCGAGGCGCGCAACCGCATTGCGCTGCTGCACGACACGGGTTTGGTGGACCGGGGTTTCGATGAGCGCGCGCACTTGAGCAACAGCGTGCTGGCCATCGCCATTCACACGAACCCGGCCCAGCCGGCGTTGCTCGGGCGGATGGTGGTGGGCGGCGATTTCACGGCGGTGGCGGGCGTCAGCCACACGCGCATCGCGCGGCTCAACGGGGATGGCACCGTGGACTCGACGTTCGACACCGGCGCGGGCGCGGATGGCGCGGTGCGGGCCGTGGTGATCCAGTCGGACGGACGCGCGATCATCGGCGGCGCGTTCACGAACGTGGACAATGTTTCGCGCAAACGGCTGGCGCGCTTGAACGCCGACGGCTCGGTGGACCCGACCTACAATTCGGGTATCGGCGTGAACGGGACCATCAACGCGATGGCGCTGCAAAGCAACGGCCGGCTGGTCATCGGTGGCCAGTTCACCTCGCTGCGTGGCACGACGCGAAATTTCCTCGCCCGCTTGAACGCCGACGGCACGGTGGACACCGGCTTCGATCCGGGCAACGGCCCGGACGGCGAGGTGCTGGCGCTGGCCATCCAGTCCGACGGCAAAATCGTCATCGGCGGCGATTTCACCTCGGTGGATGGTGTGAGCGTGGCGTATCTGGCGCGGTTGAACGCCAGCGGGAGCCTGGACACGAATTTCGTCACCGGTACCGGCCCGAACGTGCTGGTGGACGCACTCGCGATCCAGGGCGACGGCAAGCTGGTGGTGGGCGGCGCGTTCTCGCGGTTCAACGGCTTCGACGCCAACCGCCTGGTCCGCCTGTGGCCGACCGGCGCGGTGGACACGGCTTTCAACCCGCTGCCGCTGGGCACGGGCGCGGACGATCTGGTGACTTCCATCGCGATCCAGCCCGACGGCAAGCTGGTGGTGGGCGGAGCCTTCGCGCGGTTCAACGGTTTGATCCAAAATCGTCTCATCCGTCTGACGACCAACGGGGTGATTGACCCGACGATCAACTTCGGCGCGGGCGCGAACAACCGGATTTCCGCCGTGGTGATCCAGCCGGGTGACACGAATATCGTGGTGGGCGGCGCGTTCACGCTGTTCAACGGCGAGCCGCGCAACGCCATCGCGCGGCTGCTCGGCGGCGCGAACGACGGCCCGGGCACGTTCCGGTTCAGCGCGCCGGTTTATACCCTCAACGAGAACGAAACCAACGCCTTCATCACCGTGACCCGGGTCGGCGGTGCCACGGGCACCAACACCGTGATCTTCACCGCGTCCAGCGACTCGGCCACGGCGGGGAGCGACTTCACCGCCGTCACCAACTCGGTCGAATTTGTGGAGAACGAGACGAGCCGCGTGTTGATGGTGCCGATTGGCAACGACTCGGAGGTGGAAACCAACGAGACCGCCGTGCTGGCCCTGAGCACCAATGGCACCGCCATCGCCCTGGCGACGCTGGTCATCGTGAGCGACGACAGCCTGTTGAGTTTCAGCGCGGCGAATTTCAACGTGAACGAAAACGTGGTGGGCAGCAACGCGGTCGTCACGGTGCTCCGCACCGGCGCGACCAACGGCGTGGCCGTGGTGAACTACGTCGTCACCGCCGGCAGCGCGTCCAACAACGTGGATTACGCCGCCACCAACGGGACGCTGACGTTCGCGCCCGGCCAGGCCGTCCGGACTTTCAACATCACGATCAATGACGACACGCTCGGCAGCGAGGGCGACGAGACGGTGCTGTTGCGGCTGACCAACGCCAGCCCGGTGAGCACCGTCCGCCTCGGTCAGTTCACCAACGCGATGCTGACGATTCGGGACAATGACTTCAGTCCCGGGACGATCAGCTTCACCAACTCGACCTTCAGTTTCAGCGAAGGCGCGACCAACGCCATCATCACCCTCACGCGCACCAACGGCAGCGCGGGTGTGGTGACGGTCACTTACACGCTCGGCGGCGGCACGGCGACCATCGGAGACGATTACGCGCCTGCCGGCAACCTCCTGACTTTCGGCCAGGGGCAGACCATCGGCCTCATCGTCATCCCCATCACCCAGGACGCGGTGGTGGAGGGCAACGAGACCTTCTTCCTGTCGCTCTCCAATGTCACGGGCGGCGCGGTGTTGAGCGGGGCGACCAATGTGCTGGTGACCATCGAGGATGACGAGCAAGGGCCTGGTTCCGTGGATCCGTTCTTCAATCCCGGCGCGGGCGCCAACAAACTCGTTCGCGCCGTGGCGGGGCAGCGCGACGGCAAGGTCGTCATCGGCGGCGTGTTCACGACGTTCGACAACACCAACCGGCTGGGCATCGCGCGGCTGAACATGAACGGCTCGCTGGACACCAGCTTCGCGCTGGGCACGCTGGCCAACTTTACGAACGTGGTCACTAATTTCGTGACCAATGCCGTCAGCGGTGCCGTGACGTCCGTGCCGACCAATGTGGTGACCACGGTGCTGACGAACGCGGGCGCCAACGCGCTGGTGTCCTCGGTGGGCGTCGCGACGGACGGCAAGGTGCTCCTGGGTGGCGCGTTTAGCAGCGTGAACCAGCAGGCGTTCAACCGCGTGGCGCGGCTGCTGACCAACGGTGCGCCGGACACGGGCTTCAACCAGCCGAATCAAATGGACGCGGCGGTGAACGCGCTGACGATCCAGCCGGACGGCAAGATCGTGATCGGCGGCGGGTTCAACCAGCCGAAGGCGGGCGTGGTGCGCCTGCGGGCGGACGGCCTGCCGGACGTGAGTTTCAATCCGATCACGGGCGCGAACGGGCCGGTGCATTCGGTGTTCGTGCATACCAACGGCCAGGTGGTGATTGGCGGCGCGTTCACGGCGGTGGACGGCGCGGTGCGCAAGTTGGTGGCCCGGCTCAACTCGAACGGGTTCCTCGATCCGAACTTCACGCCGACCGCGCTGACGACCGGCACGGTTTATTCGGCGGCCGTTTACACGAACGGGCCGCACGCCGGCAAGGTGGTGGTGGGCGGCGCATTTTCGACGAACGGGCCGGTGCGGGTCACGGTGGCGCGGCTCAACGCCGACGGCTCGCTCGACGCGAGCTTTGCGGCGTTGACGAACGCGACGGCCACGGTTTATGCCGTGGCCTTGCAGACCAACGGGTGCGTGGTCATCGGCGGCGACTTCACGAACGTGCTGGGGACGGTTCGCAACCGCTTCGCGCGGCTCAACGCGGACGGTTCGCTGGACACGACGTTCGATCCCGGCCCCGGCGCGGACAACACGGTGTATGCGATCACGTTCCTGTCCGACGGCACGATTTTGATGGGCGGCGATTTCACGAAGGTGAGCGGCTTCGCGCGGCGCGGCGTGGTCTGGCTGAACAGCGAAACGACGGGGTTGCCCTGCGAATTTCTCGGCGGCGGGGTGGCGGGTGGTCAGACGACCTGGACTATCAACAGCCGGATTGGCCGCAGCTACGTGCTGGAAGCCACGCTGAGTCTGCTGACTCCGGCGTGGATGCCGGTGGCCACGAATCTGGCGACAAGCGGGACGGTGACGTTGACCGATCCGATGCCGCCGACGGTGGGCAGCCGCTTTTACCGGGCGCGGCAGCACTAACCGCGTGGCGGAGCGCGGGTGAACGGGTGACGAACGGCGCGTGCGCCGGTGGAATTTTTGAAAAGTACTATGACGAGTTTAATGCAGAGATGGCGAATGAGCGGCGGCCTCCGGCCACTGGCCCGTTGGGCGTGGCTGGGTTTGTTGCTGGCGGTGGGTTTTGGACTGCTGCCATGGGACGCGGCGGCGCAGCCGATTAACGACAATTTCACCAACGCCTATCCGATCCCTAATGCGCGCGGCTCGCTCAACGGCAGCAATGTCGGCTCGACGGGAGAGCCGGGCGAACCTGATCCGGCGTTCCCCAATTTTCCGTTCTTCAACACGTTTGGCAGCTCCGTCTGGTTCAGTTGGGTGGCGCCGACCAATGGGGTGGCGACGTTTGACACGTTTGGCACGCGCGGCTCCTTCGGTTCCGGTTTTGGCTTCGGCTTCGGCATTGACACGACCCTGGGCGTTTACGCCGGTACCAACCTCACCAATCTGGTGTGGATTGGTTACAACGACGACAACTTCTTTTTCGGTTTCGGGCTGGACAGTTTTGTCCAGTTCAACGCCGTGGCGGGCACGGAGTACCGGATCGTGGTGGACGGATTTTTCTCCTTCCAGGGATTTTACCGGCTCAACTGGAATCTGCCCGGCGTCGTGGGAGCTGGTGGCGCCGTGGTTCCGCCCGTCGGCACGAATGAAGTCCGGTTTGTTTCGGACACCTTTCTCGTGGATGAACACACGCCGGGATTCATCCCGGTCACGGTTGAATACGGCGGCGGCTCGCCGGGCGACGTGACGGTGGAGTTTTCCACCAGCGACGGCACGGCGCTCGTCGGCACGGATTACTACGGCACCAGCGGCACGCTCACCTTCGCGCCGGGCCAGTCGAACCAGACGTTTCTGGTGCAGATCGTGGACAACGCCAACCCGGACGGCAACCGGACGGTGAACCTCACGCTGGCCAATCCGACGGGCGGGGCGACGCTGGGCATTTTCACCAACGCGGTGCTGACGATTCTCGACAACGAGACCATCGCGTCGGCCAATCTCTCCGGAGAAATCAATTTCAGCACCACCAACTACACGGTCACGATGTTCGAGGGCATCGCCCCCGGCCTGCTGGCCGGCGACTACCGGAACGTTCCCGGCGCGCTGATCACGGTGACGCGCACGGGCGGCGCGCGGGGCCGGGTGGAGGTGGATTATTCCACCACGAACAACTTCCTGTTCGACACGAATTTGTTCGGGACGAATGCCTTCGGGACGAATTTGTTCACCACGAACTACTACGGCTACACGGACGTGAGCGGGACGCTGACGTTTGACGACTTCCAGATGAGCACCAACTTCATCGTGCCGATTTACACCGCCTTCTCCACGACTTCGAACATCTTCTTTGGATTCAATGTCTTCGGGTTTGGCAACAACCAGGCGACCTTGGTGCTGGCCAACCCGCGGGCGGGCGCGGGTGAGGATCCGCTCACCATCCGGCCCACGCTTGGCCCCACGAACACGGCGTCCCTCAACGTGCTGGACATTTACAACAACAGCGCGTCGTTCTTCACGAACACGATATTTTTCAACCAGTTCGGCTTCGAGCGGCTTCATTATCGCGTGGATGAATATCCGCGCACCAACAACAATTCGCGGATCGTCACGGTCGCCGTGATTCTGCCGTATGGTGGTGCCAGTACGGTGGCGCTGCAGATCGGCAACAACAACCTGCCGCTCGAACCGGGGTCGGATTACGCGCGTCCGGGAATTGATTTTGAAATGTTCCCTCCCATCGGTCTGAGTTCCGACGGCATTTATCGCACAAACCTGACCTCTCCACCTCAAAGTTCCTTTCGTCGGTTTGTGGGTATTCGTATTCTCAATGACTCGCTCGTTGAGTTCAACGAAGACATCACGGTACGGATCATTGGATCGAGCACCTTCTTCCTAAATTCGCAGGCGAGCGTGGCCAATGTGACCATTCTCTACGACGATCAGTCCCCGGGCGCGCTGGACCGGGAGTGGAATCCTGATGAAGTCTCCTTCACGACGCCGCCGTTCAACCGCACGCGCGGCGCCAACGACATGGTCATGTCCGTCGCCGTGCAAGACGACGGCAAGTCGGTGTTGGGCGGCACTTTCACGGCGGTCAACGGCACGCGGCGCAACTACATCGCGCGGATGAATGCCGACGGTTCGCTGGACAACAGCTTCATGGCCACGCCCAACTCGGGCGCAAACGCCTTCGTTAACTCGGTGCTGGCCTATTCAACCAACACCATCCCGACCAACAGCCTCAACGCCGGCAAGGTTTTGATCGGCGGCGGCTTCACCTCTTACAACGGCATCCTCCGCAACTCCGTCGCCCGCCTCAACACCAACGGCACGCTCGACGTCACCTTCAACCCCGGCAACGGCGCCGACGGCCCCATCCGCGCGATGATCTTTCAGCCGGACGAGAGGATCATCGTGGCCGGCAATTTCTTTTTCTTTAACGACATCGAGCGCCACGGCCTTGCCCGATTGAATCCCGACGGGTCGCTGGACGAGTCATTCAACCCCGGGGTCGGCGGCGACGGCACCATCTGGTCGCTCGCGCTCTACGACGACGGCACGGGGGTGCCCCGCATCATGGCGGGCGGTGACTTCCAGTTTTTCAACGATGAATTTCGCGGCGGCATCGTGCGGCTGAATCCGGACGGCACGCTGGACACAACCTTCAACCCCGGCACCGGCGTGGACGGCTCCGTGCGCGCCATCGCCGTGCAGGCCAGCGGGCAGATTTTGGTCGCCGGCGAATTCCACGAGGTGGACCTGCGCAGCCGCAACAACATCGCGCGGCTCAACGCCGAGGGCACGCTCGACACGACCTTTGATCCCGGCACGGGCGCCGATGATTCGATCTACGCGATGGTGCTGGGCGCGGACGAGCGGCCCTTCATCGGCGGCATCTTCACCAGTTACAACGAGACACGCCGCGTCGGTCTGGCCCGGCTGAAACTCGACGGCACGCTGGACACCACCTTCATGGACACGGCGTACAACCAGTATGCCGGCGTGATCAAGGCCGCCGACTTCGAGACGCCGAACTTCATCAACACCATCGCGCTCCAGCCCGACGGCAACCTGATCATCGGCGGCTCCTTCACGAACGTCGGCGGCAACTTCGCGTCGGAAATCAACGAGGGCGGCTACGAGCGCCTCACCGCCGACCCGCAGGAATTGCCCATCGGCTCGCCGGTCTGGGGCCGCGCCCAAAAGCGCAACCGCTACAACATCGCCCGGCTCATCGGGACGTGGGGATTCTTCACCAACAGCACCGTCGCCACCAACCTGGTGACGCTCACCAACATCGTCGGCGGCGTCACCAATTTCGTCGCCACCAACGTGGTGGTCACCAACTTCTTTGCCATTGCCAACCCGCCGCAGGGGCCGGGCAACGCGGACTTTGCCGCCGCCGAATACACCGCCGACGAAAATTCCGGCAGCCTGCCCGTGACGCTGCGCCGCATTGACGGCGCGCTGGGCACGCTGGGCGTGGTCGCCGTCGCGAGCGACCGGCTGGCGTCCGACGGCGTGGATTACAACGCCCTGAGCGTGCCGTCGCGGTGGAACGAGTTCTTCGGCTTCACGCGCAGCGACGGCGACGTGCGCCTGAACTTCACCAATTTCACCGTTCCGATTCTCGACGACCTCACCATCGAGGGTGACGAGAACGTGAACCTGCGGCTGGCCTCTCCCTTCGGCAGCATCAATCTTGGCGGCGAATTTGTCCCGCTGGGCGGCGCGCTTGGCATCTCCTCCGCGCTGATGACGATCGTGGACAACGACTTTGACGCGGGCGTGTTCACCTTCAGTTCGCCGACCTACAGCACCAACGAGAACGCCATCCGCGCGACCATCACCGTCGTTCGCAACAACGGGGCCAATGGCAGCGTCAGCGTGGACTACTTCACCCGCAACGGCACGGCCACCGCCGGCCCGGACTACACCACGGCCCGGAGCACGCTCACCTTCGGCCACGGGGTCACGACCCGGACATTCACCGTTCCCATCACTGCCGACAACACGGTGGAGTTCGACGAGACGGTTCTCCTGGTGCTGACGAACGCGACGGGCGGCGCGAAGCTGCCGGGCGGCCTCTCCACCTCCAGCCTCACCGCGACGCTGATCATTGTGGACGACGACTTTCTCCCGGGCCGGCTCAATTTCAGCGCGAACAGTTTTACCAACAGCGAGAACGATGGTTTCGCCACCATCACCGTCACGCGCGGCGGCGGCAACGTCGGCGTCGTGAGCGTGAACTTCACCAACAGTCCCGGTGCCAACACCAGCCGGCCGGGCGATTATACCGGCACCAACGGCGTGCTCGTCTGGAATGACGGCGACAGTTCGCCCAAGATTTTCACGATTCCGCTGGTGGCGGACGGCCAGGTCGAACCCAACCTCGAAACGGTGACTCTCACCTTGTTCAACTCGACGCCGGTGGGCGCGCTGGGCGGGGTGACGAACGCGACCCTGGTCATCATGGACGGCGACGCCTTCGGCCAACTGGCCTTCACGCAACCGCTCTACGTGGCCGACGAGAACGGCACCAACGTGACCATCACCATCGTCCGCACCGGCGGCATCGCCGGCACCGGCTCGGTGGACTTCGCCACGTCGGCGGGCACCGCCACGCCGCTGCCGCTGCCGGGCGGGGAGTATGCCGACACCAACCGCACGCTCGTGTTTCTGCCGGGCGAGTTGAGCAAGAGTTTCACCGTGTCCATCGCGGATGATGTGGAAGAAGACGGCAACAAGACCGTCCTGCTGACGTTGCTCAATCCGACGAATGTTGCGCTGGGCGCGATCAGCAATTCGGTGTTGAACATCGTGGACAACGAATCGTTCAACATCCCGGCGGGCCTGCTCGACTCCACGTTCAATCCCAATACGCACGCCAATGCCGCCGTCAACGCGCTGGCCCTGCAACCCGATGGCCGGCTGCTTATCGCCGGTGATTTTACCAACGTCAACGAAGTGGTCCGTAACCGCGTGGCGCGGCTCAAGGATTCTGGCATCCTCGACCCGTCCTTCGATCCGGGAACCGGTCCCAACGCGCCCATTCGCGCGATGGCGTTGCAGCCCGACGGCAAGGCGGTCATCGTCGGCTCGTTCACAAATGTCGGCGGCATCAACCGTCGGCACCTCGCCCGGTTGAGCACCGATGGCACGCTCGACACGTTCTTCAATCCGGGCGCCGGCGCGGACAACCCGATCTTTGCGGTGGCCGTGCAGGGTGATGAGAAGATCCTGGTGGGCGGCGCGTTCAACGCTTTCAACGGTTTCACCCGGCCGGGCATTGCGCGGCTCAACACCAACGGCACGCTCGACGCAACTTTCTTCGCTGGTTCCGGCGTCAACGGAATCGTCTATGCCCTGGCCGTTCAGGCCGATGGGCGGATTCTCATCGGCGGCGAGTTCACTTCGATCAACGGCTCGCTGCACACGAATCTTGCGCGGTTGTTCCGCAACGGTACGGTGGACACGACCTTCAACCCGGCGGCGGACGCGCCCGTGCGCGCCATCCTCGTGCAGCCCGATGGAATGCTGGTGGTCGGCGGTTCCTTCACGAGCGTGACGGGCGGCGACGGTTTCTCGACCAACCGCAATTTTCTGGCGCGCTTCGACGCCGCCGGCCTGGTGGACACCAATTTTCTGGACGGCCAGATCGGCGCGGACAACGCGGTGTACGCACTGGCGATGCAGGCCGACGGCCGCGTCGTGGTGGGCGGCGACTTCTCGACCTTCAACGGCGTTACTCGTAACCGGCTCACGCGTCTGAACGGCGACGGCTCGACGGACCCGACGATCAATTTTGGCGATGGCGCCAACAGCTTTGTTTCGGCCATCGTCATCCAGCCGGACCGCAAGATTGTGATTGGCGGCGGCTTCACCACGTTCGACGGGCGGTCGCGCCGGTACATCGCGCGCCTGCACGGCGGGTCCATCTCCAGCCCCGGCGCGATTGAATTCACCACCGCCTTCTTCACGCTTTCCGAGAGCGATACCAACGCGTTGATCACCGTGCGGCGCGTGGGCGGCACAGTGGGGGCAATCTCCGCTAATTTCACCAACCTCAGCGGCACGGCGGTGTTTGGTGTCCATTATTCCCTGGCGACCAACGAAATGCTCCAATTCCCCGACGGCTCGCTGCTCATCTTCCCGGAGGGCGAGACGCGCCAGAGTTTCATCATCACCAATATTGACGACACCGTGCTCAACCCCGACCGCACCGTGAACTTGCAATTGATTTTTACCAATGCCGCGCTGGCCGGCCCGCAGCCCGTCGCCCGGCTGACCATTCTGGATGACGAGAGCCAGGTGGAGTTTGCCTCCGCCACGTACAGCATCAGTGAAGCGGCGCCCAGTGGCACGGCGACCATCACGCTGGTCCGCACTGGCGACACCAACCGCGCGGTGACGGTGGACTTCATGACCACCACCAATGGCACGGCCACCTCCTCGCCGGCGCCAGACGCGGATTTTGCCTTCACCAGCGGTTCACTGACGTTCCTGCCCGGCGAAGTGATCAAAAACTTCAACGTGCCCTTGTTTGTGGACGCGCTCATTGAAGGCAATGAAACCGTGGAATTGATCCTGGCGAACCCGGTTCCGACCAACTCCGTCGCCTTGGGGCTTACCAACGCCACGCTGACCATCGTGGACAACAACTTCGGCCCCGGCCGGTTCACCTTCGACCCGGCGACCTACTCGGTGATCGAATCCAACACCACCGTGACGGTCACCGTGGTGCGCACCAACGGCAGCACGGGATTGGTGTCCGTCAACTACGCCACGAGCAGTGGCACGGCGACCAGCGGCCAGGACTTCATCTCCACCAACGGCATTCTATCCTTCGCCGATGGCGAGACGCGCAAGACTTTCACCGTTCGCATCCGTGAGGACGTGGCTGCTGAGACGGCCGAGTTTCTGACGCTGCGTTTGTTCAACGCGACTGGCGGGGCGAGCATCGGGTTGACGAATGCGACGCTGACCATCGTGGACAACGAACCCAGCCCCGGGCTGGTGCAGTTCAGCACGAATGCCTTTTTTGTGCGCGAAGACCAGATGTTTGCCGACATCCTGATTCTCCGGACCAACGGCAGTTCCAGCAATATCACGGTCAGGTTCATCGCCAGCAACGGCACGGCGCGCGACGACGCGGATTTCGTCGGCACGAACATGGTGGTAGTATTTGCGGATGGCCAGATCAGCACGAACGTTCAGGTCCAGATCATTGGTAACGCGATTCCCCATCTGCCGCGCACCATCAACCTCACGCTCGCCAACCCCACCGGCGGCGCGGCGCTCGGTGCTCCGGCGACGGCCACCCTGACCATCGCCGACGACGATCTGCTCGCGGGCGGAGTGGACCCCGGGTTCAACGCGCTGTCAGGCGCCAATGGTCCGGTGTATTCGGTGGTACCCAGCGGTGACGGACGCCTGCTCGTGGGCGGTGACTTCACCGCGTTCAACGGCATCGCCGTCAATCGTCTCGTGCGGCTCGACACCAACGCGGTGGTGGACCTCTCGTTCAACCCGACAAACGGCGCCAACGCCGCCATCTTCGGCATCGCGGCCAGCACCAACGGGCTGGTTGTCGTGGGCGGCGATTTTACCACCATCGGCGGCACCGCGCGCAACCGCGTCGCACGATTGAACACCAACGGCGTGCCGGACCTCGCCTTCGATCCGGGCGCGGGGCCAAATGACCGCGTGCTGGCAGTGGCGCAGACGCCGCTGCCGGGCTTCCCCGTGGGGGCGGCCTCGTTGATCGGCGGATCGGCGAACACCAACGGCCCGATCACCGCCGGCGGAGCGCCGGGCACGATCTCAATCAATTTCGTGGGGCTGGCCGGCGAAACCAACTTCATTGACGTCCTCTCCGTCACCGGCGTCGGAACCAACGCCCTCCTGGCCGTGTCGCTCACGAACAACGCCGCGATCTCGCTGCCCTACGTCGCGGGCGCAGGCAGCAACCTGTTCATCGTGGTGAACGCCGGCCGGGCCGTGACTAATTCCTGGACCTACAGCGGCGCGGTTCAAACGGGATTGCCCGGCGAGCGGCAGGTGGTGATCGGCGGCGCCTTCACCAACGTCAACGGCGCGCTCCGTCGCTTCATCGCGCGCCTGAACTCCGACGGCACGCTGGACACGAATTTCAACAACTCGCTCGTCGGCCCCAACGGCGCCAACGGACCGGTTCACGCTGTGACCGTGCAGCCCGACGGCAAACTGCTCATCGGCGGCGATTTCACCACCGTCCTGAACGTCAGCCGCCCGCGCGTCGCGCGGCTCAACGCGGACGGCAGCCTGGACACGTCGTTCAACCCCGGCTTGGGTGCGAATGAGCGCGTCGCCTCCATCGCCCTTCAGGACGACGGCAACGTCATCATCGGCGGCACGTTCACCGACGTGGCCGGCGCGGCGCGCAACGGCGTGGCGCGCTTGCGGGCCAATGGCACGCTAGACCTGACCTTCGATCCGGGCCTGGCGGCCAACGCGCTGGTGCGTTCGGTGGCGGTGCAGGCGGGCGGACAAGTCCTGGTGGCGGGCGCGTTCACCTCGTTCAACGGCCAGGAGTATCGCCGCATCGTCCGCCTCAACCCGGACGGGTCGGTGGACGCCAGCTTCAATCCGGGCACGGGCGCGAACGACATCGTGCATTCGGTGGCGGTGTTGTCCCAGGCCGGCGCGAGTTCGCTGCTGCTGCCGTTCGCGGATGATTTCACGTTCCACCCGAACAACGTGAGCACCAACCTGCTGTTCACGCCGTTCAGCGTGGGCACGCTGGACATCACGGCGACCTCGCTGGCCGGCACCACGAACAACTTCCGCGTTTACTACGAGGGTATCCGGTTGTTTGACACCAACCTTGCGGGCGCGGGCGCGTTCTCCGTTCCATACATCGGTGTCTCGACGCAAATTGCCGTCGTGGTCAACGAAGGCCGGTTGCTCGGCGGCTTCTGGGCGTATGAGGGCACCAACCGGCCCGCCGTCGCGATTGGCGGAACGGCGGACAAGGTGGCCATCGGCGGCGAGTTCACGGTCGTCAACGGGCTGCCCCGCAACCGCGACGCCGTCCTCAACGGCGACGGCTCGGTGGACGGCACGTTCGACCCCGGCGCGGCGGCCAACAGCACCGTCTATGCGCTGGGCCTTTACACCAACGCCGCGCAACCCGCGCTCTTCGGCAAACTGGTGGTGGGCGGCGATTACTCGGCGCTCGTGGGCGTCGGCCTCAACCGCCTCGCGCGCCTCAACACCAACGGCACGGTGGACACCACGTTCAACCTCGGCGGCAGCGGTCCGAACAACGCCGTCCGCGCCGTGGCCTTGCAGCCCAACGGCCGGGTGCTCGTCGGCGGTGCCTTCACATCCTTCAACGGCCTGACCAACCGCGCCTATCTTGTGCGCCTCGAAAGCAACGGCTCGCTGGATTCCAATTTCGTCGCGGGCGCGTCCCTGGACAACGCAGTTTCAGCCATCGCGCTGCAAGCAGACGGCAAGGCGGTCATCGGCGGGTTGTTCGCCGTGGTGGGCGGCATCACGCGCAACTTCATCGCGCGCGTCAACGCCGCTGACGGCGCGGTGGACCCGACCTTCAACCCCGGCCTGGGCGCCAACGCGCCGGTGCGCGCCGTCGCGATCCAGCCGGACGGCAAAATCGTCATCGCGGGCGATTTCACCACCGTCAACGGGCAGGACCACCGCCGGCTAGCGCGGTTGCACCCCAACGGCTCCGTGGACACGAGTTTCATGACGGGCGGCCTGCTTGGCGCGGACGGGCCGATCAACGCGGTGACCCTGCTGGGTGACGGGACTATTTTGATCGGCGGCGCGTTCACCAATTACGGCGGGACGGCGCGCGCCCGGCTGGCGCTGGTGGATACCAACGGGGCGCTGGTGGCCGGGTTCGCCGCCGATCCGGGCATGGGCGCCAACGACTACGTCAGTTCGCTGGCGCTGCAAGGCGACGGGCGCATTCTCGTGGGCGGCGGCTACACGGTGTTCAACGGGCTGCGGCGCAACCGGCTCACACGCCTCAACCCGGACGGCTCGACGGACGCGACGATCAACTTCGGCACCGGCGCGAACAACTTCCTCCAGGCCATCGCGGTGCAGTCATGGGATCAGGGCATCGCGGTCGGCGGCGGATTCACCGCGTTCAACGATCAGCCGCGCGTGGCCATCGCCCGGCTGCTCGGCGGGACGAACTTCGGCGCGGGCACGCTGCAATTCGTCCGGAACAATTTCCGCGTGGTGGAGAACCTCGGCATCGCGACGATCACGGTCGTTCGCGCCGGCGGCGCGACGGGCGAGGTCACGGTGGCCTTAAGCACGACCGACGGCACGGCGACCAGCCCGCCGCATTATCAGGGCGTGACCAATCAGGTGTTGATCTTCTCGCCGGGCGAGACTTTCCAGACGGTGGAGATTCCCGTGTCCGACGATTCGGTGACCAACGTGGACCGGACGCTGACACTCACCCTGTCCAACCCGACGGGCGACGCGACCAACGGCAGCCCGAGCACCGCGACCCTGACCATTCTGGACAACGATTGCGTGCTCGGCTTCACGCAGAGCGGCTACCTGGTGACCGAGAGCGGCGTGTCGGCGCGCATCTCCGTCACGCGTGCCGGCGGGGCGACGGACTTTGTAACGGTGCTCTTCGCGTCCACCAACGGCACGGCGACGCCGAATCTGGACTACACGAACCGCGCGGGCGTGCTGGTGTTCAGCCCCGGCGTGCGCGTGCAGAGCTTCAACATCCCGGTCACCGTGGACCTGGAAGTGGAAGGCAACGAAACAGTGTTTCTGAACCTGTTCAACGCGACGCTGCCGGCGGTACTGGGCCGCGCCAGCGCGACCCTGACGATTCTGGACAACAACCTGAGTCCGGGCGTGCTGAGTTTCAGCACGAACTTTTTCAGCGCGTCGGAGGCCGATTCCAACGCGGTCATCACCGTCATCCGCACGAACGGCAGCTCCGGCGTCGTGTCGGTGAACTTCAGCACCAGCAACGGCAGTGCGATGGCGGGTTCGGATTACGACAGTGTCACCGGCCTGCTGGTGTTTGATGAAGGTGAGACGACCAAGACTTTCACCGTTCCCCTGCGCAACGATACGAACACCGAGGGGCCGGAAACGGTGAATCTGACGCTGTCTGGACCGTCCAGCGGCGCGTCGCTGGGCCGCAGCACCGCGCAATTGACCATCCGTGATGATGACACGCCGGGCACGCTCGTGTTTGGCCAGGCGTTTTACACCGTGAGTGAAACCAACGGCGTGCCCGGCGGGACGGGCGCGGTGATCGATGTGCGGCGCGTGGACGGCAGCCTGGGTCTGGTGACGGTCACGGTCCAGACCGGCGGCGGCTCGGCGGTCCCGGGCACGGTGTTTGCGCCGGGGGTGGATTATCTGAGCGTGACGCGGGTGCTCATTTTTACCAATGGGCAGACCTCCAATGGTTTCACCATTACGCTGACGAACGACACGGTGGTCGAAGGCATCGAGACCATTGGCTTGCAGTTGTCCACCAACACGGGCGGAGCGACTATCGGCGGCCAGGCCACCGCGGTGGTGAACATTGACGACGACGAGGTGGCCTTCGATTTCTCGGCGGCGAACTACAACGTGAACGAGAACGCCGACGGTGTGACCATCACTGTGACGCGCTCGGGCAACACCAACAATTTGGTCTTGGTCACCGCCGTCACCTCCGATGGCTCGGCTCAGTTGCTGGATGCAGACTACCTGGGCACGAACGCTCCGTTGAGTTTCGCGCCGGGGGTGACGAGCCAGTCGTTCATCGTGACGATTCTCAACGACACGCGCGTGGAAGGGAACCAGAACATCAACCTCTCCCTCCAGAGCCAGTCGCCCGGCACCGGTATCGGCACCGTGCGGCCGACGGCGACGATCTCGATTCTGGACGACGACACCGGCTTTAGTTTTTCGTCGCCCAACTACGTGGTGCGTGAGAGTGGCAACACGCTGATTCCCGCTGGCACGAATATTTTTGGCTTCACCAATTTGCTCTTCGGCACCAACGTGACCATCGGCGTCATTCGGCAGGGCGGCTCCAACGGCGTCGTGTCGGTCGAGTTTGAAACCATTGACCTCGGGGCGACCGGTTTCGATCCGGCCACCTTTGCGGGAGATTATCTCCGCGTGACGAACCTGCTGACGTTCGCCGACGGCCAGACCTCAAGCAACCTCACTATTTCCGTCTTCGACGACTTCGTGGTGGAAGGTGACGAGTTGGTGACGCTGCGGTTGCTGAACCCGCAGCCGTCTCTGACGACTTCATTGGGCACGCAGCCCACCGCCACCCTGACGATTGTGGACAACGACGTCAGCTTCGGCTTCTCACAGACGAATTACATCGTGAGCGAGAAGGTCAGCCCGGCGGTGGTCACCGTCGTGCGCCGCGGCCTCAGCACGGGCGATGTGTCGGTGGTGTTCACCACGCGCAACGGCACGGCCGGTGCGGGATCGGATTACACGACCGTCAGCAATGTGCTCACCTGGACGGCCAACGATCTCTCGAGCCGGAATGTGAGCATCCCCGTCATCAACGACGGCAACCCCGAGGGGCTTGAAACGGTGTTGCTGGATCTGTCGAATCCGACCGGCGGCGCGTTTCTGGATGCCACCAACGGCGCCGCGACGCTGTCCATCGTGGACAACGCCGGCAGCATCGCCTTCACCTCGTCCACCTACAACGGGAATGAAAGCAACGGCGTCGCCAACATCATGCTCGCGCGCACCGGCGGCAGCAACGGCATCGTCACGGTGAGTGTGGTCGTGAGCAACGGGACGGCGATCGGCGGCCTGGATTTCACGAACACCACCGGCATCGTTGTTGCCTTTGCCAACGGCGAAATTACCAAGAGTTTTCCGATTGCCCTCATCAACGACTCGCTGGCCGAGGGTTTGGAAACCTTGACGATGTCGCTGCGCAATCCGACGGGCGGCGCGCTGCTGGGCGCTCCGACCAACGCCACGCTGCGCATCGAAGACGACGAGGTGAACATCATTGCGGCGGGTTCTTCGCTCATCAACGAGAGCCTTATGCCCACCAACAACATCATTGATCCGACTGAGACCGTCACGGTGCGCTTCGCCCTGCGCAACGCCGGCAAGGTGAACACCACCAATCTGACGGTCACGTTGTTGGCGGGCAACGGTGTCACACCGCTGGCACCGACCACCAATGTTTACGGCATCTTGGTCACCAACGGCGCGTCTGTCTCTCGCGACTACCGCTTCACCGCCACCGGCGTGACCGGCTCGACAATCACGGCGACGCTCCAATTGCGCGACGGGTCAAACGATTATGGCACGGTGACGTTCTCCTACCTGCTGGGGCTGGCCGCCGTGCCGGTTGCCAACGCGAACATCATCACCATCAACGACAGCGGGCCGATCGCGCCATTCCCCGCCACCATCAACGTCGCGGGGTTGGGCAGTTCCATCTCCAAAGTGACGGTGTCCGTTCTCGGCTTGAACCACACCTTCCCGGAAGACATTGACATGGTGGTGGTCGGGCCGCAGGGCCAGACCGCGATGCTGATGTCCGACGTAGGCGGCAGCACCGACCTCAACAACGTGACCCTGACGTTCGACGACGATGCGCCGACCGGACTTTCCACGGCGGCGATTGCTTCGGGCCGCTTCAAGCCGTCCAACATCGGTTCAGTGGACGCGCTGTTCCCCGCGCCCGCGCCGCCCGGCCCCTACGGCACGAACCTGGCCGGGTTCAACGGCAGCAATCCCAATGGCGTCTGGAGCCTGTTCATCATTGACGACAACAGTCAGGACGGTGGCAGCATCGTCGGTGGCTGGAGCCTCACGATCACCACGACCGACACGGTGGGTTCGGCGGCCGACCTCTCCGTCACCGCGACCGCGCTGCCGGGTTCGGCGGCGATCAACGATCTGGTGACGAACACCATCGTTGTCACCAACCACGGACCTTCGACGGCGACCGGGATTTTCCTGACGAATACGCTTCCCGCGAATGCGACTCTGGCGGGGGCTCCGGTGCCCGCCGCATTCCGGACCAACGGCCAGACTTTGGTGTTCAATTTGGTCAGCCTACCGATTTCCAACGGCGTTACTGTCACCATTCCGATGCGGCCCACCGCCGATGGCGCGCTTACCAACATCGCCCGCGTGGTGGCGTTTGAACTGGATCCCAACACGGCCAACAACATCGCCCGCGCGGTGGTCGGCGTGGGGCCGCACGCGGACGTGGCGGTGACGGCCGTGGCGATGCCCGATCCCGTCGCGGTCGGCGCCAGTGTCACAAACATCATCACCGTCACCAATTTCGGCCCCTCGACGGCGAATGGAATTTTTCTGACCAACACGCTGCCGGACGGCGCGGCGCTCGCGGAGGCCCCGGTCCCCGCCGCCATCAGCACCAATGGGCAGACGCTCGTCTTCAACCTGGGTAGCCTCGTGGCTTCGAGCGGCACGTCGGTCATGGTCGTGGTTATCGCACCGGCCAGCAGCATGCTCACCAACACCGCCCGCGTGGCCGCGACGGAAATTGATCTCGATGCCGGCAACAACTCGACGGAAACGATCGTGAGCGTGACCGCCCCGGCGGTGCCGCTGCTGGTGTCGCCGTCGTTGATGCTCAATCACCAGTTCCGCCTCACGCTTAACGGCACGCCCGGCCAGACCTACGTCCTGGAGGCGGCGACGAACGTGACCGGCCCGTGGACGCCCATCAGTTCCGTCACGCTGACCACGATGACGACGAACTGTGTTGATCCCGGCGCGACGAATTTCAGCCAGCGGTTCTACCGCGTGCTGCGAATGCCCTGACGGTTGGGGCGCGGGCGGGAAGCCCGCGCCAATCGTTTTCCCCCGTTTCCTCCGGTTCGATTGTTTGGGATAGTCCTACGCGATGAAACTCATTGGCCTTACCGGTGGCATCGGCATGGGCAAGTCCACTGCGGGCGACTTGCTCCGCCAGCGTGGCGTGCCCGTGATGGACACCGACGCGCTCGCGCGTGAAGTCGTCGAGTTGGGCCAACCGGCGTTGGTGGAAATCCAGCGGGCCTTCGGCGCAGACATCGTGGGCGCGGATGGACTCCTTTGCCGCGAGGAACTGGCTCGCCGAGTCTTCGCGGATGCCGCCGAACGCGCGCGACTGGAAGCCATCGTCCACCCGCGCATCCGCGAACGCTGGCTGGCGCAAGTCGCCGTGTGGCGCGCGGCCGGCGAGCCGTTGGGCGTGGTGATCATCCCGCTGCTGTTCGAGACGAATGCAGCGGCGCATTTTGATTTCATCGTCTGCGTGGCGTGTTCGGCGGCGACGCAGCGGGAGCGGTTGCGGGCACGCGGCTGGAGCACGGACCAGATCGAGCAGCGCATCAACGCCCAATGGCCGATGGAGAAGAAGATCGCGGCGGCTCACGCCGTCATCTGGACCGAAGCCGGACTCGACGTTCATGCGGAACAACTCGACCGGCTCCTCCAGCGGTGGCACCAGCTCGGGTGAAGCAGATTGGACCCAGCTTCCAGGATTTGACGGCTTTCTGGATTTGAAAGTTTGACCGCTCCGCACCCTTCTCCTAGACTCCGCCCTCTTTTATGAACGTGTTAATCTGCGACCCGATTTCTCCGAAGGGCATCGAGTATTTCAAGCAACAGCCGCAGTTGAAGGTGACGGTGCTGGACAAGCGCCTGCCCGAAGCCGAACTGCTCCTGCTTGTCGGCGAGGTCGAGGCGATGGTCGTGCGCTCGGAAACCAAGATCACCCGCAACGTCATCGCCGCCGCGCCCCGGCTCCGCGTCGTGGGCCGCGCCGGCGTGGGCGTGGACAACGTGGACGTGGAGGCCGCCACGCAGCGCGGCATCGTGGTGATGAACACGCCCAGCGGGAACACGATTTCCACGGCGGAGCTGACTTTCTCGATGCTCATGGCACTGGCGCGCAAGATTCCGCAGGCGCACGCCTCAATGAAAGCCGGGCAGTGGAACCGGAAGGATTTCTCCGGCGTCGAACTTTACAACAAGACGCTGGCCATCCTCGGCATGGGCCGCATCGGCAGCGAAGTGGCCAAGCGCGCCATCGCCTTTGGAATGACGGTGGTCGCTTACGATCCGTACCTCACACTCGCCCGCGCCAAGGCGTTGCAAGTCGAGTTGATCGAGAGCCTGGACGACCTTTATGCGCGCTGCGATTTCCTCACGGTCCACATGCCGTTGAGCGACGAGACGAAGGGCATGGTCAACGCCGCCGCCTTCGCCCGGATGAAGAAGGGCGTGCGCGTGCTCAACTGCGCGCGCGGCGGCATCATCAACGAAACGGACCTGCTTGCCGCGATCAAGGAAGGCCGGGTGGCGGGCGCGGCGCTGGATGTTTACGAGACGGAGCCGCTGCCGAAGGAATCGCCGTTGCGCGAGTTGCCGCAGGTGATCATGACGCCGCACCTGGGCGCGAGCACGGACGAGGCGCAGGAGAACGTGGGCATCGAAGTGGCCGAGGCCATCACGGATTATCTCGTCCACGGCGCGGTGCGCAACGCGGTGAACCTGCCGAACCTCGACGCGAAGACCTACGCCATCGTCAAACCGTTCCTCACGCTGGCGGAGAAACTGGGCCGGCTGCTGGCGCAAATCGCGCCCAAGCGCAACGACGAGTTGGTGATCACCTACGGCGGCAAGGCGACGGAGTTGCCGACGGACCCAATCACCCGGTTTGTGTTGAAGGGCTTTCTGGAATCCGCCGGCGGCAAGGACGTGAATCAGGTGAACGTGCGGGCGCTGGCCACAGGCCTGGGCCTGGTGGTCGAGGAAATCAAGTCCAACGAGGACACGGATTACAACGAATGGCTGCATGTCGCGGTGAAATCGGGTGAGCAACGGTTCTCGGCGGGTGGCACCATTCTCGGCAAGAAGCAGCAGCCGCGCATCGTGCGCCTCCTCGGCCAGCCGGTGGAGATTGTGCCGGAAGGCGTGTTGTTTCTGATGAACAACAAGGACCGGCCCGGCATCGTCGGGCACATCGGCACGTTGATGGGCCGGCATCGTGTGAACATCGCGAGCATGAGCCTGAGCCGCGACAATGCCGGCGGCCAGGCGCTCACGGTATTGAACCTCGACAGCGTGCCGCCGCAGGCGGTGCTTGATGAAATCAACAACGACCCCGACATCAGCAATGTGCGGGTCGTGAAACTCTGAAATGCAACCCACGATCAACCAGTTGGCCGCGATGGTGATGGTTTTGTTGGCGGCTCTCACGGCGCCCGCGGCCGCGCCACTGTTCGACGACCCGGTGGTGGCCAGGGGCAAGGGGGTCGAGATCAAGCGCAGCCAGGTGGACGAGGCGTTCACCGCGTTCAAGGCGAATCTGGCGGCGCGCGGCACGGCCCTGCCGGAGGAGCAGCGGGTGATTCGCGAGGCGCAGTTGCTCGATAAACTGATTATAACCCAACTGCTGGTCAATCGCGCCACCACCAACGACCAGAGCAAGGCCGGGGAGGTGGCTGATAAATTTTTCATCGAATCCAGGAAGGCTGCCGCGTCCGAGGAGTCATTCGCGCGCCAGATTCGCGCGCTGGGCATGACGCTGACGCAGTTCACCAACCGGACGATGGAGCAGGCGATCTCCGAGGCGGTGCTGGAGCGGGAGTTGAAATCCAAACTGGTGGCGACTGACGCTCAGGTGGAGGAGTTTTACCAGACGGGCGTGGACTTGATGGTGCGCGTGGCCGAGGCTGAATTGGAGAAATTGGCCAAGCAGCCGGATGTGACGCTGGGCAAATTGACGGAGGGGAGAAAGCAGATTGATGAATTCAAGAAGGCCAACCTGGCGAAGCTGGAGCAACCGGAGCGGGTGCGGGTGAGTCATGTCCTGCTGGCCACGCGCGCGAAGGACACGGAAGAGGACCTGCCTGACACGGTGAAGCGGCAGAAGCGCGAGCAGATAGACAAGCTGCTGACGCGCGCCCGGGCCGGCGAGGATTTCGCCAAACTCATTGAGCAGCATTCGGAGGATCGCGGCGTGAAAGAGACGCGCGGCGAATACACCTTCTCGCGCAATGACCCGTTCGTGCCGGAGTTCAAGGCGGCGGCGTTTTCACTCCAGACCAACCAGATCAGCGACGTGGTGACGACGATGTTCGGCTATCACATCCTCAAGCTGCACGAGAAGATCCCGGCGAAGAAGCTGGAGTTGGAAAAAGTGGCGAAGGACATCAAGGATTTTCTGGTTCAGCAGGAGATGCAAAAGCAGATGCCGGATTATCTCGCTCGAATCAAACAGGGCGCGAACGTCGAAATCCTTGACGAGAAATACAAGGCGGCGCTGGCGCGGGAGGCGGAGGCGCGCAAGGGGAAGTAGGACGCGGATTGGCTTGGCGAAGGTGCCGCGTCACGGCAGCCGGTAAATGCGGTAGAAGCGGGCGGCGCCGGTGTGATTGGTGGTCCAGTTCAGGTTGGTGCCGGCGGCGGTGAGGTTGCCGCTGGCTGCGGACCAGGAGAGCAGGTTGGCGGAGGTTTCCACGCGATACTGGCGGCCGGATGTGCTCTGCCAGCCCAGGTTCACCAACTGCGTGTTCACCACGATGGAAGTGAAGTGATACAACACATCGTAAGGATTGTGGAACGACATGAGCACCGGATAGTGATCGGACGCGGTGCGGCTGTCGGTCGAAAACAGATTGGGCGGCAGCGGCGTCAGCTTGTCCGTGCGAAAGACCTGGCTGCTGGCGATGTTCGAGTAGAGCAGGCCGCCGGGCAGGATGTAGTCAATGCGCGAGGATGGATTGCCGGAGGCGGCGGTGAAGTAGGTGCCGTTGCTTCCGGTGGCTGGATTGACCGGGGTGGTAAGCCGCAGGCCGGTGGGCGCGCTGATCAACCGTTCGATGGGATGGCCGCTGCCACTGGGTGGCTTGCTGATGTCTTCGTTCATGTCGCCGGTGAGCACGTAGGGACGGTTGCCGTTGGTGGTTAAAAATCCGGTGACAAAGAAATTGGAAATCGCGCTGGCTTCGGCGGCGCGGCGCAGAAGGCTGTTGGTGAAGCTGGTGCCGCCATTGTTATTTTCTGTGGCCTTGAGGTGCGTGGTGAAGACGTGCAGGTTCTGCGCCCAACCGGGCAAGACGATTTCTGCTTCAAACAGATCCCTGGTGAAAGACGAAGGCGAGATGCTGTAGCCGAATGGAACCAGCGTGACACCATCGAGCCATTTTTGGGATCGCACAATCGGGTAGCGGCTGGCGATGACACTGCGTATGAAGCCGCTGCTGCCGGTGCCGTCGGTGCCGGAATTGGTTGCCAGAAAATAGCCGGGCAGATAAGCGCTCACGAAGTTGGCCATCTCCCAGGTGTTCGTGTAGGGGATTTCGTTGAAGGTGATGACGTCGGGCTGGAGGTAAAGCATCTGGCGGCCGATGGCCTGGACCTGCGCGGTATTGGTGCTCCAACTACTCGTTCCGTTGCCCTTCACGTTGTAAGTCATCAACGAAAAGGCCCACGCCGGCGCGGCCAGGAGAAACCAGACGAGAATGAAAACGCCGCGTGAATACATCTTGGCCTTCGATTCGCGCGCCGCTTCCAACCGCCGTGGCGGAGGCGCAAAATTTAATACTTCTTCGAGTATTTCTTGCGGGACTCTTCCTCCGCAGGCGGCGCGCTCGCTTCGGCGGCGGGCTTGGGCTGGATGGGCGCGGGCGCGGGCGCGGGCGCGGGTGTTGGGGCGCTGGTGGCTGCGATGGCTGTGACAGTCGGTTCCGCTTGGGGAGCCGGCGGCGCGTCCTCGGAGCCGGCGGCTTCGACGAAGGCCATGCGCACAGCGCCGAGTCCCTGCTTGATCAGACCTTCCTCCTGTTTGCTCAGGTTGCCTTTGGTTTTCACCGCCAGCATTTCCAACTGGTCTATGAACATCCGTGCAGTCTCGAGATCTTGGACGTGCTGGCCGGTTTCCGGATGCGGCACGCGCCCCAGAAAAATCATCGCCATGTTGGTTTGCTGGATGACCATGTTGGCGAAGAGCGCGGAAAGGATCTCCTCGTGGGTGGGGTTGCCGCCGGCGACGTCGGGGGAAGTTGGTTCGTTCATGCGCCGGCATTCTTTCGCGCGCGGCGGATTTCCGCCATTAAAAAATGGATGAGATGCTTGAGGCGGGCCTCCACCTCGACCGTTTCCAAAATCGTCTGCCGTTCCACCGCGTCCGGCAGCAGCGCGCAGGAAACCAGATCGGCCAACTGGTCGGCTTCCGCGATGTTTTCCAGGTAGTGCAGGATTTCTTTCGCGGAAAAATGGGCGGGCGACTCACCGCCGGCCTTGGTCTTGGTGCCGCCGGTCTTTTTCACGACCGGAAATGGAAACGGAAACGGCCCCAGTTCCATCCGCTCGCGGACCAGTTCATGCAACTTGGCCTGTAGCGCGTCCACGGTCACGCTGTCGTTGGGCGGCGTGGTCAACAGGCGGATGGAGTGGATGCGATACGGTTTGGTCTGCACGGTTTCGACGAGTTCCACGCGCGTGATGCCCTGAAGGATCAGGTGGGAAGTGCCGTCCTGATGGTCCACCGAGACGCGGACGAGGCCCAGGCCGGCGATGCCGCAGGGCGTTTCACGGACGCGGCCGGGTTTTTGCATGGCGATGGAGATCACGCGGTCGGTGGCAAGCGTGTCGGCGAGCATCTGACGGTAGCGCGGTTCGAAGATGTAGAGCGGCAAAAGAGCTTGGGGAAAGAGCGTGGCGGTGGGGAGCGTCATCACCGGAACTTCGTTTGGTAATTCCATGAATCAAATCTAAGCGAGAGCGTCGGTTATTCAAGAGACGGATGTAACGCTTGCCATTTCAAGGCGGCGCGCTCAATGTCGAATGACTTTTATGAAAGCTGCAATTGTAATACTGCTCCTCCTGGCGGCGGGCCTCGGAGCCGCGCTGCTCTACCGGCACAACGATGCCGTGAAGAAGCAGGGCGAGGATCATACCCATATCGTCACGCTCTCCAACACGGTCGTTGAAACCCAGTCCAAGCTCGAAGACCAGCAGCGCATCGCCGCCATTCTGGAAACCAACCTCAACCTGACCGTTCAGGAGCGCACCGCGATCTCGAACAACTTCGTCAAAGTCACCGCCGACCTGGCCAAGGCGCAGAAGGACGCGCAGGCCGCCGCCGAGGCCGCCAAGGCCGAGATGGCCAAGCGCGACACACGCATCGCCGAACTCGCCAGCCAGATCGACGACCAGACCAAGAAGATGGTGGACCTCAACAGCTCCATCGAAGGGTTGAACAAACTGATCGTGGACACGGAAAAAAAACTCGCCGCCTCCGAGGGCGACCGCACGTTCCTGCTCAAGGAACTCAAGCGGCTTCAGGCGGAGAAGGCCGAACTGGAACGACAGTTCAACGACCTCGCCGTGCTGCGCACGCAGGTGGCCAAGCTCAAGGAAGAATTGTCCATCTCCCGCCGCCTGGAGTGGCTGCGCATGGGCATCTACGGCCCGCCCGCCAAGGGCGCCGAGAAACTCATCACGGGCCTCGCGTCCGCCGGGACGCCCGCCGCGCCGAAGACGAACTTCAATCTGAACGTGGAGCTGAAACAGGATGGCAGCGCCGCGATTCTAACCCCTGCCACCAACGGACCGGCCAAGCCCGTGCCGCCGAAGTAAATGACACCGGCTGCCGTGCTCCGGGATTCGCACGGGCGCATCCTGCGCGACCTGCGGGTGAGCCTGACCGACCGCTGTAATTTCCGTTGTCTCTACTGCCTGCCGGAAACGGAGGCCGCGCAGAATTTTTACCGCGATCGCTGGGCCACGCTTCCGCACTCAACCCCCATCGTGCGCGAATGGCAGCCGCGCGCAAACTTGCTGACATTCGAGTAAATCGAGCGCGTCGTCCGGCTCGCGGTCGAGATGGGCATCCAGAAAGTGCGTCTCACCGGCGGCGAGCCCCTGCTGCGCCAGCAACTCGAAGTGTTGGTCGAGCGTCTCGCCAAAATCCCGGGCATCACCGACCTGGCCATGACGACCAATGGCTTTCTCTTTCAGCAAAAGGCGAAAGCCTTGAGCGCCGCCGGGCTGCGGCGCATCAGCTTCAGTCTGGATTCGCTCGACCGTGACAATTTCAAAAAGATCACCGGGCGTGATGGGCTGGAGGAAGTGATCGCCAGCATCGGACTGGCGCAAGAGTTGGGTTTGAACCCCGTGAAGGTGAACGCCGTGGTCATTCGCGGCATCAACGATCACGAGATCGAAGCGCTGGCCGGGTTTGCGCGCGAGCGGAATTTTTCGATGCGGTTCATCGAGTTCATGCCGCTGGATTCCGCCCGCGCCTGGCTCAAGGAACTGGTGGTGCCGGGCCGGGAAATTCTACAGCGACTCCAGGCACGTTACGAGTTGCGCCCCGTGCGGTCGGACAACGAGTCCGAGACCGCCAAACGCTGGACCTTTGCCGACGGCCGCGGCGAGATTGGCATCATCGCGCCCGTGAGCGAGCCGTTCTGTGGCCATTGCAATCGCCTGCGCCTGACCGCCGATGGCAAGATCCGCACCTGCCTGTTCAGCGTGACGGAGCACGACTTGCGCGGACGGTTGCGGGGCGGCGCGAACGACGAGGAACTGCGCGAGTATTTGCGCGAAGTCGTCTGGCAGAAGGAGGCGCGGCACCACATCGGCGAGCCGGACTTCGTGCCGCCCAGCCGGAGCATGAGTTGCATCGGTGGGTGAAGGGCGCTGTTCACGCGAGGTTCGTGACCTTGCGTTTCCCCGCGTTCCTGCGAAACTGCTGGCATGAGCAACAAAGAAATCGTCATCGATCTGGTGCGGCGACTGCCGGAATCGGCTTCGTTGCAAGATATCGCTCGCGAGATCGAATTCATCGCCGGTGTTCGTGAAGGCTTGGAACAATTGGACCGGGGTGAAGGCGTCCCCATCGAGGACGTGGAGAAGCTGATGCCTTCATGGCTTTCCAAGTAATCATTTCGCCCCGGCGATTGAAGATTTGGAGCAGGCAGTTCGTTTTATCGCTGCTCATAGTTCGCAAAACGCCGAACGCTTCGGGCGGACCCTGATAACGCACACCAAGTCAGTGGCTGCATTTCCAGAAATGGGGCGGGCAGTGCCAGAATTCGGAAATCCAATGATACGGGAGTTGATCTTCAAGTCTTACCGGATTGTTTATCGCGTTGACCATGAGAACCAGTCGGTAGAAGTGGCGCGCTACTGGCACGCCGCCCGTGGGACGCCCGAATTGGAAGGTTGACCTCCGGACGGATTCTAAACCGCGCTCATCGCGGCGCGCGCGGCTGAAAGCCTCCGGCAAACTTGTGAAAGCCGCCGAGGTCATCCGTGTTGATCCAGTCCACACCGGCGGCAAGCAGTTCACTCCAGACGGCGGGACCATCCGGCGTCCCCCACAGGCGCAGTTGCCTGCCCTGCCGGTGAGTTTTCTTCACGAGCTGTTTTAGCTTCTCCATTTCCTCCGGTGGCAGCGGCCCGGTTCCCTTCCATTTGAAATGCTTCGTCCAGTTGTCGCTGACGAGTGGCATGAAGTGCGGCGAAGCGGGCGCGTCCAAATCCGCCAGGCGCCCGTCGTAAGCCGCGAGCCGTGTCGTTTCAGCCGCCATCAACTCGCGCGGCCGATTGCCGGAGATGATGACGGTGACGGCGTTGGTTTCAGTTCTGTTCGTGTGGAAGCGCGTGAGAATTTTTTCGTAACGCCTGAGCACGTCGCGCAGCGTGACGTATGTGTTGGTTGTGTCGGATTTGATGTCCACGAGCAACGTGAGGGGCGGGCCGCCGCGATAAATGCGCCCGCCGTTCTGCCCGATGCGTTCGCGCAGCGGTTCCAGATAGAGTTTCTCCAGCGTGCGCTCCGGCTTCGCGTTCTCACGGTCATGCGCGACGAGCAGTTGGCCGGCGACCAGCCACACGTCCGCCTCAACGCTGCAAAAGCCGTGGTCCAGCGCGTCGAGCAAGGGGCGCGCGTGCTCGTAGTCGTTATGCGCATGGGCATGAATGAGCGGGTCCGCAGCCAATGCGGGCAAGGCGAACAGGAGAAACAGGCGGACGAGGATTCGCATGTTCAGTTGAAGATTAGTTGCTCGGTGAACAGTTGTGCTTTGTGAAAAGGATTCTTTGACGGATGCACCACCTCGACGTGGACATCGTAGGAATTGTGCTGCGGCAGAGTGAAGTTAATATCGGAAGGCTCTTCAATAGGTCGAGGAGCCATATATCCCCATGGTTCTCGCGGCATGACTTCGAAACGAATCTCCAATCGGTCTGCCCCCACCCGCCAACGATTCGTCGGTTCCGCCAACCGCAATACGCGCGAGTAGAACGTTTCGCCGGCGAGTGACCGCAGTTCGATTTTCAGTTCGCACTGTCTCCACTGTTGATTGTTGCGGGTGCCAATGTCCATCTCGTCCGAGCGCACGCCCAGGCGCAACATCCGCGGGTAGATGGCGGAGGGCAAACCGCGCACTTTGAAATCGTAGGTGCGCGGATGGTCCAACTCCATTTTGGGCAGCCGTAACTCGTCCACCGCGACAAATGGAAAATTCCAGCGGTCATAAACTGTCGCGTCGCCAAATCGCTTCACGGTTCCGCAAGCTTTAACCAGCAGCGCCAGCCCGCACAGTATGACGAAACCAATGCCAAAGCGGAGCGCGCGTTTCATCGTCAGTTACACGGCAGCGTTACTTCGCGCCTTGGTTGAAATACACCTTCACATTCTTCGTCGCGCGGCCGGCGGCGATGATGTCCAGTTTGCCGTCGCCGTCGAGGTCCGCCAAGCAAAGGTCTTCGCAGGCCATCGTATTGTCGTCCACGAGCGTTTGCCGCCACTTCTCGCCGTTGGCGTCGAGCGCCGTGAAAAGTTTGATGCCGACCTTGACGCCCGGTTTGCCCATTGCGCGCCAGCCGACGAGGATTTGATCCGAGCCGATGCCGAGCAAGTCGCCGCACGCCAGCGCGTGGCCGTCCACCAGCGAGGAGTCGAGGACGCGGCGCGTCCAGAGTTTCTGATCGGTGCCGGCGGTCGGGGGCGTGTAGGACACGAGGGCGGTGCCGTGCATTGGCTCAACGGTCGTGAAAAACTTTTGTCCGCCGGCGAGTTTGCAGTGACGGACTTCGCCCGCGCCGCCGCCCTCGGTGCCGGCGAGTTGGGCAACGCGTGATTTGCCATCCACCCGGTTCCAAACGAAGACGCCTTCCTTCCCGCCGATCAACAATTCCTGCGCGGCGTCCGCGTCCCACTGCACGGGATCGAAGTTGTGCGTCATGTGCATCGAGTCATCGAGTGCTTCGGTTGGCCACGGTTGCTTCACGTCGGCGGGCATCTTGTAGGCGAGGACTTTTACGCCGGCCCCGGCCCCGCCTTTGTTGCCGCGTCCGTGCAGCGGCACCATCACCAACTCGGAGTTGCCATTGCCGGTCTTCACCCAGCGCATCCGGTGGACGGTCGGCTCGTGCGGCAGTTGCACCGGCTCCCACTTTTGAGTCCGGTCGGCGGGCGGGATGAGATAGAAAACCGCGCCGCTGTTCACCGTGTCGCCGGGGTTCCATTCCGCGCCGACGGCGATCTCGCATTTGCCGTCACCGTCAATGTCCGCCGCCGCGATGCAGACGTGGTCTTGCTTGGTGAGTTTCTCGGCGATGACGTGTTTCTTCCACGTTGGGTTCTGGTACCAGACGATTTGATTTTTATCCACGAGCAGGATGTCGGGCTTCTTGTCGCCGTCCACGTCGGCGACGGCGACGCCGTAGCCGATTTCGATTTTCGTGTCCACGTCCACGGCGCGGAAGGAGGGCGTGGGCGGTTCGGCGGCAAACAAGACGGCGGCAGCACTGACTGTGAAAACGAGAAGGAGCGGTGTGGCTTTCATGCCGGCGAGTAAAGGCCGGGACGGGACGCAGTTCAACTTAAATGCGGCCGACGCCGGGACCGCGGGCGTCCTCGCCCGCAGCCGCTTGCGCGGGCCAAAGCGCGGCCAAAAATTCCCCGGCTCTGGTGATTCCAACCCGCTGCGGGCGAGGACGCCCGCGGTCTGTTCACGTCGCCGGGATGAACCGTTGAAACAGCAGCGCGAGGGCGAACAGCGCGACAAAGATCGCCCCGACCAATGCCGTGCCGCCGCCGCCCACGGCCAGCAAATCCACGAGAACGATTCCCGCCAGCAAGCCGGCCACGCTGCGGCCGATGTTCCTTTGCGGTGACCAGAAGGCAAATTGCAGAGAGCGAACCATCCAAAGGGCGAGCGCCGAACCGAGCACCAGCGCGGGGAGTTTGTAATCGCCAGCGTTGACCAGAAACGCCAGCACGAGCGGCGCGACCAGAAACAGGCACGGCCAGTAGCGTACGCTGGCCATCGTGCTTTCCTTGCGCGCCAGGTAACTCAATCCCACGATGTAGGCCGCCAGCACCAGCGCGGTCCAAAGGCTCAACCCGGTCACGCCGTCCTGCGCGGCGGATGCCGCCACGAGGATGAGAAAGAACCGGCACGCCGCCATCAGCACGGGCGAGAACGCGAAGATTTTGTGAACGGCGTCGTAAACCAGCACGCTGCCCGCAAGCAGCGCGGCGAAGATCGCGGTAGTCCGACCGAAGAAACACAGCGTGATCAATCCAAGGAACAGCCAGCCCAGCCCCCATTTCCAAACCGTTTCCACCTGGATGGCGCCGGAGGGGATCGGGCGTTCGCAGCGGTGCTGCTGATCGAACTGCGCGTCGAAGGCGTCGTTTAAATACATCCCGCCGAGGTAGAGCGCCGTCGCGCCGGCGCAGAGCCACACGAGTCTTTCCACCTCGCCGCCGCCGCCCAGCAGCCAGCCGGCGAGACAGTTCGACCAGACGGTGGGCAGGTTGGAGACACGCCCCAGGATGAGGAGCGTGCGGAGGTAACTGGAAGCGGGAGCCATCAGGAACTGGTCATTCCTTCCTGAACTCGCACTCCGCCAGCCGCGCCAGCGTCCATTCGTATTCCGAAACGAGTTGGTCCACCACGCTGCGGTTCTTCATCTCCGCCGGCATGACTTCCCAGGTATAAGTCTCCATTTCGAGATGCGTGCAAAGCGATGGCGTGCGCTGGAGAATTTTCAGCAGGCCCAGGATATGGTCGGACGTGTTGCCGAACAGCGGCGTCGGTCGGCTGTGCAACGGGATGTGGAAATGGATGCGCCACTCTTTCGAGTCGAGCGGGGGCGCAGGATGGGCGAGAGCCAGAGCCACATCGAGGTCACGGTAACGGATGATGTTGTTTCTTTCGTCCCGCTCGATGACCTGATGGAAGTAAATGTCATCGGCGAATTGCTTCAACGCCGCGCGCACTTCAGGAGTGGGCTTCACCTTCAACGCGGAACTGAGATGGATCTTGCTGATGCGGACGCGGTGCGCGCGCAAGCGGCTGATGGCGTCGAGCGGGTCTTCGAACTCCACCGCGAGATGGCAGGTGTCGTAGTTCACACCCAGATGTTCGTCCAGGCGCAGATCGCCGGGTCGGTCGGCGCGCATTTCGTCGAAGAACCGCGCGGTCTCGGCGCTCGTCTCCAGGTAACACAGCGGCTCCGGTTCCAGGCCGAGATGCAGCGTGCGGCCCGTGCGGCGCGTGAGTTTCTCGATGTGCTCGACGCATTTCCAGAGATTGTTCCGCGCCTCGCGCACCTGGCGTTTGTCCGTGATGAATTCCTTGAACGACACCGGCACGGTGCTGACGCTCCCCTCCACGCCGGCGGGAACGATTTCCGCCAGCAGGTCAAACAGCCGGTTCGTGTAGGCCACCCGCTCCGGCGTCGTCCAGTCCGGCGCATAGACCTGCTCCTTCACCCGTGCGCCGTGGAATTTGCCGTAGGGAAATCCGTTGATGGTGAAAACGTAGCAGTTGGTTTTCTCCAGCCAGCGTTGGAAGGCCATCAGCGCGGCGCGATCACTCAGTTCGCGCGCCGCCTGTTCGCTCAAGCGCAGCCCGATGGCGTAGGCTTTGCCTGCGCAGACGCGCTCGCGCACGGCCAGCGTGTGGCGCTGGAGCGCGTCAAACGTCTGCGCCCAATCCTCGCCGCGATGGATGTTGGTGCAGTAGGCCAGGTGCAGGCCGTGATTGAGCTTCATTTGAGTGCGGATTGAACACCAAAGCCCGGAGGCTGCGAAGAACAAACCGCGGCGGACAATTCCGCCCGATCTTGGCCCGAACTCGGGGTTGTGATTTGCGGTCGGTATGGCAGACTATTCCCCAATGTTCCCCTTGCTGGACGAAGCGGTTGTGGCGCGCTTACAGCGGGCGGGTTTCTTCGTAAACTCAATGAAAATGTTGTTTCGTTCCGTCCTGTTGTTCGGCTTGTTGCTTGGCCTGCTCAGTGTTTCGCCCGTATGGGCGGCTTCCCCTCCAGCCGGGGACGCGGTGAAGCTGGTGACTCAATATGGCTACCTGCCGCAAAACCCCGTGCTCGTGCGCGTCGAGGTGCTCACCGCCGCCGGCGAGCGGGACCGCGACTTGTGGGACGCCGAGGCCACACTCTCGGCGGACGGTGGCGTGTCGCTTTCGACGAACAAGGTTGCGCTTCGCAATGGATTGGGCAGCGCGCTGGTGACATTCAGCGGCGGTGGGGACTTCACGCTCACCGCCACCGTCGGCAGCCTCTCTGCCAATCGCGCGCTCAAGACACTGGCGGGCGTGCCCGTGACGACCATCGGCGGCACGCTGCCCGGCGCGAGCACAACGTGGAGCAACGTCGTCAACGTCACCAACGCCCTCACCGTGCCGGCGGGCCACACGCTCACCATTCTCTCGAATACCCTCGTGTTGCTCAACGGCGTGGCGTCCGGCTCCGGCGGCGTGGGCGTCACCGTGCTTGGCAAGGTTCAATCGCTCGGCACCGAGGAGCAGCCGGTCACGTTCACCTGCGCGACTTCCAATTTGAACTGGGGCGAGATTCGCCACACGAACGCCACGCTCGGCGCGTCGCAGCTTTCCACCTACCGCCACACGCTGTTCACCAAGGCGTGCCGCTCGCCGGGCGTCGGGCACACGGGCACGGGACCGGTGTTTCGCCTGTTCAATTCCAGCAACGTCTTCGAGCATTGCGTCGTGTCGGATCACCTCGGCAAGACCATGCAGGCGAGCGGCTCGGACCTGGCCTTCACCAACTGCCACCTTGCCCGCTGCGTCATGGGGCCGGAAATTGAAGGCAGCGCGCTCCAGCTTCAGAACACCTGGGTCACGGAAATGTTCGGCACGCCCGCCGCGCCGGAAGGGACGAATGACAACGACGGCATTTATCTGTGGAGCCAGCAGGGCGGGCAGGTCATCACGCTCAACGGCTGCGTGTTTGCCGGCGGCCACGACGACGCGATTGACACATTCGGCTCCACCATCACGGTCACGAACAGCATTCTGCGCGACTGGCCGAACCCGAACGAGGACGCCAAGGGCATCAGCGGCTTCGACGGCACGGTCAACGTCCGCCGCTGTCTCATCGTGAACTGCTACGTGGGCGTGAACATGAAGACCAGCAGCAGCAGCGCGGTGGGGCGCGTCAACATCAGCGACAGCACCATCACCGGCATCACGCGCGGCATCGCGGCCAGCGTGAAGGCCAACGCGCCGGGTCCGATCATTGATTTCCGCGTCACCAACTCCATCGTGCGCTCGGCGGATGCGGTCTATACGGACTTCGGCCCCACCAATTTCACCATCGGCTACTGCGCGCTCTCCGAGTCGTGGCCGGGCACGGGCAACACCGCCGCCAACCCGCTGTTCGTGAACGAGGCCGCCTTCGACTTCCATTTGCGCCCCGGCTCGCCCGCCATCAATTCCGGCGACCCCGCCGCGCCGCCCGACGCCGATGGCAGCCGCGCCGACATGGGTTTCTTCTCGTGGACGCCGGCGACGAATGTCTTCATCGCGTTCAGCAATTCCTGGCGCTACCTCGACGACGGCTCCAATCAAGGCACCAACTGGACAGCGCCCGCGTATGACGACAGCTCATGGTCCAACGGCGTCGCGCAACTTGGTTACAGCAGCAGCCCGCTGGAAAACGACGAGACGACGCTCATCCGCACCACGGGCACGAATGGACTACGCACCACCACTTATTATTTCCGCCGCGCCTTCACCGTCACCGACGCCATCAGCCACACGAACTTGCACCTGCGCCTGCTGCGCGACGATGGCGGCGTGGTGCATCTCAACGGCGTGGAAATCTTTCGCAGCACGAACATGCCGTCCGGCACCATCGCGTTCGACACGCTCGCAGTAGCCTTTGGCGAAAACACCCTCGACTCCACCAACATGAACGCCGCCCTCCCACTGCTCATCAACGGCACCAACGTGGTGGCAGTCGAAATCCACCAGCAACTTCCCACCAGTTCGGACGTGAGCTTTGACCTCGAACTGATGGGCATCACCGGTCCGAGCGGCAACAGCCCGCCCGCCGTCGCGCTGACCAACCCGACGAACAACGCCACCTTCACCGAGCCGGCCGTCATCGCCTTGGACGCCACCGCCTCCGATGCCGACGGCAGCGTCGCCAAGGTTGAGTTTTTCCAGAACGGCACGAAGCTCGGCGAGGACGCCAGCGCGCCCTACAGCCTTGTGTGGAGCAACGCGGCCGCCGGAATCTATTCGCTCACCGCCGTGGCCACTGACAATCAGGGAGCCACGACTACTTCGGCGGCCATCGGCGTGACGGTCAATCCCCTCAACGCGCCGGTGACCAACACGCTCGTTGCTCTCGGCAGTGTCTGGAAGTATCTGGACAACGGCACCGATCCGGGCGCGACCTGGACGCTGTCCACCTTCGACGCCAGTTCCTGGTCCAATGGCGTCGCGCAACTCGGTTACGGCGACGGGGACGAAGCCACGGTTGTCAGCTACGGTCCCAGCGCCGGGAACAAATACCCCACCACCTACTTTCGCCGCTTCTTCACCGTGGATGACCCGGCGCAAGTCCAGAGTCTCGCGCTGAGTTTGCTCCGCGACGATGGTGCGGTGGTCTTCATCAACAACCAGGAGGTCTGGCGCGTGAGTATGAACTCCGGTCCGTATAGCTACCTTACCTACGCAACCACCCAGTCGGAATACGGCTTTGAAGGCACGAATCCTTCGCCCAGCGTACTTGTGGCCGGCACCAACGTCATCGCGGTGGAAATTCACCAGGGCAATGCCGGCAGCTCCGACATGAGCTTCGAGCTGGAATTGCTCGCGGTGGTCATCCCGCCGTCCAACCAACGCCCGCTCGTCAGCCTTACCGCGCCGCCGAATCCCACCACCTACGCCGCGCCTGCGAACGTGACCCTCACCGCGCTGGCCTCGGACAGCGACGGCACGGTGACGAACGTCGCCTTCCACTCGAACGGCGCGAAGCTTGCCGATGACGCGAGCAGTCCCTACAGCTTCGCGTGGAACAACGTCGCGGCGGGCGACTACGCGCTCACCGCCGTGGCCACGGACGCCACCGGGCTTTCCGCCACGTCCAGCGTGGTGAACCTCACGGTCAGCACGAACGTCGCGCCGCCGGTCGTCGCGAACAAATCACCCGCGCCCGGCAACGTCACAAATCTCACGCAAGTCGCCGTTACGTTCAGCAAAGCCGTCGCGGGCGTGAACGCCGCCGACCTGCTTGTGAACGGCGGCGCCGCCACGGGCGTCAGCGGTTCGGGCAGCAATTACACCTTCACCTTCGCGCAGCCGGCATACGGCACGGTTTCGATTTCGTGGGCTTCGCCGCACGGTATCGCAGACGTGTTCACGCCGCCGCAGCCGTTCGACACCAACAGCGCCGGCGCGAACTGGCAGTATCAGTTGCTCGACGTGGTGCCGCCGTTCGTCACCGCCGTGACACCCACGCCCAACGGCACCGTCGCCGCGCTCACCAACATCGCCGTCACGTTCAGTGAACCCGTGACCGGCGTGAACGCCGCCGACCTGCTCATCAATTCCGTCGCGGCGGCCAGCGTCTCTGGTTCGGGTACCGGTCCCTACACGTTCGCCTTCGCCCAGCCGCCGGATGGCTCCGTGCCCGTCGCCTGGGCCGGCGGCCACGGCATTCAGGACGCGGCGGCCAACGCGTTTGCCGGTGGCGCGTGGGGCTACACGCTCGACACCAACGCCACCGGAGTGGTCATTTCGGAAATCATGTATCATCCGCCGTCGGAGAATGTGCTGGAGGAATGGCTCGAACTTTACAACAAGGGCGCGGCGGTCGTGGACCTGACCGGCTGGCGTTTCAGTGGCGGTGTGCAGGTCACCTTCACCAACGTCAGCATCGCGGCGGGCGGCTTCCTCGTCGTCGCGGCGGACCTCGCGACGTTCA
>JANNEF010000367.1:0-13056 GCA_031378375.1 Verrucomicrobiota bacterium | reverse complement strand
AGTCTTTTCGGTCGCCGTCGCTTCGCTCCGGCATCCCTCAAAGACTGGCCGCAGGGCCGGAGCCATTGGTGCTTCTTGGTGCCAGTGTCCTGCTTTGAAAACTACAGAAACTGTCCTGCTTTGCTTTCACCGCGACATGGCGGATTTCGGACATGTTTTCGCCAGGCCAGCCGGGTGTGGTTTCCACTCGACTTGTAGCGGCGCTCTGTGAGCGCCGTCGGGTTTGGTTGGATTCGGCGGTCACAGTCGCCGGTCACAGACCGCCGCTACAGGTGCGCCGCTGTAACACGCAATTATTGCAGCGGCTGTCAGGTTCAGGGAGGTGGTGACGGGACGCGGGATGTCCGCAGCGTCCGAGTCGCCGTCGGTGGGGCTATGTCAATTGTCGGTGAATAGATATTTGCGGTCGGCGGCAGCAATTGTCACGTCAACGGCGACGTCTGTCTTGTCGGCGGTAGGATGTTCCTTGCGCATCGGGCCGGGGGCGTTGTCGGTGGCGTCGGGGGAACGGTCGGCGGTGTTAGGGCGATTGTCAGCGGCAGGATGTGTCTTGTCGGCGGCAATATTCTCCTTGCGTGCGGGGCCAGGGGCGTCGTCAGCGGCGGCCGGGAATGCGGAGGCGACCGCAGGGGTTACGGGAGTTGGATGGTTTCATGGGTTACATGAGGGATGCCCCGCTCATGTAACTTTGTAACTCTTGTAATTCATTCACTCCATTCCCGCCTCACGCTTCCACGGGGACGATGAGGTTGGCCATGATGTAGTCTTTGCGCTCGGGGGTGTTCTTGCCCATGTAAAAGCTCAGGATGCCGGCGGCTTCGGGCTTGGGGGCGTATTCCACCTGGCTGAGGCGCATTTCGTCGCCGATGAATTGCTTGAACTCGCTGGGGTTGATCTCGCCCAGGCCTTTGAAGCGGGTGATCTCCGGGTTTTTGCCGAGGGTTTTCGCCGCCTCGTCGCGCTCGGCTTCGCTGTAGCAATAGATGGTCTTCTCCTTGTTACGCACGCGGAAGAGCGGGGTTTCCAGCACGTAGAGATGGCCGTCATGCACGAGCTGCTCGAAGAAGCGGTAGAAGTAGGTGATGAGCAGATTGCGGATGTGCAGGCCGTCCACGTCGGCGTCGGTGGCGAGGATGACCTTTTCGTAGCGGAGATTTTCCAGGTTGTCCTCGATGTCGAGGCTGCGCATGAGGTTGTACATCTCGTCGTTCTTGTAAACGATGTCGCGCTTGAGGTCCCAGACGTTGAGCGGCTTGCCTTTGAGCACGAAGATGGCCTGGGTGTTGACGTCGCGGCAACTGACGATGCTGCCGGCGGCGCTCTGGCCTTCGGTGAGGAAGACCATTGAGCCGCGGCCTTTGTTCTTCGTCTTGTCGAAATGGATTTTGCAGTCCTTGAGCTGCGGGATGCGCAGCGTGATGGCCTTGGCGCGGTCGCGGGCGAGTTTCTTCACCTCTTGCAGTTCCTTGCGGAGTTGCTTGGTGTCCTCGACCTTCGCCATGATCTTTTCGGCGACGTCCTTGTTGCGGTTGAAGAAGTGCAGCAGTTCCTCGCGAACCGTGTTGACGAGGTCGGAGCGGATTTCGGTGTTGCCGAGTTTGTTCTTGGTCTGCGACTCGAACACGGGGTCCTTGAGGCGGATGGCGACGGCGCCGACCATCGCTTCGCGGACGTCGTCGCCCTCGTAGCCGCCCTTGGAGAATTCGTTGACGGCCTTGAGCAGTCCCTCGCGGAAGGCGCTGAGGTGCGTGCCGCCGTCGCTGGTGTACTGGCCGTTGACGAAGCTGAAGAAGGCCTCGCCGTAGCGGCTGTTGGTGTGGGTGAAACAGAATTCGAGGGTCTTGCTCGTGTAGTGCAGCGGCGGGTAGATCGGCTCGGAATGGTCGCTCTGCAAGTCTTCCATCACGAGGTCGAGCAGGCCGTGGCGGGACTGGAAGGTCTTGCCGTTGAAGATGAGTTTGAGGCCCGTGTTGAGGTAGCTGTAATGGCGCAGGCGGCGCTCGATGTGTTCGTCGCGGAACTCGGTTTCCTTGAAGATGGCCGGGTCCGGCTCGAAGCGGATGAAGGTGCCATCGGGTTCCTCCGCGACCCGGCCGGATTTCTGGGTCTTGAGGATGCCTTGCTTGAAGGCGGCTTCGGCGAATTCGCCGCCGCGATGGCTGCGGACATGAAATTCCTTGGAGAGCGCGTTGACGGCCTTGGTGCCGACGCCGTTGAGGCCGACGGAGAACTGGAACACGTCGTCGTTGTACTTCGCGCCGGTGTTGATCTTCGACACGCAGTCCACGATTTTGCCGAGCGGGATGCCGCGCCCGAAGTCCCGCACGGCGACTTTCGAGCCTTCGATGGTGATCTGCACTTCCTTGCCGTGGCCCATGATGAATTCGTCAATGGCGTTATCAATCACCTCCTTGAGCAGGATGTAACAGCCGTCGTCGTAATGCGCGCCGCTGCCGATGCGGCCGATGTACATGCCCGTGCGCAGGCGGATGTGTTCGAGGGAGGAAAGCGTTTTGATTTTGCTCTCGTCGTAAACGTGCTTCTTGTCTTCAGCCATAATTTGAGAACGGAACTATCGAAAGGAACCGTGCGCTTGCCAATAAGAAACGCGCTGGATTGCGAGGGAAGGACACACCCCATGCTCACGACAAGGGTGGCGGAGGATTCTTTGCTTGCGGTGAAGCTGCGGTGGTTGTTTTGAATCGTGCTTGGAGAGCAGGCTGGCCCGCGCGCCGGCGCGTGCAAGTTTCTTTTCGCGCCGGCATCCGGCAAGTTGACGGCGGCGGTGTTTCTTGTGAGGCTGCGCGGCGAAAACGTCGGCGACCGGCCGCAGCACGCTTATGACAAATTACGTCACTCTGCCGTTCAACAAGAAGTTGAATCTGTTGCGCGAACACTGTTTCGACGACGGTGCCTGGCCGGACCTCGACCACGAGAAGTGGTGCCTGCATTGCGGCAAGAGTTTCACCGGCCACGCCGCCCGCGTCTGGCAGGACGAGGCTGGCACGTTCTGGCTCGAATGTGGCACCCCCGGCTGCAATGGTTCGCCGATTGACTGGGCCGAGTTCCCGTGGTGGGACGACCGGCACCCGCTCACCAAGCAACGGCGTCGCGCGCCGAGGAAGTCCGGGCCACGCAGAAAGTCCAGGCGCGGCGACACCGGCGATGATGACATTCCGTTTTGAAGCAACTTTATGAAACGACTTTTCTTCCTTTGTTTGCTCGCGGCGGTCATCGGTTCCTTCCCGGCGGAGGCGGCCGTTCCGGTGGCGCGGCCGAACGTGCTGTTCATCCTGTGCGATGATCTGCGCGCCGACGCGATGAGTTGCGCGGGGCATCCGCATCTGAAAACGCCGAACATTGACCGGCTCGCTGACGACGGCGTGCGTTTCAAGAACGCGTTCTGCACCACGTCCCTGTGCTCGCCCAGCCGCGCATCCATCCTGAGCGGCGTTTACGCGCACACCCACAAAGTGCAGAACAACTTCACCGAGTTTCCCGCGAACTTGCCGGCGTTCCCCGGTCGCTTTCAGGAACACGGCTACGAGACCGGCTACATCGGCAAATGGCACATGGGTGAGGACAACGACGAGCGCCGCCCCGGCTTTGATTTCTTCGCCACGCACAAGGGGCAGGGGAAATATTACGACACGGAGTTCAACGTCAACGGCACGCGTGCCGCGCGGCCCGGCTACTACACCCACGTCGTCACCGACCTCGCGCTCGGCTTTCTGAAACAGCCGCGCACCAAACCGTTCCTGCTGATGCTCGGACACAAGGCCCCGCATAGTTTCTACCTTCCGGAACCGAAGTATTCGAACAGCTTCGACCACGTTGAAATCGAATACCCCGACACCGCCTTCGCGTTGGACGGCAAACCGGCGTGGATCAAAGACCGGCTCGCCACCTGGCACGGCATTTACGGGCCGCTGTTCGAGTGGCGTAAAAAATTTCCCGATCCCAGCCCGGCGGCGGTCAAGGATTTCGCCGCGATGACCCGCGCCTACTGGGGCACGATTCAGTCCGTGGATGATAGTGTGGGGCAGTTGGTGCAGGCGTTGAAGGACCTCGGCCAGTTCGACAACACCATCATCGTTTTCATGGGCGACAATGGCCTGCTCAACGGCGAGCACGGCATGGTGGACAAACGCACCATGCACGAGCCGAGCATCCGCATCCCGCTCGCCGTGCGTTATCCCGGCCTCGTGCCGACCGGTCAGGTGCGGGTCGTCGAGCAGCAGGTGCTCACCCTGGACGTCGCGCCGAGCCTGCTGGAGCTTTGCGGCCTGCCGCCGTTGAAGAACATCCACGGACGCTCCTGGAAAAAGCTTGTGCAATCCGGCGATCGCTCGTGGCGCAAGTCCTGGTTCTACGAATACAACTACGAGAAGCAATTCCCCTACACCCCCAACGTGCGTGGCGTCCGTACGGACGATTGGAAATACATCCATTACCCCACCGGTGACGGCGGCCCCGACCGTCACCTCGCTGAACTGTACGATTTGAAGCACGACCCGGAGGAGCGTCACAACCTCATCGGCGACCCGCGCCATGCGCGCAAAGTGAAGGAACTGCAAAAAGAACTCGCCGGGCTGATGAAGACATCCGGCGCGCTGCCCGACTCGATGCCGCGCGACGAAGGCATCAAGAAGGAACTGCCGGACCAGAAAATCAGGTGAACTATGACTGGACTTGATAACAATTTTCCGCCCGCGACTCCGCCAGACCCAAAGCTGGTGGCCTACATCAATTTGAAACTCGCGCTGATCGGTTGCCCCACGGTGACCTCGGCGGATGACTCGGAGTTCACGGACCTCCTTTCCGCGCTGCTCGCGCATCAGCGCGAGAGCACGCGGCTGCTGGCCAATTACCTCTGTCCGGCGGACCAGCGCATTCAGACCTTTCTCTACGACTACTTGCAGGAGCTGCCCGTGGCCAAGCTGCCCCTGGAAACTTTCGTGCTCGACCGCGCCGGGCTGGCGCGGATGCTTTCGCTGCCGCTGGGCCGTGACGAGTTCGCGTCGGACATCGTGAACTCCTACCGCGTCCGTCAGGGCGTGTTGCACAATCCCAAGAGCGACCGGCGGACGACCCAGGGCATCTTTCACATCACCGAAGGCGGGCTGCCCATTCCGGATGACAAGCAGTCCGTGCCCAAGGCCGTTTTTGCGAAGCTGTTGAGCCAGGCACTCGCGCCGCCGCGCGACCTGCTGCGCCTGCCGTTCACCGTGGGGCAGACGGCGCCGGCAGAATGTTTCGTGTCGCTGTTCCTGCGGCCGGCGGTCTGCCCGGAGGTGCCGGGCTTCACGGCGGAAAAGACGATGGAGATCCGCTTCTTCGCGCCGGGCAACCTGGTAAGCAATCTCGATTTTGTGGAGAGCATCTTCGGCAATGCCGGCGATCCATATCTGCCTGAAACCGACGCCGGGTTGGACGTGGATCATTGGACCGGTCACACCGGTTGCGTCATCCTCGCGCCGCACCTCGCCGGCATCACCAAGAAAACCGCCGGCCTGCCCCATTGGAATGACGCCACCGAACGCCAGCGCCGTGACGAAATGTGCTGGCGTGACGAACACGAGCTCTACAACCGCGGTCAGGCATTCAAGCTGACCTGCCGCGACGAAACCGGCGTCATCGTGACCATCATCGCGGACAACTATTTCGGCTACTGCAAGAAAGAGGTCAAAACGCAGATCAGCTATTCCGCGAACCTTTTCGGCCTATGCGAGGAGGAACACGGCGGCGGCGCGCTCGTTTTCCCCAGCTACGATCTGGGCGAGGAGTTCGCCGGCAATGTCCACGTCCGTCCGATGGAACATTCCTTCGAGGAGATGGTTTCGCTCAATGGGACTGCGATGACCGTGTATCCGGAAGGTTGGGCGGAGGACCGGAATCACCCGGACATCCTCTACGTGCCGGAGGACGCGCACTTTGATCTGCACCAGCAATGCGTTAGTTGGCCGCGCGAGGGCGGCACGCGCAGCATCAAGCTGCTGGCGGAGAAAACTTATGTACGCCCATCCGGCTACATGGTGCGCATGGAGAAACCGCCCGGCAACCGGGCCTGGCGGCTGGTCGGCACCCGGCCCACCGGCACGTTCTGCCACAAGCCCTGCACCGTATCGGGCGGCGGCAAATCGGAAATCTCCAAACCTATCACCGATGCGATCATCCACGGCCCGGTGTTCGTCGCCGATTTCAAAAAGGATTTCGACCGGGTCAGCGACTTGATCACGCGCGACTACAGCGCGCGGTTCAAAGACAAGAGCAAGGCGGACGCGCGGCCCATCCTCTCGTCCGGACGCTCGCTTGGTTCGGTGATCAAGCTGCTCACGCCCGCGCCGCGCGAGTATTCGGCCAAGTACAACGACTGGCTCGAAGCCATTCCGCAATACATCAAGGAACTGGTGTTCGTGGTGAAACGCTTCTGCAAGCCCGAATGGGGGGACCGCTGGCGCGATCATTTCAGCGTGGACATCATCAACGGCACGCCGGGCAACGAGTTGAAATGCGACAACCGCAAGCTCGTCAGCAACTACCTGCGCGTCGGCTTCGACCCGGACGGCGCGTGGCGCACCTTCGGGCTGCGGAAGGATTTTCATCCCGCCGTCAAAATTCAGATGGAGGACGACATCAGCGTGTCGGTCGTCGTACCCGCCAGCGCGCTGCCACCGGACACCGTGCCCGCCGGACAATGGGCGGCCAAGTTCGTGAAGAACTGCGAATTGCGCCTCTTCCAGCGGCCCGACGACGCCATCCACCCCGGCTACGACAAACAGACCGAAGCCGACTTCGCGCAGCCGGGAAATTTCTTTTCCAACTACGAACCGCTCACCGCCGCGCAGGCGCGCGAGATGGTCGAGGACGCCATCGGCTTTCACAAATTTACCGACCCGATGCGGGAGGTGATCCGCTCCGTGGCGGAGGCGGGTGGTTCCGCCCGTTTCGTTTCGTCCGCGCACCCGCGTCTCGTGGATGGCCGGCCCACGCGCAACCCGCGCTACCTCCAGATGCGGCCGGACCTGCTTCAGCCGCGCGAGGTTTACCTCGCCGAGACCGCCACCCGGCTGCGCCGACGTGTGCCGCCCGGCCGGCCCGTACCTGCGCCGGTCAATTCCATCGTGCCGGGCCGCCGCAACAATCCGCCGGAACCGGGCGTCCGCTCGCTGGCGGTGTTCAACCCGGTGCATTATCTGGAACTGCCCGAGCTGTTCATGGAATTCATTTGCAGCATGACCGGCAAGTCGCCCTCCACCACCGGCGCGGGGTCCGAGGGCGCGCTCACCAAGGGGCCATTCAACGCGCTGCCGCCCATCATTGACCTCAACAACGCGCTCGTCGCCTGGCTGCTCACCGGTCACGACGGTTTCGTCACCGCCGCCGGCTACGTCGGCCCGAAGGCGCGGGTGGACCACGACATCAGCCTGCTCGTGCCGGAAATCTGGTGCCGCATGACGCCGGAGGAACGCTCCGCGAAATTCCTGATCGACAATGGCTACCTCGAGCGGTGCCAGGATTTCGAGCGTGAGGGCCAGCGGGTGCGCGCCAGCCGGCTGGGCTGGCGCATCAACGCGCGGTTCGTGCGCGCGTTCTTTGGCCGGGTTTTCAACCATCCTCACGCCGTCTTCACCGACGAGATGCTGCGGCCCGAATTGCAGGATCAGGCCGTCTTCGCGGATGGCATGGACAACATCGTCACCACGCAACGGCGGGTCGCCCAAATGTATTTCGACGATGGCAGCGTGGCTTCCGCCTGCCCGCCTTTGAAGGCGCTGCTGCACATCATGGTCCACGATCAGCATGAAGGGAAAGGGCTGGAGCACGCGGAGCTTCGCGGCTTGTTCACTCGCGACAGTTTGCTGGCCAGCGACTGGTACGCGGCGCGGTTGAAGGCCAAACAAACTGTGGATCAGCGCCTGTGGCTGGGGCATGTCCGCTACCTTGAAAAATTCCTCAAACGGACCAGTCACGCCGGCGAAGCCGAGCGGCTCGGCATCAATGACCGCTTGAATCGGGCGCGCAAAAACCTGAGCGAAGTCGAATCCCCCGCGTACTTGGAGGCATTGCGCGGCACGCTGGGCGCGGAGCCCATCCTGGCCGGCGTAGTGACTGCGTGAGATCTGGCCGGCGGTTGACTCTGCCGGTGGTTTTGCGACCTTGTGCGCCGTCAACGCACCATGCAACGCCTGACCAACATCATCACCGCGACCGATCCCGCCGTCCGCAATCGATCGCTCGACGCGGCGTGCTCGGCGTGCTCGGTGGATGAATTGCTGCACGAGTGCGCCGCGCTCGACGACTTGCGGCGACGCAGTGAAAATCTTTACGAACGCGTCCGCGCGTTGTTCTTTCTCTACGCCATTCACCGCTTCCACCTGCCGGCGAAACTCACCGCCGCGCCACGCGCCACGCGCCACGCCGCACACGGGCTGATCCCTTTCCCAGGCTACGAGCACCTGCTCCAGCGTCGTTTTGTGGAGGCCATCGATCACTTTCTTTCCGTGCAGCAAGCCGAGGGACCCGGCGACGCCATCAGCAGCGCGCTGGCGGCGGCGTATCATCGGCTGGCGTTTCAGACGCTGGCGGACCAGGTGCGACGGAGCGTGCGTTCGGTGCGCGGCAACCAGTGGATGTTTCGCATGGGCCATCCGGCGGATCAGCCGCTGCGGCTGCGGCCGGAACTGCTCCGGCGCGACGAGGCCGGCGGCGCGTATCCCATCTTGCGCGAGCGCACACCGGTGCGCATGGACCTGACGCATTGCGGCTGGAGCGACATTTTTTTTCTCGGCATGGATTTTCCCGAGGGGGCAAAGGTGCTGAACGTCTCGATTGACCTTGGCGTGCATGGCCGCGACGCGCAGCCGCGTCCGCCGGTGGAAGCGTATCTGCGCGTGATCGAGGAACCGGTCTTGCGCCTGACGAGCGTGGACCTCGGCGCGACGGCGGACCTCACGCATCTGGCGGACGTGTTTGACTTCGCGAAGGATTATCTCGGCCTGCTCAAGGCGGCTGTCATCGCCAGTGGCATCGTGCCGCCGGGGATTGAAGGTTCCGGACAGAGCCTGGCGGAGTTGCTCGCGCGCATTGTCGGGCCGGGGCGCGGATTGGAAATCGTCAGCAGCGTGAACAACATCCCGAAAGGCTCGCGGCTGGCGGTGTCCACGAACCTGCTCGCCGCGCTCATCAGCGTGGGCATGAGGGCGACCGGCCAGACGGCGTCGCTCACCGGCACGTTGCAGGAACACGAGCGACGGCTGGTGCTCGCGCGCGCGTTGCTCGGCGAATGGCTCGGTGGTTCGGGCGGCGGCTGGCAGGACAGCGGCGGCGTATGGCCCGGCATGAAACTCATCGAAGGCATGGCGGCGGGCGAAGGCGATCCGGAGTCCGGCATCTCGCGCGGTCGGCTCATGCCGAAGCATCGCATCCTGAATCACACGGACGCTTCAGCCGAAACGCGCCGCAAACTTCAGGAGAGCCTCGTGCTCGTGCATGGCGGCATGGCGCAGAACGTCGGACCGATTCTCGAGATGGTTACCGAGAAGTATCTGTTGCGCTGTGAAACCGAATGGGCTGCGCGGGGCAGCATGTTGGGGCTGCTCGATAAGATCCTCGATGCGCTGCGGCGTGGCGATGTCCGCTCCGTCGGCAGTTGCACCACGGAGAACTTCGACCAACCCATCCAGGCGATCATCCCGTGGGCCAGCACGCATTACACGGAGACGCTCATCAAGTGCGTGCGCGCGGAATTTGGCGAAGCGTTCTGGGGCTTCTGGATGCTCGGCGGCATGTCGGGCGGCGGGATGGGGTTCATGTTCGCGCCCGAACGGAAGGCGGAGGCGCAGCGGCGGTTGCAGGAAATCATGTCGGCGACGAAACGGGAGTTGCAACACGCGCTGCCGTTCGCGATGGAGCCGGTGGTTTACGATTTTGCCATCAACGAGCACGGCACGGTGGCTGACTTGTTGAGCGGCGAGACAGCGTTGATGCCGCAAGGCTACTACGCGCTGACGGTGCCGATGTTGCTCCGGCAGGAATTGCGCGGGTTGACCCCGCTTCGCCGCGCGGAACTGGACAAGTTCGGCGCCGCCTGCCGCGCGAAACCGGAGTTGCGCGGCATGGTGCAAACGCTCTTCGACACGCTGCTGCCGCGCGGCCAGGCCGAATCCGACGGAGCTCAATCCTTGGCCGCGCTGCTCGAACAACACGGCTTCGACCGCACGCAACATGAGCAAATCCGCGCCGACCTGAAGGAAGGCCGCATCGGTCTCGCGCAAAATCGGTTGCCGGCCAGCGCGGTGATCGAGGACGTGCGCCCGGAAGATGTAACGGACGCGAATAATAGTGGGGCAGGCGCCCCCGCCTGCCATAGTCCGACGGGTGCCCCGCCCGTCGATTCTCCGTTGGGAACCTCATCTTGTTCAGCCTTGCCTTTCCTGCCATTCGACAAATCTCGCCCCGCCGCCATCAACCGCCGCCGCCTGCCGCACTGGTCCCAGGAAGGTTGCACGTACTTCGTTACGTTCCGACTCGCCGATTCCCTGCCGTCAACGCTGCTCGAAAATTGGCGTCGCGAAAAGGAGGTGTGGCTTCGACAACTGCCCCAGCCAGTTTCTCCGGATGCCTTGGATGAGGCGCACGCTCTGTTCAGCGCCAGGCTGGAGGATCACCTTGATGAAGGGCGCGGCAGTTGTCTCCTCAACGAACCAGAAGTGGCGCGGGAGGTGGAGCGGGCATTGCGTCATTTCGACGGGCAGCGATACGCCTTGGGCCGCTTCGTCATCATGCCCAACCACGTTCATGTATTGGTTCGCCCGTTGATGGATCACAACCTGTCCGGGACACTTCAAGGCTGGAAGTCCGTGACTGCCCACGAAATCAACAAACACCTGAAACGACAGGGCAAGCTCTGGCAGGACGAATCTTTTGACCACATCGTTCGCACTGAAGAACAGTTGGAGCGGTTCGCGTGTTACATCCGCGAGAACCCGGTCAAGGCTGGACTCGATGCGACTGCGGTAAGACTAGGCATCGGTACCGCCGGACGCGCAGCGGAGGTAGTGGCGCAGGCGCCCCCGCCTGCGAACGTCCTGCAAGCGCCCCGCTTGCAGCCCCCTGGCGCGGAGAGTCGGCAAGCGAGGCGCTTGCCGGACTCGGTGGCAGGCGGGGCGCCTGCCCCACTACCACTCCCCGCGCGTGACGCGGGCCTCGCGGCTTTGCGCGCCGGTCAGGTCGCGGTCGTGACGCTCGCTGCGGGGGCGGGCAGCCGTTGGACGCAGGGCGCGGGCGTCGTCAAGGCGCTGCATCCATTTTGCAAACTCGGCGGACGCCACCGCACGTTCCTCGAAACGCATCTGGCCAAGAGCCGGCGTGTCGGGCGCGTGGCTGGCACGTCGTTGCCGCACATTTTTACGACCAGCTACCTCACGCACGAACCGACCGCCGAGTTTCTTGCGCGCCAGAATAATTACGGCTACGAAGGTCCGCTCTTGCTCTCGCCTGGCAAAGCCGTCGGCTTGCGTCTCGTGCCCACCGTGCGCGACCTCCGCTTCGCCTGGGAGGAGATGCCGCAGCAGAGGCTTGACGAGCAGCAGCAGAAAGTCCGCGACAGCCTGCGCCAGGCGCTCATCAACTGGGCGCGGCACGCCGGCGAAGCCAGCGACTACACCGACAATCTGCCACTCCAGTGTCTGCACCCGGTCGGGCATTGGTATGAAGTGCCGAACCTTTTCCGCAATGGTGTGCTCGCGCGCCTGCTGGCCGAGCGCCCGCAGCTTCGTTACTTGATGCTGCACAACATTGACACGCTGGGGGCGGACGTTGACCCAGCGTTGCTGGGCCAGCACATCCAAAGCGGCGCGTGCCTGACGTTTGAAGTCATCACCCGCCGGCTGGAGGATCGTGGCGGCGGTCTGGCGCGCGTGAACGGTCGCGTGCGGCTGGTGGAAGGGCTCGCCATGCCACGCGAAGAGGCTGAGTTCGCCTTGAGCTACTACAACTCCAACACCTGCTGGATCGATCTCGATCAATTGTTGGCGGCTTTCACCCTCACGCGGGACGATCTCGCCAACGAGGAGAAAGTCGCCGCCGCCATCCGCGCGCTGGCGGCGAAGATGCCCACTTATATCACGCTCAAAGACGTGAAGAAGCGCTGGGGTCACGGCCAGGAGGATGTTTTTCCCGTGACGCAGTTCGAGAAACTCTGGGTGGACATGACGGCGCTGCCGGAGGTTGATTCGCGATTTGTCGTCGTCCCCCGCTCACGCGGCCAACAGCTCAAAGACCAGGCGCAACTCGACGGCTGGCTGCGCGACGGTTCGGCGGCGCATGTGGAGAGCTTGTGCGCGTGGGATTGAGATTTACAACGGGGGCATTTTAAGGCAGCGTCTGGTCAGTCTGTGCATTCAGACATATCCGTTCCGGGTGCGCAGCGGGCGAGCGTGATTATGAAACCGAAGAACTGGCTCCTCACACTGGCAACCTTGCTGGCGACGGGATCGGTGCCGCTTGATGGCGTCACCGCCGCGTCCGACACGGATGAATTTGACGCCGCCGACCGCGCTCACTGGGCCTTCCAAAAAGTCGCCCGCCCGGGTCCGCCTCAAACCAAAAACTCCAAGTGGTCCCGCAACCCCCTCGACGCCTTCGTGCTGGCTGAACTGGAAGCGAAAAAGATCGAGCCGGGCACGCCGGCTGACAAAATCACTTTACTGCGCCGCGCCTGTCTCGATTTGATCGGCCTGCCGCCGTCGCCGTCGGACGTGGACGCGTTTCTCGCCGACAAATCGCCAAAGGCTTTTGAAAAGGTCGTGGATCGTTTGCTGGCCTCCCCGCAATACGGTGAGCGCTGGGCGCGGCATTGGCTGGATCTGGCGCGCTACGCCGAGAGCGAGGGTTTCAAGGCCGACGAAACGCGCCCCAACGCCTGGCGCTATCGCGACTACGTGATTCAATCGCTGAACAACGACAAACCCTATGATCGCTTTATCCGCGAGCAGATCGCCGGCGACGAGTTGTGGCCGGACGATCCCGACGCGCGCATCGCCACGGCGTTCA
>JANNEF010000277.1:0-16723 GCA_031378375.1 Verrucomicrobiota bacterium | reverse complement strand
CGAGGATTTTGCACTCGGCCAACGCATCGAGACGTTGACGCGCGGCTTCGGCATCGCCCAGGCCAGCTTCGTTGAGCACCTCGCGAGAGACGTAGAGTTCAAAAGCCCCGCGCAGCTTCTCCCACCATTCCCGCGTGGCGATTTGTTGCCCGGCGATTTCCACGTCACGATTCGGCCACGCCGTGAGCAGGCTGGGGATGGTGGTTTCGATATAGACAGTCGGTTTCATCGGCTTTCGTCGCCGTTGGATTTGAAAGTTTTCTCATGCGCCATAGGTCGAGGTGCTGTGTGTTGAACGGAGCGTGGCAAAACGATTGGGCGGCGGCAAGGGAAAGCCAGATGGTGAACACGGCGGTGATTGGACGCATTCGCACACTGCCCCGGCCGGTGGGTCAGGCTTCCAGCCTGACGGTTTGCGGGGCATCCGTGCCCCGTGTTTCTGCTCTCTTTGTTTCACGCGCCTGCACGAATGGAACTGGCGGCAGGGATGCCGCCAGAACCGGCAGACAGGATGTCTGCCCCACGCACTCTCACCGTCACTTTCAATCCCGCCTGCCGGGACAGGCTGAAGCCTGCACTCCGACACGGCTCCTTGTGGTGCCACATTCTTCCTTGTCCAGCCAAACCCGGTCGTTTGTGGTGCGGCCAACGTACTGGTCCGGCCAAACTAGATCGTTTGTGGTGCCAACATCGTAGTGATTGGCACCGCGAGGTTGTTTGTGGTGCGGACATCGATCTGGTTTGGCAAGACCAGCTCGTTTGCGGTGCCAGCAGCGATCTAGTTTTGGAAAACCAAGTCGTTTGTGGTGCCAGGAATAACCGTTTTTCAGGGGTTTATTGAGATTCGCATTGTAGAGTGATACACAACTGGCGCGAGCGGGGCGCGGCGTTCACGCCGCTTCAACGTGCGAAGAGCAAGCGGGACGGGTGTTTCGTGCGCGGCACCCCCGGCGACGCCGAGGCGGGTTGAAGCCCGCGCGCCGTCACTCATAATTGCGCGAGCCTCAATAGGTGGACTGCGGCGCTGGATTCTCCCATTTCCAACGATTTACGCATGGTTGTGGTGCCAGCTTCGGTCTGATCCTCCTCCGGCAAGGCGATTGTCTGGCTCCGGCGTTGCGCTGGCGGCTCCCTTTGCCGATCCCGCCCGGATCACTTTCCGTAAATGGTGGGGAGGGTGCCGGTGCCCGCCTTAATGATCCGGTAGCCGCGTTTACGGGCCAGTTTCCAGAGCGAACTGCCAACCGACTCGGCGAGCCAATCCCCCGCTTCTCCGTGCGTCGCTTCGTAACGCGCCAGGACATCGTGGTAAGAGAACGTGTCGCCACATTCGGCGACGGCCAGTTCCACCCTGGCTTCCATGGCGCCGCGTTTGCGGGAGTTGGCCCGCAGGATGAGTTCCTCGCGGGTTTGCGGGTCCAGCCAGGCTGGTTTCGCGGCGGGGATCGCGGCTGGTGGCTCGACCGTTCCGATCGGTGAGCCGACGGGCTGGATGGCTGCCAGTGTGGCGGCAACCGTGGGCGGCTGCGCGGACAGCACGGTGAGCATGGTGTCGCAAGCCTGGATTTGTTGGTGGATGGAATCCCTTGTCTCGGCCAGCGTGCGTCGCATGGCCAGCAAGGCGGAGCGCAGATCGGTCTCTTGCATGGCGGGCGATGTTGCGAAAGCCGCCGGCATCGTCAACCGCAAAAACGGCGGGGGCGAAGGGGCGAAAAAGTACTGAAGGCGCAAGCGAGGACCCCTCACCTTTGTTCCTCCCAAACCCCGCTCCCATCCGCTGGGCGAGCGGAACCGGGGGCGGGGAATTTTTCAACTGCGGATGACCCGGCGCGGCGGAGCCGCAACCGAAACGGCGCGCGGGCCTCCGGCCCGCTTAGAGCCTGTTTGAAAATGGGTAGTGGGGCAGGCGCCCACGCCTGCCTGAGTCCGGCGGGCGCCTCGCCCGCCGTGCTGGCTGCGGGCGAGGCGCCCGCAGGACTTTCGCTGGCGTGGGCACCAGCGCCACTTTCCAAACAGGCGCTTACATATCCACTGTGGTTCAGGCCATGCCCTCGCCTTGCCGGATGCGCAAAGCGGGCCGGAGGCCCGCGCGCCGAGAAAATTGCGCGGCCGGCAAAGACTTTCCTGAATGGCAGTGCGGATGGTTTACCGGCTGCATCCGGGTCGTGCCCGCCGCTTGACGCGCCACCACCCATCGCTAAACTCCGCCGATGTTGCAACCCGTTCCTTGTCCCGCCCGCGTCCCGGTCGCGCGCGTGATTGCCCGGCCATGAGAAAACCGTCTTTGCTCGTCATCTTTCTCACCGTCTTCATTGACCTGATCGGCTTCGGCATCGTGCTGCCGCTGCTGCCCATTTACAGCGACAGCTTCGGGGCCAGCGGATTTATGATCGGCGTGATCATCGCCTCCTTCTCGGCGATGCAATTTGTCTTCGCGCCAGTCTGGGGCCGGTTGTCAGATCGGATCGGGCGCCGGCCGGTGTTGCTCGTCAGCACGGCGGGGGCGGCGCTTTCGTACGCGCTCTTTGCGATTGGGTCGGGGATGGCGGGCACGACCGCGTTGTTCGTGCTGCTCGGCTCGCGCGTCTTCGCGGGCATCTGCGGCGCGAACATCACCGTCGCCCAGGCCTACATCGCCGACATCACGCCGCCGGCGGATCGCTCGAAGCGCATGGGGCTGATCGGCATGGCGTTTGGACTGGGATTCATTTTCGGCCCGGCCATCGGCGGACTCAGCCTCAAGTATCTCGGCACGACGGGACCCGGCTGGGTGGCGGCGAGTTTTTGCGCGGCGAATTTCATTCTGGCATTTTTTGTCCTGCCGGAAAGCTGGAAGCCCTCGTCCGAACAGGTGGCCGCCCGGCCCCGCTGGTCCCAGTGGACCCACACGTTGAGTCGTCCCAAGATCGGCCTGCTGGTTGGCGCGTTTTTCCTGGCGACGTTTTGCTTTGCCTGTTTTGAAACCACGCTGGGCCTGCTGGTCAGCCGTACGTTTCACCTCGACATCAAAAATGATGAGAGCGCGATGACCACCGTCACCTGGCTCTTCGCCTACTGCGGCATCATCGGCGCCCTGGTGCAGGGCGGGGCCATCGGACGGCTCGTCAAGAAGCTCGGCGAGGGGAAGCTGATCGCGCTGAGTTTTTTCATCGTCGCTTCGAGCATGGCCGCCATTCCTTTCGTCAGCCACTGGCCGGCGCTGCTGGTGGCGCTGGGGGCGTTGTCCATCGGCTCCAGCATGACGCGCCCGCCGGTGTTCGGTTTGATTTCCATCCTCACTTCGGCGCACGAACAGGGCGCGACCATTGGCGTGGCGCAAAGCGCCGGCAGTCTGGCGCGCATCGCCGGTCCGATCTTCGCCGCCAGCCTCTTCGTGGCGCATCCGAGCGTGCCCTATCTCGTCTGCGCGGGCATCTCGCTGGTGGCAGGCGTCATCGTGTGGCAAACCTTGTGCAAGCCGGAGCCGGTCATCGTCGCCGCCAAGACGGAAACTGCGGCGTGACCGTTCACCGGCGCACGCCGCAACGTGCGGCCCACTCTTCGTAGCGGGCGCGCAGCTCGCCTGCCTTGTCCGGTCGCGATGCGGCGAGGTTGTTCAACTCCGTGCGATCCGTTTCCATGTCGTAAAGCTCCCAGTCGCGCTGGTTGAGGGCGACCAGTTTCCACCGGCCCTGCCGCACCGCGCGGTTGCCGAAGTGTTCCCAGAAAATCTCTTCGTGCTCCGCGCGCCGTTTGCCGTGAAAGATCGGCGTCAGACTTTTCCCTGCCAGCGGCGTGATCTCCCGGCCTTGAAAAACCTTTGGGTAATCCACCCCCGCCGCGTCGAGGCAGGTGGGCATCAAATCCACGATGTGCCCGGCCTGCTCCGTCAACCAGCCCTTTCGTTTGATCACCGCCGGCCAGCGCACGATGAGCGGCGTGGCGATGCCGCCCTCGTGGACGCGCGTTTTGAACTGGCGAAACGGCGTGTTGCTCACGTTGGCCCACGGCAGCCCGCAAGCCATGAACGAATCGGGGCCGCCCGGCGTGACGGTATTGGTCGCGCCCACGCGCTCATGGCAGCCGCCGTTGTCGGCCAGGAAAATCACCAGTGTGTTTTCTTCCGCGCCCGTGTCGCGAAGTTTCTTCAGCACCCGGCCCACGCCCTGGTCCAGCCGGGTCAACTGCGCCGCGTAAACCGCCATTCGCCGCGCCCACTGCTCCTTGTCCTCCTTGCTCAAATCCGCCCAGGCCGGCGCGGCGGGGTCGCGCGGCGAGAGCGCCCACTTCTTTTCGATGACCCCGAGCTTGAGCATTTTTGCGTGACGCTGCGCGCGCAACTCGTCCCAGCCGGCGAGATACCGGCTTTTGTATCTGGCGATGTCCTCCGGCAAGGCGTGCAACGGCCAGTGCGGCGCGGTGTAGGCGAGATAAAGAAACCAGGGCCGGTTCGTGCGCGCCGCTTCATCCAGAAACGCCAGCGCGTGTTCCGTAAACGCATCGGTCATGTAGAAGTTTTTCTCCGGCGGCGTGTACGGCTGGTCGTCGAGCGCCATCTTGCGGCCCTTGTCCAATTTGAAATAGCTGCTCGCGCCGCTGATTAACCCGAAGTAACGGTCGAACCCGCGATCCGTCGGCCAGTGCGGACGCTCCTCGCCGACGTGCCACTTGCCGGACATCAGCGTGCGATAGCCGTGCGCGCCCAATGCCTCGGCGATGGTGACGCATTGATCGTTCAGATAGCCCTGATACGCCGGCGTGCCGAGATTCTTGATCATCGCGCCGACGCCCGCCTGGTGCGGATACAATCCCGTGAGCAGCGCGGCGCGCGTGGGACAACAGCGGGCCGCGTTGTAAAACTGGGTGAAGCGCAAACCGCCCCGGGCCAGTTTGTCCAGATTGGGCGTGGCGATCTCGCCGCCGTAGCAGCCGAGGTCGGAGAAGCCCATGTCATCGGCCAGGATGATGACGATGTTCGGGCGGGAAGGTTTGGGTGCTTCGATGGCGAAAGCGGCAACGGACGCCAGAACCGCCAGGCCGGTCAAAAAAACCCGCGTGCGAGAAAGCGCAGCCATAGGTGTTGGCCATGAGTAAATTGCAATGATCGGCGGAGCGCGAGCCTTTTTCTTGGCCGCTGGGCGGCGCTCCGATATTCCTTGTCAATCGCCAACCTTTACTCCAATAAGCGCTTTTACACTTAGCTGGCGCAACAGAAACGCCATGGGTACACCACGCAAAATTCCAACGGGTGACGGGAAGAAGATATGAAACACATCACGTTCTGGGTGGTTTTGATCGTTGTCGCTGCCGGTCTGCAACTCGTGACCCGCATGGCCCCCTCGGCAAAACAGGCCAAGCAGATTGCGCCCGCTTCCGTTTCGAAAATCGATGGGACAGACCTGATGCGGTTGACCTTGCTCCCCGACGCCGTCAAGCGGCTTGATATCAAGACCGCTCTCGTTCGTGAGGAGCCGATCGTGGCGTCGCGGAAGTTCGCAGGCGATGTGGTCGCCATAACTAGGGACCGGAACGCGGCTGTGGTGCGGGTGAATCTCACTGAGAATGACGTGAAAAGCGTGCGCCGGGACGGACCGGCACTCATTCAGCCTCTCGCCCGCGATAACAAGACACCGGGCCTTCAGGCCCTGCCGGCCAGGCAGCCGAGCCCGTATGCCCTCGCCGGACCGTTCGGAGCGACTCACTATGAGGTAGGCGGCCCCAACCACGGTTTGGTGAACCGACAACTGGTGTTTGTTGAACTCCCTCTCACCAGCAGCGGGGAAAATCGCAAGATCATCCCCTACGCCGCCGTGCTCTACGATGCCAAAGGCAACACCTGGTTGTACACCAACCCCCAGCCACTCGTCTTTATCCGACACTCCATCCAGATTGACGCCATCGTGGGGGACAAGGTTATTTTGGTGGCCGGTCCCCCCGTCGGCACTGCCGTGGTGACCGTTGGAGGGGCTGAACTATTTGGAGCCGAGTTCGGGGTCGGAAAATAATCACCAGTGCAACCTCTGTGCTGAACTGGATTGTCACTACATCGCTGCGGTTTCGATTCCTGGTGGTGGGTTTCGCGACCGTGCTGATGATTTACGGACTTTCGCAAATCGGGAACATGCCGGTGGACGTCTTTCCGGAGTTCGCACCGCCCAAAGTTGAGATTCAAACCAGCAGCATCGGACTTTCGGCAATCGAGGTCGAGGAACTGATCACCGTCCCGTTGGAACGAGCCCTGAACGGGGTGCCGGGCCTGGACGTCATGCGTTCCAAGTCGGTGCCAGACCTGTCGGATATTTTCCTGTTCTTCAAGCCGGGGACCGACGAAATCCTCGCCCGGCAGTTGATGCAAGAGCGCCTGCAAACCGCGACACCTGCCCTGCCGACCTGGGCGAAGCCGCCGGTGATCATCCAGCCCATGTCTTCGACCAGTCGGATCATGAAGATTGGGATTTCCTCGAAGGTGCATGACCTTATGGATCTTTCGATGGTCGCCAAATGGAAGATCCAGGCGCGGCTGCTGCGCATCCCCGGCGTGGCCAATGCGCCGATCTGGGGCGAGCGGATCAAAATGTTCCAGGTCCTGGCCGATCCGCAACGTCTGCGCGATCACGATGTTACCTTGAACGACCTCGCGGATGTCACCTCAAGCTCCCTGAATGCAGGGATACTCCCTTTCAGCTACGGATCGGTGATTGGTTCGGGCGGTTTTTTTGATACTCCCAATCAACGGATCGGAGTGCAGTACAGCAGGCTCGCCATCCGGGAGCCTGAAGCACTGGGTAAAATCCCGGTCCTCGATCGAACGAAGATCGATGGCACGCCACTGACCCTGGCTGACGTGGCAGATGTTCAATGGGGCACCTGGCCGCTCACTGGTGACGCCGTCATCAACGACGGGCCTGGGCTCATGCTCGTGGTGGAGAAGCTGCCGTGGGCGAATACCCTGGAGGTGACGCGTCGCGTCGAAGCCGCCCTGAAGGAAATGCGCCCGGGCCTGCCCGGCTATGAGATTGATACGACCATCTTTCGACCGGCGACTTTTATCGAGATGTCGATCGACAATCTCACCGCGTCGCTGCTCGTCGGCAGCCTGCTCGTCGTGGTGGTTCTCCTGCTGTTCCTGTTCGAGTGGCGGGTCGCGTTGATCAGCGCCAGCATCATCCCCTTGTCTTTGATGTTCTCCCTGCTCGTGCTTTCCCTGCTCGGGGCGACCCTCAATGTGATGACGTTGGCGGGCCTGGCGATTGCCATCGGGGCGGTGGTGGACGATGCGATCGTGGACGTCGAAAACATCATCCGCCGCCTCCGTCAGTTGCGCCAGGAGGGGAGTGCGAAATCGACGGCAAGCGTGGTTGCAGAAGCCTCACTCGAGGTGCGCGGCCCGATCATCTACGCGTCGCTCATTGAAGTGGCGGCGCTGCTGCCGGTCTTTTTCCTGGAAGGACTCTCCGGCTCGTTTTTTAAGCCGCTGGCCCAGGCTTACGTGGTGGCGGCACTGGTCTCGCCGCTGATCGCGCTGACCGTCACCCCGGCCCTAGTCTTGATGTTTCTGGGCCATGCGCCGGTGGAGCGGCGCTCCTCCCCGATCATACCCTGGCTGCACCGGATTTATGATCGGATGCTGCGGCCCATCGTGGCCCGCCCGCGTCGCGCCTACATGACCATGGTGGCCATCGTGCTGGCCGGACTGTCGGTGTTGCCGTTCATGGGGCGCGATCTGCTTCCGGCGTTCAAGGAGCGGGACTTCTTGATGCACTGGATCACCACGGCGGGCACCTCCCATCCGGAAATGCTCCGCATCACGCAACGAGCCTGCGCCGAACTGTTGACCATTCCCGGCGTCCGCAACGCCGGCGCCCACATCGGTCAGGCCAGGCTGGCGGACGAGCCGTATGGGATCAATTTCACCGAGAATTGGGTCAGCATTGATCCAGCGGCGGACTATGATGAGACCCTGGCAAAAATCCAGGAAACCGTGGATGGCTACCCCGGGCTGATTCGCGACGTACAGACTTATCTCAAGGAGAGAATCAGGGAGGTTCTCACCGGGTCCAGCGATGGCGTCGTCATCCGGATTTCCGGACCCGACTTGCATGTTCTTCAAGCCAAGGCGCAGGAAGTGAAACAAACCCTGAAGGGCATTGACGGCCTCGCTGATTTGAAAGTTGAGGTCCACTCTGACATTCCTCAAGTCGAGGTCGAATTGGACCTCAACGCCGCCGGTCAATATGGCATCAAGCCGGGCGATGCCCGGAGGACGGCTTCACTCCTGCTGGCCGGCGAAGTGGTCGGCAACATTTTCCTGGATGGCAAGGACCACCTGGTGAATGTCTGGAGCAAACCCGAAGCGCGCCAGAGCGTGACCAGTATTCGCGAGTTGTTGATCGACACGCCGGGCCGCGGCCATGTGCGCTTGGGCAAGATCGCCGATATCCGTATCCGGCCGACTCCAAACGTCATCGCGCGGGTCGGGCAATCGCGAAAAATTGACGTTTCGGCCAACGCGAAAGGACGCGCTCTCAGTTCGGTGGCACGTGATGTCGAACGCGCCGTCCAAACCGTTCCGCTCCCGCTCGGATACCACGTCGAAGTGCTGGGCGAAAATGTGGAGCGCCAGGCGGCGCAGCAGCACCTGCTCATCGCCGGGCTGGTTGCGGTGACCGCGATTTTCTTCCTCCTTTACACCTCATTCGAGAACTGGCGTCTGGCCGTGCTCTCTTTCTCCACCCTGCCTTGGGCGCTGGTGGGCGGGCTGCTGGCGGCGTTCTTCACCAATGGCGGCATCCTTTCCCTGGGATCTCTCGTAGGACTGTTGACCATCCTGGGAATTGCCACGCGCAACGGCATCATGATGATTTCCCACTTTCAGCATTTGGAAAAGGAGGAGGGCGAGCCCTTTGGTCCCGCGCTGGTCTTACGCGGGGCGCGGGAGCGGATTGCGCCGATCCTGATGACCGCACTGACCACCGGTCTGGCGCTGCTGCCGCTGGTGATTCGCGGCAACATTCCCGGTCAGGAGATCGAGTATCCCATGGCCATGGTGATTCTGGGCGGCCTGTTCACTTCGACCGTGCTCAATCTGTTCGTAGTTCCCTCCCTCTACCTGCGCTTCGGCAAGCGCAGGCATTCACCTTCCCCGGATCGCGCGGCGCTGGTGCCGTCAACAAATCTTCCTTGAGCGAACATGGCCATTGAACATCAACCCCAATCCGGTCTCCCCCTGCGTGGGATTTTTGGAGCCATTCTGCGCTTTCGATTCCTGGTGGTGGTCATGGCCGCGGCATTGATGGTTCTGGGGATCATCCAGCTTCGCCACATGCCGGTGGACGTCCTGCCCGAGTTCTCACCACCCTATGTGGAAATCCAGACCGAAGCTCTCGGACTATCCACCGAAGAAGTGGAACAGTTCATCACCGTTCCCTTGGAGCACAACTTACTCAATGGAGTGGCCTGGCTGGACAAGATCCGCTCCGAATCGTTTTCCGGGCTGTCGTCGGTCACTCTGATTTTTGAGCCGGGGACTGACCTCTTTCGTGCGCGCCAGATGGTGGCGGAGCGTCTTTCCCAGGCGGCGGTTTTACTCCCGCGCGTCTCAAAAGGGCCGGTCATGCTCCAGCCCAAATCAGCCACGAGCCGGGTCCAGATTGTCCGGCTTTCCTCAAAGAAACTTTCTGCGATCCAGATGTCGATCCTCGCCCGCTGGACGATTACGCCCCGCCTGATGGGCGTGCCCGGCGTGGCCAATGTGGCGACCTGGGGCATGCGGGACCGGCAGTTGCAGGTGCAATTAGATCCGGAACGTCTGCACGCCTACTACGTTTCGATGCTCCAGGTTCTCCAATCGGTCGGAAACGCGCTGTGGGTTTCGACCTTGACCTTCGTGGAGGCGGCCACGCCCGGCAATGCAGGCTTCATTGATACGCCGCAGCAACGACTGGGCATTCAGCATATCTCACCCATCGTCTCGCCGGAGAGTCTGTCCAAAGTGACGGTGCAGGGTAGAGGCACTTACCTGATCGACGAGGCTGTCGTGGACCTGTCCACCACACCTATGAATGATGGCGTCGTGCGCATCATGGATCTGGGAGACGTCGTGGAGCATCACCCGCCGCTGATCGGAGATGCGCTGGCCGGTGGCGGCGCCAATCTCTTGTTGGTGATCGAGAAGTTTCCCGGCAGCGACACCCTGAAAGTGACGCGGGGCGTCGAAAACGCGCTCACCATGCTCCGCCCGGGGCTGGGCGGCATGGAGATTGACACGGCCCTCTTTCGGCCGGCGACTTTCCTCGAGCTGGCCAGGAATAATCTTGCCTGGGCCGTGCTCATCGCGACCGTGGGATTCGTGCTGATGGCCGGCCTTCTTTTCTTCAATTGGCGGGCCACCTTGATCAGTCTCATCACCATTCCCTTGTCCCTGATCGCCGCCGGACTGGTTCTGTCTCTGCGCGGCGCCACCCTGAACATGATGGTCTTGATGGGGCTGGTGCTGGCGATGGGCGTGATCGTGTCTGACGCCATCACGGTCGTTGATAATATCCTGCGACGGCTCCGGCAGCCCCAAGGCCAGGGCAAGGGAGAGATGCCCCGGTCGAAGGCCAGTGCCATTCTCGCGGCTTTGCTGGAGACGCGCGGGGCCATGTTCTTCGCGACCCCGATCTGCCTGCTGGCCGTGTTGCCTGTTTTTTCCATGCAAGGGATGGCTGGCGCCATTTTCCAGCCGCTGGCCGTCACCTACGCGCTCGCGGTCCTGGCCTCCACGGCCGTCGCCCTGATCGTCACCCCGGCGCTGTCCGCCCTCCTGCTGCGGAGCGTTTCTGAGACGCCGCTTGGTGGCTCGCCATCCCCGCTGCTTCGACGGCTCCACACCGGTTATGACAAACTTCTGGGCCGGATCATCGCCCGGCCGCGCGCCGCTTACCTGACTATCGCCGTCCTCGCCGGGGTCGGTCTGGGCCTGATGCCCCACCACCTTCCGCCCCTGCTTCCAATGTTCAAGGAACGCGACCTGTTGATCCGCCTGAAGGCTGTCCCCGGCACCTCCCATCCGGGAATAGTTCAGCTCGTGAATCGGGTGACGGGTGAATTGCGGGCCATGCCGGGAATCCAAAACGTGGGCGCCCTGGTGGGGCGCGCGGTGCTGGGAGATCGAGCGGTCGGTATCAATTCGGCCGAAGTTTGTGTTCGAATTGCTCCGGCCGCAGACTATCACTCGACCGTCACAGCCATTCGTGCGGCGATCCACGGCTATCCTGGGATCGAGAGCACGGTGCAGTCCTATCTGAATCAGACAAGCAGTCAGGTCGTCGCGCCGGCCAGCGCCCCGATGGTCGTGCGCCTCTACGGGCACGACTGGACGATCCTCCGTAGCAAGGCCGAGGAACTGCGGCAGGGCCTGTCCAGGATTGCTGGGGTCAAGGATTTGAAGGTCAGCCTCCCCCTTGAGGAGCCAACATTGGAAGTGGAGGTGGATCTTCACGCCGCTCAACGCCATGGGGTCAACCCCGGCACGGTGCGACGGGCCGCCTCCACTATGTTGAATGGGATCCAGGTGGGCAGCCTGTTCCAGGACCAGAAGGTGTTTGACGTGGTGGTCTGGAGCACTCCCCGGACGCGCGGCAGCCTGACGGATATTCGCGATTTGCTGATTGACTCGCCATTTTTCAAAGTGCCTGTGCGTTTGCAGGATGTGGCCCAGGTGCGCATCGTGCCGCGTCCAAGCCTCATCAAACACGAGGACGTTTCGCGCTACGTTGACATCGAGGTCAACGTAAATGGACGAAGCGCCCGTTCCGTCAGGGATGAAATCCAGAGTCGCCTCAAGCAGTTCCAGTTTCCGCTCGAATACCATGCCGAAGTGTTCGCCGCCTACGCACAAGAACGGGCCGCCCGGAATCGTTTCCTCGCGTTCGCCGCCGTCGCGTTGATTGGAATCCTCCTGTTGTTGCAGGCGGCGTACGAGAGCTGGCGGCTGGCCATTCTCTCCTTCCTGACGCTTCCCTTGGCGCTCGTCGGCGGACTGGCGGCGCTTGCCATCGCTCCCGCTCAAAGCATCTCGCTCGGAGCCGTCTTCGGATTAGTCACGGTGTTCGGTCTGGCCGCGCACAACCAGATCCGGTTCATCCGCCGCCTTCGCCAACTGGACCGCGAGCGAGGGGAATCCTCCGGGCTGGAGCTGATCCTTCATGGAACCCGCGAACGGTTCGCGCCCCTCTTGATGACGGCGCTGACTCTCGGGCTGGCTCTCCTGCCCTTGCTGCTCATGGGCGACCTTCCCGGTCTCGAAGTCCTGCGCCCGACCGCCCTCGTCATTCTGAGCGGGATGATCACCTGCGCATTGGTTGATTTATTCGTGTTGCCCACCCTGTATCTGCGTCTGGCTAGCTTGGATATTCCAACGGAGAAGTGACATTACCGCCGGCCTGCGGCAATAACTCCAAGCTGCGCGCGATGGCTTGCACCAAGTTCCTCGGCACCAATCGGTCGGAGGTGCGAACGGGGCGGGGCGGCGATCCACCGCTCACAAGACGCAGACAACTCTGACTACGGATTACGCGGAGGCCACGGATGGGAATGATTCCGTGAAATCCGCGCCATCCGTGGTCAACGCCGTTCGTCATTCATCTCCGCGCTTCCTGCCAACGGTGGGTGCTGATTCCGCCGCGATCGGCGCAGATACTTCCGTTCCCCTGTCGTTTCCTCCCGTTTCCCGTTTGACAACCCCTCCTCAACCCCGGACAACTTCCCCCCATCATGAGTTTGCTTGCCAATCAAGTGGCGGTGGTCACGGGGGCCGGTCGCGGCATTGGGCGCGCGATCGCACTCAAGTTCGCCGGTGCCGGCGCGGATGTGGTCTGCGTCTCCCGCACGGCGGACAACGCGGAGAAAGTCGCCGCCGAGGTCCGCGCCCTCGGTCGCAAAGCGTGGGCGTTCGCCGTGGACGTGGCGGATGCGACGGCCGTCGCCAGCGCGGGCGCGAAAATCCTGGCCGACGCGGGGCGCGTGGACATTCTGGTGAACAACGCCGGCGTCACCCGCGACGGCCTGCTCATGCGCATGAGCGAGGAGGATTGGGACACGGTCCTGGACACGAACCTCAAGGGCGCCTTTTCCTTCACCAAGGCGCTGACGCGGGCGTTTCTCAAGCAACGCTCCGGCCGCATCATCAACATCTCGTCCGTCATCGGCTTGATCGGCAACGGCGGGCAGTGCAACTACGCGGCGAGCAAGGCGGCGCTCATCGGCTTCACCAAATCGGTCGCGCGCGAGCTGGCCTCGCGCGGCATCACGGCCAACGCCGTGGCCCCTGGCTTCATCGAAACGGACATGACGGCGGCGCTGGACGAGCCGACGCGCGGGGAGTTATTGAAACGAATCCCGCTCAACACGCTGGGCCAGCCGGAGGACATCGCCGAGGCCGTATTGTTCCTGGCCGGTCCGGCGGGGCGTTACATCACCGGGCAGGTGCTCACGGTGGACGGCGGGCTGGTGATGTAAATAGGCGAAATTCCCACTGGACACCAATCCCGCCACCCGTTAGACACAGGCGCAAATGACCGAAGCAGCCCCCGAAATAGTGAGCGCAGAATGACGTGAACCGGATTCACGACTCAGGGCCAGACGCTTTTTTGAACGTCGCATAGACACACAAACACAGAAACGGAGAACACGCATGGCATCAGAAAAATCAGCGGAACAGAGAATCAAAGAGATTATCGTGGAGCAACTGGGCGTGACCGCCGACCAGGTGACGCCCGAAGCCAAGTTCATTGAGGACCTGGGCGCCGATTCCCTCGACACAGTGGAACTGGTCATGGCTTTGGAAGAGGAATTCGGCCATGAAATTCCCGACGAAGAGGCCGAGAAGCTTCAAAGCGTCGGCGACGTGATCAAATACATCGAAGATTCCCGGCGCAAGTAACGCTCCCGCAACCTTTCCGGGGCAGCTCCGGCTGACGTCAGCCCAAGCTGCCCCGTTGGATTTTATGGCAGGCAACTGGCAGGAACGCAGGGTGGTTGTCACCGGTCTGGGGGCCGTCACCCCGCTGGGCAACGATGTCGAGACGTTGTGGTCCAACCTGCTCGCGGGACAGTGCGGCGTGGACAAGATCACGCTGTTCAACACCACCGGCTACGACACGCAGATCGCGGCGGAGGTGAAGAACTTCAGTCCGGCCGCCGCCTTCCCGTCACCCAAGGAAGTGCGCCGCGCGGATCGGTTCGCGCAATTTGGCGTCGTCGCCGCCCACCAGGCGCTGCTCGATTCCGGCCTCGATCTCGAAAAAGCCAACCGCGATGAAATCGGCGTGTTCATCGGCTCCGGCATCGGTGGCCTCTTCACCACCGAGGAGCAGCACAAGATTTTGATGAACAAAGGGCCGGGCCGGCTCTCGCCGTTCATGATCCCCATGCTCATCCTGAACATGGCGTCAGGCCTGTTCTCCATGTTCTACAAGCTGCGCGGCCCGAACGTCTCCACCTGCTCGGCCTGCGCCACCGCCACCCACGCGATGGGCGAGGCCTGGCGCACCATCAAGATGGGCGACGCGCAGATGATGTTCGCCGGCGGTGCGGAAGCCACCATCACCGAACTGGGCATCGGCGGTTTCTGCGCGATGAAGGCCATGAGCACGCGCAACGACGACCCGAAGCGTTCCTCCCGTCCGTTCGACGTGGACCGCGACGGCTTTGTGATGGGGGAAGGCGCGGGCGTCATCGTGTTGGAAGAACTGGAGCATGCCAAAGCGCGCGGCGCGAAGATTTATTGTGAACTGCTTGGCTATGGCAACACCGCCGACGCCAACCACATGACCTCGCCCGCCCCGCATGGCGAAGGCGCGGCCCGCTGCATGAAGGCGGCGCTGCGTTCCGCCGGCCTGAATCCCGGGGACATTGACTACATCAACGCCCACGGCACCTCCACACCGCAGGGCGACGTGTGCGAGACCGAGGCCATCAAGACCGTCTTTGGCGAGCAAGCGCGCACGCTGGCCGTCAGTTCCACCAAGGGTGCCACCGGGCACATGCTCGGGGCGGCGGGCGCGGTGGAGATGATCATTTGCGCCAGGGCCATCCAGCACGGCATCGCGCCCCCGACGATCAACATCGAAAAACAGGACCCGCTGTGCGACCTCGACTACGTGCCGCACCAGCCGCGTGAGTTGAAAATCAATGCCATCCTGAACAACTCCTTCGGCTTCGGCGGTCACAACGCCACCGTCGCCGCGCGAAAATTCATCGGCTGAAAAGTAGTTTCGGGTTTCTAGTTTCAAGTTTCTAGTTGAGGTCGTGCGGCCCCCGCCGGACAACCTGAAACTTGAAACTATCAACTTGGAACTCATCAATACGGGCAGTGAATTGATGCTGGGCCGGGTGCTCAACACCCACCAGCAATGGCTCTGCCGCCAGCTCGCCGACCTCGGCTACGTCGTCACCCGGCAGGTCGCCATCGCCGACACCGGGCGGGACATCCAGCAAGCCGTGCGTGAAGCGTTGGCGCGGGCGGACTTCATCATTGTCACCGGCGGACTCGGCCCCACCTCCGACGACCTCACGCGCGATTTGATCGCCGAACTGCTCGGCAAACCGCTGCGCGAAGACGCCGGCATCGTGGCGCGGCTCGAGAGTTTCTTCGCGTCGCGCAAACGCCCCATGCCCGCGCGCACTCGCGTGCAGGCACTCGTGCCGGAAGGTGCCCTGGCGCTGCTGAACGCGCATGGCACCGCGCCCGGGTTGTTCATCGAAGTCAGCCCCAATCCCTTTCGCGCCGGCGGCAAACCCAGTTGGCTTGTCATGCTGCCCGGTCCGCCGCGGGAACTGCGGCCAATGTTCACGGCCCAGGTGATTCCGTTGCTCCACGAGAAACTCCCGCTCGCAACGGCCTTCCTCTGCCACACACTCAAGACCACCGGCATCGGCGAATCGCTCGTCGAGGAGAAGGTTGCCGGTGTGTTGAAGCCGCTCACGGACGCCGGGATGGAACTCGGCTACTGCGCGCGTGTCGGGGAAGTGGACGTGCGCTTCGTCGCGCGCGGGACGGACGCGGAGCACGTCATCGCCGAAGCCGAGCGCATCACCCGCGCCCAACTCGGCCACCACATCTTCGGCGCGGGCGACGACCTGTTGGAAACCGTCATCGTCCGCCTGCTGACGGAGCGCCGGCAGACGCTCGCGCTGGCGGAATCCTGCACCGGCGGTTTCATCGCCCATCGCCTCACCAACGTTCCCGGCGCGTCCGCCGTTTTCCAGTGCGGACTGGTGACCTACAGCAATGTGGCGAAACAAACCTTTCTCGGCGTTCGCGCCGAAACGCTCGCGGCGCACGGCGCGGTCAGCGAAGCGGTCGTGCGCGCGATGGCAGAAGGCGCGCGGCACCGCAGCGGGACCGACTACGCGCTGGCGGTGACCGGCATCGCCGGGCCGACCGGGGGCACGCCGGAGAAACCGGTGGGCACCGTCTTCATCGCCCTGGCGACGGCGCAAAAGACGGTGGTGCTGAATCCGGTGAATCCTTACGACCGCGAGACGTTCAAGTATGTGACCTCCCAGCAGGCGCTGGAGTTGTTGCGCCGCGCGATTCTGACAGAGTAGGCGGAGGGAGTGATACCAACTACGTTAATAGAGTAGTATAACGGCTCTGGAAGAAGTGTTTGCTTGAAGCAGCAGCCAATCGAAGACGAGGGAGTGCACGCGGCGGGCGTCTCGCCAGAAGCGTTGCAGTTCGGCCTGCAACACCGCTTCG
>JANNEF010000274.1:0-9682 GCA_031378375.1 Verrucomicrobiota bacterium | reverse complement strand
GAAGCGGTGTTGCAGGCCGAACTGCAACGCTTCTGGCGAGACGCCCGCCGCGTGCACTCCCTCGTCTTCGATTGGCTGCTGCTTCAAGCAAACACTTCTTCCAGAGCCGTTATACTACTCTATTAACGTAGTTGGTATAAGTTGCCGGCTCGAACACCAGCGACACACCCAGCCGCTTACTTCTTCACGAACAGCGCCAGCGAGGCGGTGTAGCCGTGGAGGAAGTTCTTCTCGCCGATGGGGCCGATTTCGCCGTTGCAGAAGAATCCGGCCAGGCCCATTGGTCCCAATTCTCGCTGCACCTGGCGGGCGTCGTGGTCCGGTTCGCCGAAGAGGCGGAAGCCGCGTCCGTTGCAACTGCACAGGCAGCCGCCGTAAACAGGTTTGCCCGCGAGTTGTTTTTTGGCGCGGTGGAGCAGGGCAGTGAGGTCGTCGGTGGCGGCGACGGCGTCGCGGCGCTGAAACTGGATGGTTTGTCCCGCGCGCGGCAGGGCACCGACGGCGAGGGCGCCGGTCTGAGGGTCGGCCCCGATGAGGTTACGGATGAGGAAATCGCCGCGGTGAAATTCTTCGAGGTATTCGTTGGTGACGAGGCCGGCGAAGAGGTTGCCGCGCGTGCGGGCCTGTTCGTCCGGGGGCAGGTGGTTGAAGGTTTCGGCGAGGATGGTGTAGGCGGGGCGGTTGGCGATTTCGTGGATGAGGTTATGCTCGGCCTTGGTGATGGTCCAGGTGTCGCCGATGGGGGTGCAGCCTTGGGAGATGACGCTGGCCAGGCGCACGTCGCCACCGATGGCCACGGCGACGCCACCCTCGTCGAAGACGTCGCCGTTGAGATAGATTTGCGTGGCTTGGGCGGAGGGTTCGCCGCTGGCGAGGCCGCCGACGATGGGCCGTGGCGCGTAGGCGTCGTTCCAGCTTTGCAGCCAGGCTTCGCCGTCGAGTTGGAAGGGGTCGGCGAAGACGAGCCAGCCGTTGGTGTCGTCGGGGCGCGTGCCGGTTTTCTGATGCCAGTAACCGGGACCAGTGGCTTCGTCGAGGTGCGCCTGGGTGAAGCGGAAGGGGGTGAGTTTCGCGCCGGGCAGGGAATAGAGGCCCAGCGCGAGGCCGGCCTCGGTATCGTCCTCGATCTCGCGGTCGCCGGCGATGAGGCTCTGGCTGGAGCAACCGACGAGCAGGGGGATGCGGGCATGGACGCGGAGCAGTTCCAGAACTTCCGCCGCGTGCGGGAAAAACTGCGGCGTCAGGAAGACGAGGCCGAGGGAAATTTTCGGCGCGGTGATTTGTGCGCGCAGGCGCGTGGCCCATTCCTGAAGGCCGCGTTCGTCAAACCCGCCCGCCCAGTGCGCCGCGACGGAGTGCTCGTTTTGCATGGCGCGAAGCTAACGGGCCGACTGAAGATGGCAAGCCGGCGCGCACGCCGGTTGACCGCTGGTGATGGCATATCTTTGGCTGTGCAGGAATTGACTGTGCGGGATTGCCGGCGCTGCAAAAGAAATAAAAAAATCGGAGGTTGACACCTCCGGGCGTTTTTGGTGGTATCACCGTCCCTTTGCGGGAAGAACTTTATGTATGCCGTCATAGAAACTGGTGGAAAGCAGTACCGTGTCGCCTCCGGTGACACGCTGACAGTCGAGCGTCTGGATGCCGAAGCCGGCAAGCCGATCGTTTTTGAACGCGTGTTGTTCGTGGAGAACGAAGGAAAGTTCTCCGTGGGCGCCCCCACCGTGGCAACAGCCAGCGTGGTCGCCGATGTGGTCGAACATTTTCGCGGCGAGAAGAAAATAGCCTTCAAGATGAAGCGTCGCAAAGGCTATCACCGGACCGTCGGCCATCGGCAGGAACTGACGCGGGTCAAAATCGGCGAAATCAAGATCAAGTAGCAAGGTCACAGTATGGCACATAAAAAAGGTCAAGGCAGTGTACGCAACGGGCGCGACAGCGTCAGCAAGCGTCTCGGAGTAAAACGGTTTGGCGGTCAGTTTGTGACCGCCGGCAGCATCCTCGTCCGCCAGCGCGGCACCAAGTTCGTCGCCGGGAACAACGTCGGCACGGGCCGCGACTGGACCCTGTTCGCCCTGGTGGACGGCAAGGTGGTATTCGACAAGGACAGCCGCCGCGTGAATGTCACGCCGGCCGCGCCGCCCGAACATAATTGAAGGGCGCGCTGGAAGTTTTTACGGCGAGGTCACTGGCCTCGCCTTTTTTATTTTCTGGTGCCGTCGCCCGCCGCCTTTTTCCGCCGAGAGATTTTGCTGAACTTCGCTTCCGATCCCTGCTAGAAAGAGTCCGCCGATGTTCATAGACGAAATCAAAATCTTCGCCCGATCCGGTCACGGCGGCAAAGGCTGCGTCGCGTTGCTGCGCGAAGCCTATCGCGCCAAGGGCGGTCCCAGCGGCGGCAACGGCGGGCGCGGCGGCGACGTCATCCTGGAGGCCGACCACGACCTGAACAATCTCATCGCGCAATATTTCAAGCCCCGCCTCATCGCGCAAAAGGGCGATCCGGGCAAAGGCAAGGGCATGGACGGGCACGCGGGGGCGGACCTGATCATCAAGGTTCCCTGCGGCACGCTCGTCTGGAAAAAGCCCTCCGCGAGCGAGCCCGTCGAGGCGTTGCCCACCGAGGACGACGAGGATGAACCCGCCGCCGAGACGCCGCCCGTTTTGTTCAGCAGTACCGGTGGCCGCGGGCTGATTCGTTTCGCCGGCAACGAGCGCGCGATGGAAGTGAACCTTGCGGAGGAAGCGCCCGACGAACCGCCGCCCTCAGCGCCATCGGGCAAGGGCGAATTGATCGCCGACCTGACCGAACACGGGCAGCAATTTGTCCTGTGCAAGGGCGGTCGCGGCGGGCTGGGCAACCGCAACTTCGCCACAGCGCGCAACCAGACGCCGCGCTTCGCGCAACCGGGCGAACCCGGCGCGGAAGGCGATTTCCTGCTGGAGTTGCGGATGCTCGCCGAAGTCGGCCTGGTGGGGTATCCGAATGCGGGGAAGTCCACTTTGCTGGCGGCCATCTCGAAGGCGCGGCCGAAGATTGCGCCGTATCCCTTCACCACGCTGCATCCGCAGATCGGCATTGTGGAATATGCCGACTACGCGCGGCTGACGGTTTGCGACATTCCCGGTCTCATCGAAGGCGCGCACCTGAACGTGGGCCTGGGCCACGCCTTCCTGCGCCACATCCAGCGTTGCAAGGTGCTCGTGCTGCTGCTCGACATGGCCGGCACCGATGGCCGCGCGCCGTGGGATGATTACCAGCAGCTCCTGAGCGAACTCGGCCACTACGCGCCGGACTTGCTGGAAAAGCCGCGTTTGATCGTCGCCAACAAAATGGACGAACCGGTGGCGGAGGAGAACTTGAAGAAATTCAAACGCAAGGTTCGCAAGGCCCCCGTGATGCCCATGTCCGCCGCGTTCGACGAGGGCGTGGAGCAGTTCAAGCAAACCATTCGCGAGGCGGTCGAAGCGGCCTCGTCCGCCAAGTAAGCGGCGGCCCCAATCGGACGATTGCGCAGCTTGACGCGGTTCGGCGAGGCGATCACACTGGGCCGAAATCACAGCCCAATGTTATGAACCAATTTGAAGACACGCCGACTTCCCGCCGGGAATTTATCAAAACTTCCACCGCCGTGACGCTCGGCGGAGCCTTGGCGGGATCGCTTTTCCTCGACACCAATTCCCGCGCTGCCTCGCCGGGCGAGACGCTCAAGGTCGGTCTCGTCGGGTGCGGTGGACGCGGCTCCGGCGCGGCGGCGCAGGCACTCAAAGCCGATGGAAATGTCGAGCTTGTCGCCATGGGTGACGCCTTCGAGCGGCCCATCAAGGGCGCGCTCAAAGCCATCGCCAGCGAAGCGGGCGAGGACAAGGTGAAGGTGAAGGCGGAGAACACCTTCGTCGGTCTCGACGCCTACCGGAAGGTTATAGACTCGGGCGTGGACTTGGTGATCCTCGCCACCCCGCCGGGTTTTCGCCCGGTGCATCTGCGGGCCGCCGTCGAGGCCAACAAGCATGTCTTCTGCGAAAAGCCGATGGCGACGGACGCGCCCGGCGCTCGTTCCGTCATGGAGTCGGTGCGCCTGGCGAAGGAGAAGAAGCTGGCCATCGTGGCGGGTTTCTGCTGGCGCTACGACTATCAAAAGCGCGCTCTTTTCCAGCGCATCCACGACGGGGAGATTGGCAAGGTGCAGGCGATCTACGGCACGTATCTCACCGGCCCGGTGAAGCCGATGCCGCCCGCCGACACGCGCCCTGCGGGCATCACCGACCTCGAATGGATGGTGCGCAACTGGTATAATTTCAACTGGCTGGGCGGCGACGGAATTCTGGAGCAGGCCGTTCACACGGTGGACTGGCTGGCGTGGGTGATGAAGGACGCACCGCCGGTGAGTTGCACGGCAGTGGGTGGCCGCCAGATTCCAGCGCATGGCGGAAACATCTACGACCACATCGAAGTCAATTACGTGTGGGAGGACGGCACGCACGGGTTTCTGGCGCAGCGGCAAATCCCCGGCTGCCACAACGAAAACTTCCTCACCGTCTTCGGCGCGAAAGGCGTCGCGCACATCAACGCCCGCGGCGTGTCCATCACGGGCGAGAACGCCTGGCGTTACTCCGGCGAGAAGCCCGACATGTATCAGGTGGAACACAACGAACTCTTCGCCAGCATCCGCGCCCGCAAGCCCATCAACGACGGCGACCGCATGGCGAAGAGCACGCTGATGGGAATCATGGGCCGCGACGCCGGTTACACCGGCCAGCAAGTCACCTGGGAAATGATCCAGGAATCCAAACGAGTGCTCGTCCCGGAGATCGCCGATTGGAATTCCAAGGTGGAAGCGGAGCCGATGGCGTTGCCGGGTCGCACGAAATTTATTTGAACCAAATCCCATTATGAAAACCCGACGTGAATTCCTCCAGATCGCCGGCGCTGCCGCGACTCTCGCCGCCGTTGTTCCATCCGCCTTGCGCGCCGCCGAAGCCGCCGCGCCCGCGAAGAAGCGCGCCATCAAGAAGGCCATCATGTGGGGCACCGTGGGCGTCAAAGGTTCTGTTCTGGAAAAGATGAAAATGGTCCAGGCTGCCGGCTTCACCGGCGTCGAGCCGAACAGTCACATGGACCAGAAGGAAGTCGTCGCGGCGCTGGAAGCCACGGGCCTCAAGGCCGCCAGTGTTTGTTGCGGCACGCATTGGAACCTCACGCTCTCCCATCCCAGCGAGACGACACGCGAGAAAGGACTGGAGGGCCTCAAGCAATCCCTGCGCGACGCCAAGGCATACGGCGCGACCTCTGTGCTGCTGGTGCCCGGCGTGGCGCGTGATGGCGTGACGTATGAGCAATGCTGGGAGCGGTCCATCGCGCAGATTCGCAAGGCGATTCCGCTGGCCGAGGAATGCGGGGCGAAGATCGCCATCGAGAACGTGTGGAACGATTTCATCACCAAGGAAACCGAGGCGGTTCGTTACCTCGACGAGATCAACAGCCCGCACGTCGCCTGGCATTTCGACATTGGCAACATCATCCACTTCGGCGACCCCATCGCGTGGATCAAGGCGCTGGGCCAACGCATCGCGCGGCTGCACATCAAGGAATTCAGCCGCGACCTGGCGATGAAGAAGAACCGGGGCGCCGGCTTCGGCGCGAAGTTCCTCGAAGGCGCCAATGACTGGCCGGGCATCATGAAGGCGCTGGATGAAGTGGGCTATGACGGCTGGGGCATCGCCGAGCAGGGCGGCGGCGGCAGCCCGGAGGGATTGAAGGATCTGTCTGACCGCATGGATCGCATCTTCGCGAGCTAGCGTGCTTGTGTTGCCGAGGCGGCTTTACCCCATGCCTCGTTCCTCCGCTCAACCGATTCTTCGCCATGCCCAGGCGTGGCTGCTGTGGGTTACTTTGGGTTGCGGCTCACTTGCGGCGGTGGAATGGACGGCGCATGAGGGCCACCGCTTCGCCGGCGTGGTCGTGGATGTCGCGGGCAGGACGGGGTTCACGCCGATGCTGGCGCCAACGACCGGCTTGATGTTTACCAATTATCTCGCGGAGGCGCGCCATCACACCAATCAGATTTATCTCAATGGCTCCGGCGTCACGGCCGGGGACGTGGATGGGGATGGCTGGTGCGATTTGTTCATCTGCGGGCTGAGCGGGCGCAGCGCGCTCTACCGGAATCTCGGCGGCTGGAAGTTCGCCGACATCACCGCCCAGTCGGGCCTGGCGCTCACGCACCTGGACGCCACCGGCGCGGTGCTGGCGGATTTTGACGGCGATGGCGATTTGGATTTGATCGTCAATTCCGTGGGCACCGGCACGTTCGTCTTTTTGAACGACGGTCGGGGGCGTTTTAGTTTCTCGGCTTCGACGCCGGTGCTCAACCGACGCCGGTGCGGCACGTCGCTCGCGCTGGCTGATCTCGACGGCGACGGCGCGCTCGACCTATACATTGCCAACTACCGCAGTGACACCATCCGCGACCAACCCAGGGCGCAGTTCTCGTTCAGATCGGTCAACGGCCAGCCGGAGGTGACCGCGATTGGCGGACGGTCGATCAGCGAGCCGGACATGCTCAACCGCTTCGAGTTCCGTTACCGTCCTGCGCCCGGTGGCGGCGTTACGGTGTTGCACGATGAACAGGGCGAAGCCGACGCCGTCTTTCGCAACCTCGGCGGCGGACGGTTCGCCCCGCTCTCTTTCACCAATGGTACGTTTTTGAACGAAGCTGGCGCGGTGCTGAAGAAGCCGCCGCTGGACTGGGGCTTGAGCGTGATGTTGCGCGATTTCAACGGCGACGGTGCCCCGGACATTTACGTGTGCAACGACTTCGCTTCGCCCGACCGCCTCTGGCTCAATGACCGCAAGGGACGTTTCCGCGCGGCCCCCACGTTCGCGCTGCGGCAGACCAGTCTTTCCTCGATGGGCGTGGACGTGGCGGACATCAACCGTGACGGCTTTGATGACTTCTTCGTGGTGGACATGTTGAGCCGGGAACATTGGCGCCGGTTGGTCCAACGCAACGAGCCGAACCCGAACATGTCGCTGTTCGTGGACGTGGCGGGCCGGCCGCAGTCACCGCGCAACACACTGCAACTGGCGCGCGGCGACGGCACCTACGCCGAGATCGCGCAACTGGCCGGAGCGGAGGCGTCCGAGTGGTCGTGGACGCCGATTTTTTTGGACGTGGACCTGGATGGCTACGAAGACCTGCTCGTCGCCAATGGCTTTGAGCGCGACTTCATGAACGTGGACGCGAATCTGCGGCTGGCCGAGTTGCAGCGCCAGGCCGGCCCGCAGGCGTCGGCCATCGAGCATCTGGGCTTGCGTCGGCATTACCCGCGGCTGGACACGGCGAACCTCGCCTTCCGCAATCTCGGCAATCTGAAGTTCGCCGACGTGTCCGCCGCGTGGGGCTTCCACTCACGCGGCATCGGCCAGGGCATGTGCCTGGCGGATCTCGACAGCGACGGCGACCTCGACGTCATCATCAACAACTTCAACAGCGCCGCCGAACTGCTGCGCAATGACGCGCCCGCACCCCGCGTGGCCGTGCGACTCCGGGGCAAAGCGCCCAACACCCGCGGCATCGGCGCGAGGATCAAACTGCTCGGCGGCGCGGTGTCCGCACAAACGCAGGAGATGATTTGCGGCGGACGTTACCTTTCGGGCGACGAGGCGATGCGTGTCTTCGCCACCGGATCGCCGACGAACCGGATGACGCTCGAGGTGGTCTGGCGCAACGGTACGCGCTCCGCCCTCACCAACGTCACCGCCAACCGCATCTACGAAATGGACGAAGCCACCGCCGCTCCCTTACCGCCGCATCCCGCGTCCCGCGCCCCGCAGCAGTTCACAGACGTGTCCTCGCTCCTCACCCACACAAACACGCACGAATTGTTCGACGACTTCGAACGCCAGCCGCTGCTGCCGCATAAGTCGAGCACGGCCGGTCCGGGCGTTAGCTGGTTTGACGTGGACGGCGATGGTTGGGACGACTTGATACTGCCCGCCGGTAAGGGCGCGAAGCTGTCGGTATTTCGCAATGATCGCCGGGGTGGTTTCACGCCGATGACGGGCCGGCCATTCGAGGACGCGGTGACGCGCAGTCAAACTGCTGTGCTCGGCTGGCGCCAGCCGGACGGACACGTTGCCTTGCTGGCGGGTTCGAGCAATTTCGAGGATGGCCTCACCAACGGCAGCGTCGTGCGCCAATACGATGTGGCGGGCAAAACGCTTGATGACAGTCTGCCGGGTATGGCTTCCACCGCCGGCCCGCTGGCAATGGCGGATGTGGATGGAGACGGCGCACTCGACTTATTCGTCGGCGGGCGTTGCGTGCCCGGCCGCTGGCCGGAACCGGCCTCGTCGCTGTTGTTCCGGCAATCCGGCGGCCGATGGGTGCTGGACGCGGAGAACAGCCGGCGGTTGATGAATGTGGGACTGGTTCGTGGCGCGGTCTTCACGGATTTGGATGGCGACGGCAGCGCGGACCTCGTGCTGGCTTGCGAGTGGGGGCCATTGCGCGTATTCCGCAATCAGCGTGGCAAACTGACCGACGCCACGGCCGACTTCGGCTTCGATAAATTCACGGGCTGGTGGACGGGCGTTGCGGCTGGCGACTTCGATGGCGACGGACGGATTGATCTGATGGCCGCAAACTGGGGCAGCAATTCAAAGTACGAAAGCTTTCGCGCGCGGCCGCTGCAACTGTTCCACGGCGACTTCAATGGCGACGGCAGTGTGGGGATCATCGAGTCCGCTTTCGACGAAACGCTCCAGCAATACGTGCCGCTGTTCCACCTCGGCACGATGGCGGGCGGATTGCCCTGGCTGTCGGGCCAGTTCAGCACCTTCGAGTCGTTCAGCCGCGCGAGTGTCGGTGAGGCGCTGGGCGACCACTTCCGATCGGCCCGAACTCTTGCGGCGAACTGGCTCGAATCCACCGTATTCCTCAATCGTGGCGGGCGCTTCGAAGCGCGACCCCTGCCCATCGAGGCGCAGTTCGCACCAGCCTTCGGCGTGAGCGTGGGCGACTTCGACGGGGATGGCCACGAGGACGTTTTTCTCGGCCAGAACTTTTTCGCCACACGCGCGGAAGCGTCGCGTGCCGACGCGGGGCGCGGCTTGCTGCTGCGCGGCGACGGACAAGGCGGTTTTGCGTCCGTGCCCGGGCAGGAGAGCGGCCTGCTCATCTACGGTGAACAACGCGGTACTGCCGTGGCCGATTACGACGGAGACGGGCGCGTGGATCTGGCCGTGACCCAGGCCGGCGGCGAGACCAGACTTTTCCACAACGAGTTGGCCCGTCCCGGAGTGCGCGTGCGCCTGCGCGGCCCCACCGGCAATCCACACGGCGTCGGCGCGGTGCTGCGGCTAAAGTCCGGGGAGCGCTTGGGCCCGGCCCGTGAGTTGCACGCGGGCGCGGGTTACTGGTCGCAGGACAGCACTGTGACCGTGCTGGCCACTCCGGAAAAAGCGACGGCGCTCTGGTGCCGCTGGCCCGGCGGAAAAGTGATGACGCTCCCCCTCCCTCCAGGCGCCACCGAAGTGTCATACCAACTACGTTAATAGAGTAGTATAACGGCTCTGGAAGAAGTGTTTGCTTGAAGCAGCAGCCAATCGAAGACGAGGGAGTGCACGCGGCGGGCGTCTCGCCAGAAGCGTTGCAGTTCGGCCTGCAACACCGCTTCG
>JANNEF010000270.1:0-8217 GCA_031378375.1 Verrucomicrobiota bacterium | reverse complement strand
GGGCCCCGGGCCCTCTTTGGCCTTCTGCAAATGTTTTAGCCCGATTCGTCCTGGTTTGTAGGGCCACCGGGGGCGGGGGCCCCGCGCGCCGCTTTTTGGCGGCGACTCCGGTGCGCTGTGTAGCCGTGAGTTGCATGGCGGCGTCCGGTCAGCGGATCGGGTTCGCATTCGCCGTGGTCACGGCGGTGGGCGGGGGCGGAGATTCCGGATCGCCGGACTTCAACTCGTCCGTGATGAGCCGGCGGCGGATCGCACCGGTGATGCCCTGGAGTCGCACGGCGAAACGCCGCGTGTCCTCCTCGGAACGGGAGGCCACGATGATTTCCGCCGAGTCGCTGGAGCCGTCCGGATAAAATCCAACCGGCGGAAAAGTCACCAGCAGGGAACCGCCTTCCGCGCTTTCGTCCGGCGTGCCCGCCGTGTTCGCCACCGCCGCTTCAAAACTGTCGCCGTCCACCAATCGCACGTCCTCAATGCTGATGAGGTCCGTGAGGCGGCTGGCGTATTCGCGCATCTCGGCGAGCGGTTCGAAAATGCCGGGCCGCTCGACGGGGTCGGGTTCCCAGAGCACGCGCAGGTTGCCGAGCGGAACGAGGAGACCTTCGCCGATGTCCTCCTCAAACGTGATTTGCACCTGCCGTCCGCTGCTGGCGGCGTGGGCGCGGGCGAAACGGATCAACGACTCCATCTGGCTGACGCCTTCATCGAGTGACGCGCCGCGCTGGAGGCCGGAAAAGTTGAAAACCACCGCGCTGACCAGCAGAACGACGAGCGCGACCGCCAGCAGCAATTCCACCAGGGTAAAGCCCGCCCCCGTGTCGCGTGGTCTTGGGGCGGTGCGGACCTCCATTGGACGAGCGGGTTATTTGTCGCCGGCGGAGCCGGACTCGGTCTCGGTGGCGTGTTTGATGTCGTCGTCGGTGTCGGGCTGGCCGTCGGGTCCGACGGAGTAGAGCTTGTAGGGCAGCGCGCCCTTTTGCTCGCCCTCGACGGCGGCGTCCACCAGTTCGTAGCGAAGCTTGTGGCTCCATGGATCATCGAGCGTGGTGCCCGGCTTGAGATACGGTCCCTGCCATTTTTCGTTGAGCTTCTCGTTCTCGAACGTCGGCTTCTTCAGCAGCGCGTCGAGACCGCCCTCCTGCTCGGACGGATAATGGCCGAGATTGAGGCGATAGGTGTCGAGCGCGCTGGCCACCTGACTGAGCATGAGCTTGGTGGTGTTTTTCTCCGCGCCCTTTTGCTGCGGCAGCACGAACACGACGAGCGCGCCCGCGAGCAGCAGGATGATCACGATGACGAGCAGGATTTCAATGAGGGTGAAGCCGGACGCACGCGCGCGCCGGTCACGCCAGGAGGCAACGGTTCTTAATGTCATATTCAGTTCGGTTCGTTCCAGAGGCCAAACTAGCCGGTGGCGTCTGACGGCGGCAAGGTTCAAGTGCATTGCGCCGCGAAAATTTCGACGAGTCGCAACGATCAGGGCTTCACGTTAATTTTTATTTCGTCCACACCGGGTGCGATTGGAAAAAACCTGCTCAACGCTGCCCCAGCGCGCTGGCCATGGTGAAGATCGGCAGCAGCAGGCCGAGCGCGAGGAAGCCGATGCCGGCGGCGACGAGGCAGAGAATCGCCGGCTCGATGAGGCGCACGGCCTGATCCACCGAGCGATTGGTCCGGCGCTCCACGGTGTCCGCGATTTGCACGAGCACCTTGTCGAGTTTGTTGGATTCCTCGGCGACGGTGATCATGGCGAGAATTTGTTCCGGGAAAAAATCACCCACGCCGAGCGGCTCGGAAAGTCGTTTGCCGGCGCGGACGGCTTCGGTGGCCTCGGCGATGCGCTCGCCGAGAATGGTCGAGCCGGTGGCGTCCTTGCTGATCTTGAGCGCCTGGAGCAAGGGCACGCCGTTGGCCAGCATGGTGCCGAGGATGCGGCAAAAGCGCGTGATGGCGAGTAGTCGAAAGGCGTCGCCCACGACCGGAATCTTGAGCCGCCATTTTTCGATCCAGCGGCGGGCGGCGGGGCTTTTGAGATTCGCCCAGCCCGCCGCGACGAGGCCGGCGGTGCCGAGCACGAGGAGATACCAATAGCTGCGCACGGCTTTGCTGGCCCCAAACAGAATCTCGGTGGGCAGGGGCTTGTTCGCGCCGGCCAGGAGCGGCTCAAACTTCGGCACGAAAAAAATCAGCGCGCCGATCATCACCGCCACTCCCAGCGCGGTGAGCAACGCCGGGTAAATCATCGCGCCGAGCACCTTGCTGCGCAGTTCATCCAACCGTTCGAGGAAGCCGGCGAGGCTGCGCAAGACTTCCTCGAGGAAGGCGGCGCGTTCCCCGGCCTGGATCATGGCCGTGTGCAGCGTGGGAAAAATTTCAGGATACTGGCGCAGCGCCTCGGTGAGCGATTTGCCGTCAGCAATGGCCGCGCGGATGTCCTTGAGCAGGTCGCGCAGCGCGGGGCTGGCGGCGGATTTGATCAGCGAATCGAAGGCGCGCAGCAGCGGCACGCCCGAACCGATCAGGTCGGCCATCTGGCCATACATGATGCCGATGTCACTGGAGCGGACGCGGCGGCGGGGCCTGGCCTGGCCGGTGCCGGTGTCGCGGCCTTGCACAGCCACGGGGAAAAGGTTCCGTTCCTCGAGCAGTCGGAGCGCGGCGGCTTCGCTGTCCGCTTCGAGTGCGCCGGAGATTTTCTGGCCGGCTTCAGTGAGGGCGGTGTATTGAAATTTGTTCATGCCCAACTCGCGCGCGAAAGCTCAAATTTCAAAATATAAGGCTCAAAGCAAACCCCAAGCTCAAAGTCCCAAACATCAGCTCACTCCAACTCCCCGCACGCAGCTTGTGGTGTTTGGTCATTGGAGTTTCTCTTGAGCTTTGAGCTTCGGATTTTGAACTTCGTCTAAATCGCCGTACACATCACCACCTCATCGGGCGTGGTGAGACCCTGGCGGACTTTGATCCAGCCGTCCTCGCGCAGGAGACGCAACCCGTGCCGGCGAGCGACGGCCACGATCTCCGGTGAGGAGGCGCGCTCCATGATCTTGTGCGCGATTTCGTCGTTGAGGACCATCAACTCGTAAAGGCCGTTGCGCCCCCGAAAACCGGTGTTGCGGCAGTAGGGGCAGCCCGCGCCGCGAAACAGCTTTTCCCCCGGGCCGAGCTGGAAGTCGCGTGGCAGGCCCGCGCGATCCGGCTCGGATTCCGTTTTGCACTTCGGGCAGATCCGGCGGACCAGTCGTTGCGCCATCGAACCAATGAGCGTGCTGCTGATCAGAAACGGCTCGACACCCATCTCAATGAGCCGCATTGGCGCGCTGGCGGCATCGTTGGTGTGTAGCGTGGAGAGCACGAGGTGCCCCGTCAGCGCGGCCTGGGTCGCGGCGCGGGCCGTCTCCAGATCGCGGATTTCCCCAATCATCACCACGTCCGGATCATGGCGCAGGATCGCCCGCAGCCCGCGCTCGAAGGTCATTCCGACCTGGGCGTTCACGGGAATCTGGTTCACGCCCTGAAGGTGATATTCGACCGGGTCTTCGACGGTGAGCACCTTGATGCCCGGTCCGACGATGGCGTTGAGCGCCGCATACAACGTGGTCGTCTTGCCAGCGCCGGTGGGGCCGGTGACGAGAATGATCCCGTGCGGACGATCAATCAACCCCCGGAACAAGCCGAACGTGTATTCATCCATCCCCAGGTCCGGCAGCGTGAAGAGCACGTTGGACCGGTCGAGCAAACGCATGACGACGCCTTCGCCAAAGAGCATCGGGATGACGCTCACGCGCACATCAATATGCCGGCCGCCCACCTGGAACTTGATGCGCCCGTCCTGCGGCACGCGCCGCTCCGCGATGTTCAGGCTGGCGAGAATCTTGAGGCGGCTGATGATCGCCGCCTGGAAACGGTGCATCTGCGCGGGCACGCCCGCCTCCTGGAGCACGCCGTCAATGCGGTAGCGAATCGAGAGCTGATGCTCATACGGCTCGATGTGAATATCCGACGCGCGCTCGTTGACCGCTTCAAGAATGATTTCGTTTACCAGTTTGATGACGCTCGCCTCCTGCGCCATCTCCAGCAGGTCTTCGCTCGCCTCCGCGGAACCGCCGCCGATGGCGCCGTCCGCGCCCACCATTTCGTCGAGCGTGTCGCCGCCGAGTCCGTAGTGGGCCTTGATGAGCTTATCAATGTCATCCTGTGGTGCGAGCACCGGCTGGATGTTCAACCCGGTCATCAGCCGGATGTCGTCGAAGGCATAGAGATCGAACGCGTCGCTCGTGGCGACGTTGAGCGTGCCGTTGACGCGGGAGATGGGCACGAGCCGCTTGCGGTAAACGATCTTGGACGGCAGCGCGCGGAGTGTCTCCGGATCAATGGAAATCTCGGCGAGGTTGAGCAGCGGCAGATGCAGTTGCTCGGCCATCACTTCGAGAAGTTGCCGCTCCGTGAGGTGGCCGAGCTGGATGATGGCGCGGTCCACGCGCAACCCTCCCGAATTCTGCAACGCCACCGCCTCGTCGAGTTGCGCGGCCGTCAGCAGACCTTTCTCCAACAAAATTTGTGTGATGCTCATGGGGACCAACGCGCCACCACAGGCGCGGCGCACAAACTTTATACCCGGCCCGGTTCGACAACAAGCCCCGTTACCCGCGCGTTACGCGCCCGCATCCCGGACCACGGCTGGCAGCGTCTGCTTGAACCGCTCCACCAGTTTGTCGTGCGCCGCGTTGACTTCCGCGTCGGTCAAGGTCCGTTCCGCGTGACGGTAGGTAAAGGCGTAGGCGACGCTTTTTTGCCCGGCGGGAATGTGCTGGCCGCGAAACACGTCGAACAGTTCCACGCTCTCCAGGTTCGCCGGCTTCGCCTGCCGGACGATGTCCAACACCGCGTCGTGCGTCGTCGCCTCCGGCACGATCATCGCCACGTCACGGCGGATGGCGGGGAAGGCGGGCAGGGGCTTGAAGGACTTGGCCGGATTGCGCCGCGCCAGCAACGTGTCGAGGTTCAACTCCGCCAGCAGCACCGCGTCGCGCAAGTCGTATCGCTTCGCCAGCGCCGGGAGCAGTTGCCCGCACTCGCCGAGCGCCAGCTTGCCGCCCAACTGCACCACGGCGGATTCAAGAAACAACTCGGTGCTTTCGGGGCGGCGTGAACAGGTGACCCCGCGCAGGTTGAACTGTTCGAGAAACTCTTCGAGCAAACCCTTCAGATCGGAGAGGTCGAACTTTGCCTCGCGATCCGCGCCGCTCCAGAACGCCGGCTGACGCCGGCCGGTGAGCGCGATGGCCACGCGCCGTTCCTCGCGCGGCTGGCCGCCGGCGGGGGTGAAGACGCGGCCCGTCTCGAACAGCGCGACGTCGCCGGTCTGGCGATTGAGGTTGTGCCGCAGGGTGGCGAGCAATCCCGGCAGCAGGCTCGGCCGCAACACGTCCATATCCGAACTGAGCGGATTGGCGAGTTTCACGATTTCGACATTCGTCATTCGACACTCGTCGTTCCCCACGAGTGTCTGGCCCTGCGCTTCGTTCAAGCCGAGGCCGCTGAGGATGCGCCGGGCTTCGGCCAGTTGATCGTAAACGGCATCGAAGGCATTCGCGCCGATGGCGCCGCGCGGCGGGGTGGCGGGAATGTTGTTCACGCCGTGCAGCCGGGCGATCTCCTCGATCAAATCCACCTCGCGCTTCAAGTCCACGCGGAAGGTTGGAATCTTGAACGCACACGCGGCGTCATCCTGGCCGGCAACCTCAAGGCCGAGCGACGCGAGATGTTTCACGTTCTGCGCGGCCGAGATTTCAACGCCGAGCAACTGGCCGACCTTGGCGTGGCGCAGCGTGACTTGTTTTCGCTCGACGGGCCGGGCGCACGCGTCAATCACGCCCGGAACCAGCCGACCGCCGGCGGTCTGGAGGATGAGTTGCGCCGACCGCGCGCTGGCCCACTCGCAAATGCCAACATCCGCGCCGCGCTCGAAGCGGTAGCTCGACTCGCTGCGCAGGCCGAGTTGCTTGCTGGTGCGCCGGATGTTTTGCGGTTGGAAACAGGCGCTCTCAATGAGCACGTCGCGGGTGGTGTCGTTGATCTCGGTGTTCAGGCCACCCATCACGCCGGCCAGCGCGATGCCCTTGGTTTCATCGGCGATGAGAAGCGTCTCGTTGTTGAGCGTGCGCTCCTGACCGTCGAGGGTGGTGAACTTTTCGCCCGCCGCCGCGCGGCGCACGACGATGGCAGGCTTGCCGCCGTTGACACCCTTCAACAGGTGATAGTCGAACGCGTGCAGGGGTTGGCCGATCTCGAGCATCACGAAATTGGTCACGTCCACCACATTATTGATGCTACGAATCCCGACCTTCTCCAGCGTGGCGCGCAACCAGTCCGGGCTGGGGCCGACCTTCACCCCCTGCACAATGCGCGCCGTGTATCGCGGGCAAAGCTCCGGTTCGAGAATGTTCACGGACACGAAGCTGTCGATCCCTGTGCCCGGTTCCTCGCCCACGACGGACAATGGCCCGCTGGCAATGGCGACATCGGGCCACTTGAGCGGGCTGCCTGTCACCGCCGCGATCTCGCGCGCGATGCCGATGACGCTGTTGAGGTCGGGCCGGTTCGGCGTGACTTCAAGATCGTAAATCACATCACTGCCACTGCGCCCGAGATATTCGGCGAAGGGCTGGCCGACCGGCGCGTCCGCGCGGAGGAGGAGCAGCCCGTCCACTTGGTCGGGCAACCCCAACTCCTGCGGCGAGCACATCATGCCATGCGATTCGACGCCGCGAATCTTGCCGACCTTGATGGTGAACGGCGCGGTCTCGCCCGGCTTCAACGGCAGCGACGCGCCGGGGAGGATGAGCGGCACCTTGTCGCCCGCCTTGAAATTATCCGCGCCGCAGACGATCTGGCGCTCGCCCGTGCCGTCGTGGACGCGGCAGAGCGAGAGCTTGTCGGCGTTCGGATGTTTGTCACGCGCGATGACCTGCGCGACGACGATGCCCGCGAATTCGCCGCCGAGCTTCTGCACGCCCTCGACTTCGAGGCCGAGCATGGTGAGCCGCTCCGCGAGTTCCTCGGGCGACCAGTTGAACGCGACGTATTGCTTGAGCCAGTTAAGGGTGACTTTCATTTGTTGAGCACATGGTTGCCCACGCTACTCGCGCGCCATTGTAACAAGATCTCACAGGGGGGCAACAATCTTGGATGCCCGCAGTTACCGCCTGCACATTGGCAGTGCTCGGTGGAAGAAGTTTGGACAGTCCGGCGTGGCATTTTACGGGCGATAAACACGGCCCGAAGTGCCCGTCACCGGTAATTTTTGTTACTGGTACGAGCCATCAGCCAGTCGAAGTCTTCGCGTTCGGCCTCCTGAATCGTCAAGGGCATCGGGGCGGCGGCTTGGTGCCGGAGAAGAACCAGCGGCGCGTCTCGACGTAGCCGTCGGCAAAAAGACAGGTTGGCTCCGCCGGTTTGATACGACGCCGGCAGATCCAGCCATTCCAGCCGGTTGGGTTTGTTCAGAAAATACGCGTCGGCGATGCTGTCGGGATGCTTTTCAATGAATACGAAAATCCTCGAGGGCGAGTGACTCTGGGACGCGCGGAAGAATTGCCGGTGGTAGGGATTGTTCGTGTTGCTGCCGCCGCCCACCATTGCGTTCATCGAAAAGCTCCGCGTGCGTCTCGTTCAGCCGGCTTCCCGCTGGAGCCTGCGCCTCCCCGGCCTCATTCCTCGTCGAACTTGCGGTTCACGAGCGATTCCAACTCCACCACCGCTCGAGCCGCATCACCACCTTCGGCGAACAGGGTCAGTTTGCTGCCGGGGCCGGCGGCGAGCATCATCAGGCCCATGATGCTCTTGCCGTTGACGCGCTCGCCATCCTTCTCAACGAAGATCTGGCAGTCGAAACGCGTGGCCAGCTTGACGAACATGGCGGCGGGGCGCGCGTGAATTCCCAATTTGTTGATCACGATCAACTCTTTGGCAATTTTCATCTCGTCTTCACTGGCTTTCCGGGCGCCGCTCATGTGCGGGCCAGCATACCCGCGCCGCAGGGGCTTGCCAAACGATTATTTGGATCGCAACGAATCCGGGGTGCGATTAAAAGTGGGTGAGGCTAATTCCAGATTGAGAGCCATTGCTTGTTCGCACGCAGAACGCGCAGGTGGGCGAGCTGGTCGGCGTGCTCGGGCAGCCAGGCGGTGCCGGCCTTCTTGAGCCGGGCCTGGAGCA
>JANNEF010000245.1:0-9558 GCA_031378375.1 Verrucomicrobiota bacterium | reverse complement strand
ATCACGCCGGGCTTGGACCAGGTCGGCACGACGCCCGTCACCATCACCGTCAGCGACGGCACCAGCAGCGCGAGCGACACCTTCAACCTGACTGTGCAAGTGACGCCGCCGGCACCCGTCGGCGCTTTGATCAGCCGCTGGCGCTTCGACGAGGCGTCGGGTGCCACCGCGCTTGATACTGCGGGCACGAACCCCGGCACGCTGATCAACAACCCGATCCGCACGAACGGCATCCTCAGCGGGGCGCTCCAGTTCAACGGCGCGAACAACTACGTGAACGTGCCCGACAGCAACTCGCTGGACGTGAGCAACAAGTTCTCGATCAGCCTCTGGTTCAAACCCTCGGCGTTGCTCAACGCCGCCAGCGGCCGCAAGGACCTGTTCCAGAAGTTCGCGTCCTACTGGCTCATCATGGGCTACCCGAGCAGCGACGGCAAACTGGCGTTCGTGTTGAACACTGGCGCGCCGATTGTGAAGTCCGCCACCAGTTCCTGGAACGCGGGCCAGTGGTATCACGCAGCGGCGACCTATGACGGCGTGAACATGAGGCTCTACATCAATGGCGTGCTCGAAGGCACCACGGCGGCCACGGCGCTGCCGCTCGTCAACACGCAGCCTCTGCAAATCGGCGGCGACAGCCGGCTGAACCTCTGGTTCCCCGGCTGCATGGATGACACGCGGCTCTACGGCAGCCCGTTGAGTGCGTCCGAAGTGCAGGCCATCTACAGCGAAGGCGTTCCGCTTCCTCCGTAAGCGCTGAGCGCCTTGCGCAGGTTTCATCACGGCTGGCCATGAAAGTGGCCAGCCGTTTTTGTTTAGTGCGAACGCCGAGCAGAATGCTTCACTTCGGCGTTCGGGTTGACACGAGAACCTAGCGTGATCAAGCTGACAGCCATGAACCCTGATAAACGCCGAACTTGCCGCCTACGCCCGGAACCCAGTTCAATCAATTGGCCGTGAAGCCGATGCTTGCGCCAACGAGGAATGACTCCGACGCCGTCACCATCATCCGTGCATCACGTTCTCATTATCCACGAGGTTGCGGACTACCCCGCGTGGAAGAAGGTATTCGACGGCGCGGCCGACCTGCGGAGGAGGGCGGGGGAACGGTCTTTTCAGGTTCTCAGGTATCAGGACGACCCCAACCGGGTTGTTCATTTCTCCGTCTGGACATGCAGTGATGATGCCCGGCGTTTCTTCGAGTCGCCCGAACTTGTCCGAATCCGAGCCGAGGCGGGTGTCAAGTCCCCCAGCTTTTCCTACTTGGAACAGCTCGAAGCGGGGACTCTATGAATTTGCAACATCCAGAAACGCTGGCCATGCCCGGTGGCGGGCCGGCTCGCTGAACTTGGCTCGTTTAGCCGTCGTGGCATCAGGTAACATGCGTCCGCTCATCCAGGAAATTCCCACGTCACACTCGCCGGAATCGCTCGTCGAGCAACTGGTCGGTGTGGCGGGCGTGGTGCTGTTGCGCAGCGGGATGTTTGACTCGGCGCAGGCGCGTTATTCGTTCGTGACGGCGCGGCCGTTCCTGACTTTGCGGGCGCACGGGTCGCGGTGTGAGTTGCGGGCGGACGGTGAAGTGCGGGAGCAGTTCGGCAACCCTTGGCATGTTCTGGACGGGCTGATGGCGCGCTACGAGTTGCTGGATGAGGTGGATTTGCCGTTTCCGTTGGGCGGCTGTTTTGGCTACTGGGGGTACGACTTGAAGAACTTCGTGGAGCCGCGGCTGTCGCGCCGGGCGTTGAACGACCTGGAACTGCCAGATTGTCACGTCGGCTTCCACGACAGTCTGGTGGTCTTCGACCATCGGCTGGAGAAGACTTGGGTGGTTTCCACCGGACTCAGCGTGGACGGGTCGCGCGACGCGGTGCTCGCCCAGAGTCAGCTCGCATGGTGGCAAAGCCGGCTCACCGGCAAGGCTGAATTGCCACCCACGCCAGCTCCACCTCCCACCCTTCGCCCGGCAGGGATCACGTCCACGCTCTCCCGCGCCGACTTCATCGCCCGCGTGGAGCGCGCCCAGCGTTACATCAGGGCAGGGGACATTTATCAGGTGAATCTCGCGCACCGACTGGCCGCGCCGTGCGGGGTGGGAAGTTGGGAGTTTTACCAACGGCTGGCGGCGGTTTCGCCGGCGCCATTTGCGGCCTTCCTGGATTGCGGCGACCTGCAATTGGCCTCGTCGTCGCCGGAATTGTTTCTCCGCCTGAGCGGGTCGCACATCATCACCCGGCCCATCAAAGGCACCCGGCCGCGTTCCGCCGACCCGACGCGGGACGCGCAATTGACCTACGAACTGCAAACCAGCGCCAAGGAGATGGCTGAACTGGTGATGATCACCGACTTGCTCCGGAACGATCTGGGGCGGGTGTGCGAGTTCGGTTCGGTGCAGGTGCCCGAACTGGTGCGGTTGGAGCGTTACCCGCAGGTGCAACACCTGGTTTCCACGGTGGAAGGGCGGTTGCGTTGCGGGGTGACACATTTCGCGGCGCTGGCCGGATGTTTTCCCGGCGGAAGTGTGACTGGGGCGCCGAAGATTCGTGCCATGGAGATCATTGACGAACTGGAGCCGGTGACGCGCGGACCTTATACCGGATGCATCGGCTATCTCGGTTTCAATCGGGAAAGTCAGTTGAGCATCCTCATCCGCACGGCAGTGTGCAAGGAAGGGATGGGCTATTTCCACGTCGGAGCCGGCATTGTGGACGATTCTCAGCCGGCGGCGGAATACGCGGAGACGCTGGCCAAGGCCGGTGGATTTCTGGCGGCGCTCCGGTTGACGCCGCCGGGAGAATTACGAGCGGTGGAAAAGTTTCAGGAACCCATTCAGCCGTCCGTGCCGTCGTGGGATTAGAAACGGACAAGTGACAGCAGCCCGTTCTTACGACCGCGCGTCACATACGGGTAATTCCTGCGAGCAACGGCCCATTTTCAGCACCGACACGTCACCACCCCGTCTGGTGGCATCTTCGTTCCGACTATTCGTGCTTCCCTTTCACGTCGAGTTTTTGTTTGCTTGGCCCATCCCGGAAATGTGACAAGTTCGTCGGCTGTCCGTAACAGTTATGACCAGATTCAGTCAGGTTTTTATCGAGTCGCCATTGGTTTGGTTGGCAGCGCTCTGGCTCGGCAGTGAACCGGTGGCGGCGCAGTCTCTCAAGTGGGAGACGCACGCGGGCTATCGCGCCGCCGCCCTCTCCGTGCCGGCGTCGGGCCGCGCGGGGTTCACGCTCCTGACTTCCGCCCAAACAGGTATTCACTTTACGAACCAACTTTCCTACGCCAGTTCAGTGGCGAACCAGAATCTGCTCAACGGCGCGGGACTCGCGGCGGGCGACTACGACGGCGACGGGTTGTGCGATTTGTTTTTTGGCAACCTTGAGGGAGCGAGCGCGCTGTATCGCAACGAGGGGGACTGGAAGTTCGCCGACGTCACCGCCACCACGGGAACCCGTTGCACCAATCAAGCCACGCGCGGCGCCACGTTTGCCGACGTGAACGGAGACGGACGGTTGGACCTGCTCACCACCTCGCTGGCCGGCCCCAACACCTGCCTGTTCAACGATGGCCAGGGCCGTTTCACCGATGTAACCGCTGCCGCCGGCCTGACGCAGAAGGCCGGCTCTCACTCGCTGGCCTTGGCGGATATTGATGGCGACGGCGATCTCGACCTCTATGTCGCCAATTACGGCGAGACCTCCATCCTGCGCAGCGGCGGCGCGATTTCGGTGCGCACCGGGCCGGGCGGCAAACCAGAAGTGACCGGCCGCTATCGCAATCGTCTCAAAATCGTCAACGGCCAGATGATCGAACTGGGCGAACCGGACGTGCTTTACCTGAACGATGGCAAGGGCGTGTTCACGCCGGTCTCGTGGACGGACGGCACTTTTCTGAACGAAGACGGCACGCCGTTGAAGTCCGCTCCGTGGGACATGGGACTCTCGGTCATGTTTCGCGACATCAATGGCGATGGTCATCCCGACATTTATGTGTGCAACGATTTTCAGACTCCCGACCGCATCTGGATCAACGACGGTCGCGGCCGTTTCCGCGCGCTGCCGGATCTGGCGGTGCGCACCACGTGTCACTTTTCGATGGGAGTGGATTTCGCGGACATCGATCGCGACGGTCACGACGATTTTTTCCTGAGCGACATGGTGAGCCGCCAGCACCGGCTGCGCATGACCCAGATCACCGCCACGAACCCGCCGCCCGAGCGTGTTGGCGAGACCTGGGACCGCTACCAGGCCCGGCGCAACACGCTCAATTTGAATCGTGGCGATGGAACATTCGCGGAGATCGCGAACTACGCCGGTGTGGCTGCTTCCGACTGGAGCTGGACAGTGATTTTTCTCGATGTGGATCTGGACGGCTTCGAGGATTTGCTGATCGCCAACGGCCACGCCTACGACACTCAGGATCTGGATGCCTTCGAGAAATCGTCTCATGCCATTGGCAACGTGGACCGGATGCAGGCGAGCAAGAAACTCAAGGATTACCCGCCGCTGCTCACGCCCAACGTGGTTTTCCGCAACCGCGGCAACCGCACCTTCGACGAGTCTGGCGCCGCTTGGGGATTCAATTCCTCCCAGGTTTCGCATGGTATTGTAACGGCGGACCTCGACAATGACGGTGACCTCGACGTCGCAGTGAGTTGCCTTTGGCAGCCACCGCTGATTTACCGCAATGACTCCGCTGCCCCGCGCGTCGCCGTGCGTCTGCGCGGCCTGCCTCACAATGCCCAGGGGATCGGCGCAAAGATCAAAGTGCTCGGCGGCGCGGTGCCGATGCAAAGCCAGGAAGTCATTTGCGGTGGCCGCTATCTCTCCGGCGGCGACCCGATGCGCGTTTTCGCCACCGGCACGCTCACGAATCAATTGACCATTGAGGTCACCTGGCGCAGCGGTAGACGCAGCGTCATCACCGGTGCCAGGCCCAATTACATCTACGAAGTGGACGAAGCTGGTGCGACCCCCTCGGGCGCTCAATCTTCAATTGTAAACGCCATCACCCCCTCGCCGCTCTTCAAAGACGTGAGCAGCCTGCTCGCGCATCAGCACGACGACGCGCCGTTCAATGATCTCGAGCGCCAGCCGTTGTTGCACAAATCTCTCGCCCGGCTTGGTCCGGGCGTGGCGTGGTTTGATCTCGATGGCGACGGTCATGACGAGTTGATCGTTGGTGCCGGCAAGGGCGGATACGTGGCCGTCTTTCGAAGTGACGGGAAAGGCGGTTTCCAGAGATGGCCCGCCGAACCGCTCAAGACTCAGGCCCCGGATGATATGACTGGTGTGGTTGGATGGACGCCGGCTGCCGGCCAGCGCTCGCTGCTCGTGGGGCAGGCCAATTACGAGAGCGCCAATTCCGCGCCGTCCGCCGTGCTGCGCTTCGATGTGAATGGCGGCGTGATCGCCGCCAATCCGCAGACTGGCATCCGCCATCCGCATAGCCTTGGCCCATTGGCTGTGGCCGACATGGATGGCGACGGTGATCTCGATTTGTTCGTCGGCGGGCGTGTGTTGCCGGGCCGTTACCCCGAACCGGCCGCGTCACAGATTTACAAGAACCACGGCGGCACGTTGCAGTTGGATGAGGCGAACAGCGCGGTGCTAAAGAACGCCGGCCTGGTAAGTGGCGCGGTGTTCAGCGACTTGGATGGCGACGGGTTCGGCGAGTTGATCCTCGCTTGCGAATGGGGGCCGGTGCGCGTGTTCAAGAATGCGGCTGGCCAGTTTCGGGAAGCTACCGCGGAACTCGGCCTCAACCAGGCCACGGGTTGGTGGAACAGTGTGACCACCGGCGATCTGGACGGCGATGGTCAGATGGACATCATCGCCGGCAACTGGGGGCTAAACAATTCCTACTACGAACCTGGCAAGCAACCGTTGCAACTCTACTTCGGCGACTTCGATGGCAACGGCACGATGGATCTGTTCGAGACGGACGCCGACGCTGGCAGTGCTCGCATGGGGCCGCGCCGCAATCTGGTGATCACCAGCGCCGCCATGCCGTTGTTGCGCGCGCGCTTTCCCACTCACGTCGCGTACGCGATGGCCGATGTGAGCGTCATCCTCGACAAACAATTTTCCCAGGCACGGCAGGTGCAGGCCAACACGCTGGCCTCGATGGTCTTTTTCAACCGTGGCAACCGGTTCGACGCCGCGCCGCTGCCCGGTGAAGCGCAGTTTGCTCCCGTGTTCGGGGTGAACGTGGCGGACTTCGACGGCGACGGTCGTGAGGACGTTTTCCTGAGCCAGAATTTTTTTGCGATGCGGCCGGAAGAGCCGCGCCTGGATGCCGGCCGCGGACTGTTGCTCCGCAGTGCCGGTGCCGGGAAACTCGTTCCGATGCCCGGTCAGGAATCCGGCGTGAAAGTTTACGGCGAGCAGCGCGGTTCGGCGGCGGGTGACTTCGACGAGGACGGGCGCGTGGACCTCGTCGTCACGCAAAATGGCGGCGAGACCAAACTTTACCGCAATGCGGGCGCGAAGCCCGGCTTGCGCGTCCGCTTGGGTGGCCCGCCGGGGAATCCGCTCGGCATCGGCGCGGTGGTGCGGTTGGTTTCCGGTCAGACTCCTGGCCCGGCGCGGGAAATCCACGGCGGCTCCGGTTACTGGTCGCAGGACGGCGTGGTGCAGGTGCTGGCCGCGCCGCAACCGCCGACGCACGTTTGGATTCGCTGGCCCGGCGGGCGCGTGACCACCAACGCACTGCCCGCGAACGCGCGCGAGGTCGTCCTCGGGGATGATGGGCAGACCAAGACCATCCGCTGAATGGCACTCTTCTCTCGCCAGGGTTCCGCGACCCGGTTCGCGGATTGCCGAAGCTGGTTAAAGCTTGTCGTCCGCGTGAACGGTCGTTAGAACCTGACGCATGGGCGCACAATGGAAACAGGCGGGGCGGGTGGAAAATGCCACCAAACGCGGCGCGTTGATCGGCAAACTCGTCAAAGAAATCCTCGTCGCTGCCAAACTCGGCGACCCGCATCCCGAAAACAACGCGCGCCTGTTTGCCGCCGTCGAGGCCGCCAAGAAACATTCTGTTCCGCGCGACACGATTGAGCGCGCCATCAAGAAGGGGGCCGGCCTGCTCGACGAAAAGGTGACCTTCGAACTCGTCACGTTCGAGGGGTTCGCGCCGCACAAAGTTCCCGTCATCGTCGAATGCCTGACCGACAACCGCAATCGCACCGCGCCCGAAGTCCGGCATCTTTTCAAGACCGGTCAGTTGGGCAGTCCGGGCAGCGTGGCCTTCTTCTTCGATCACGTTGGCGTGGTCGAGGCGCACCATGCCGACGCCGCGCAGGACATTGAGGGTGCCGCCATCGAGGCCGGCGCGCAGAATGTCGAACCGCTCGAGGCGAGCGAATTCCCCGAAGGGCGGATTGGAGCGCGGTTCTTCACCGAACTGCGCGATCTCGACGCCGTATCCAAGGCGCTCGGTGCCGCCAAGTGGACCGTCAGCGCGTCCGAGATGCGCTATGTGGCGAAGAACTATTTGGAACTGCCCGCAGCGCAGCGCAAGGAAGTGGCTGATTTCCTGAACGCCCTCGACGATCACGACGACGTGCATCGCATCCACACCGCGCTCAAATAGGCGCGCTGGAGTCGGAGTGGAGTGGGGGCGGTGCCGGACGCTACGGGCGCTTCCTCAACTCGGACAGGTAACGGATGAGATCGCGCAGTTCGGCGCGCGTCAGGTTGTTCACCAGTCCCGACGGCATCAGCGAGCCGCGCTGGATTTTCTCCTTGATACGGTCGGTGCCCAGGTGGATTTCCCGGTTCTGTGCCACGTCGCGCAGCACCAGTTCCTGTTTATCCTCGCGCACCTTGTAGCCTTGATAAATCTCGCCGTCCTTCGTCGTGACTTCCAGCGCGAGATAATCCTCCTTCACCTCTTTGTTCGGAAAGAGCACCGCGCCGATGATGAAGTCTGCCGGTTGCGCCGTGCCCAGCGCGCCCAGATCCGGCCCGATGACGCCACCGACGCCGTCGAGAGCGTGGCAGGCCGCGCAGTTCTGTTCCGGGCGCCGGTAAATCTCCGCCCCGCGTGCCGCGTCGCCGTGCGTGCGCACCTCGGCGGCGAGCGCGGCGAGTTCAGGTGCGGTGAGCGGCTTCAAGTCGGCGCTCAAACCCGCCGCGCTGCCCAACACGGCGACGAGCTTCTCCTCCTGCCGCCCAATGGAACTCATCATGCGCAAACCCAGCTTCGCGGCATCGGCGCAAGGCGGGTTGGTCTTGAGCGCAACGGCCAGCGCCTCCGCGCCGCCCTGCCGTTGGAGAAAGGCACCAAGCAACTCCTTCGTGTCCGCCTCGACGGCGTTGGTGGCGAGCCATTGCGCGGCGCGCAGGGCGGCGAGTTGCAAATGGATCAGCGTCAGACTGGCGATCGCCGGAACCCGCACTCGTTCGGGCGGCGAGGCGACACTCAACAGCGACAGCAACTGGCGGCTCTCCACTCCGCCCAGCGAGCCGAGCGCTTCAATACCGGCGCGGCGCAGTGAGTCTGGCGCGGTTTGCGAAGTTGCGTAGTTCGCCATCTGGGGCTGCAAGGCCGCGAGCTTCCAGACACCGGCGAGACGGATGACTTCCGCGCGCAACGCTTGCTCCGGTTCCTTGAGCAGCTTGGTCAGCCTGGCGGCGAGGTCGCCGGACGGGAGCGTCTTGCGATTGCGATACGCATCGCCGAGCGATGGCAGGAGCCGGGCGTGGAGTGGCGCATTGTAGCCGGCCAACCCTTCGTAGCTTTGCGGGTCGAGCACGGTCGCCAGTTCAGCCGGTCCGCCAACATGGGCAAGGATGCGCAGAAACGTTTCCCGCGAATCATCGGAGAGCCACGCCGATTCCAGCCGCGATGCCACGGCTCGGAGCGAATCGGATGAGGCGTCGGTCTTCAACAGGTATTCGATGCGCGGCGCGCGGCTGTCACACGCGAGTTGACCGGCAAGAAACGCGGGCTTCCAGTGCGGCTTGAGCGCGTGGATGGTTTGGGTCAGCGCGTAGTCGAGGAATTTGTCCAGCGGCTGATCCACCGCGCTGAGCGCGATCTCGACCGCGCGCGGGGAAGGCACGTAGCCGCACGCCACGATCGCTTCGAGCCGCACCCGCGGATGCGGGTCCGCTGCCGAGAGTGCCAGCAGCGCGAGAGCGTCGGGCAACCGATCGTGCCACTGGCCGAGCACGCGCGTGGCGTAGGCGCGGGCGCGATAATCCTGCGCGGCGAGGAGACGTTTGAGCAGCGTTGGCTCGACGAAGTTGTGCGATTCACAGACGCCAAGGGCTTCGAAGAGATGATGGTCCAGTCTTGGGTCGCGGGCATCGAGCTTCGCCACCCATTTTGCCAGCGCGGCGGTGACGGGTTTCGCCGCCCGGTCGCCGAGGAGTCGCTTGGCGTGATAGCGATTCCACCGTTCCGGTGACTTGAGTTGATCGAGCAGGGCAGGGAGGGGCAGCGCGGTGAGTTGCGGGCGCGGCGAGAGAGGACGGTCCTTCGCCGTGACGCGCCAGAAGCGGCCGTGGGTTTTGTAGAGGTCGGGATGGCGGAAGGAGCTTAGAT
>JANNEF010000197.1:0-3038 GCA_031378375.1 Verrucomicrobiota bacterium | reverse complement strand
GCTGACCCGCACCGGCGCGCCCGCTCCGGCGGTCAGGGCGCGGCGCAGCGCCTTGCCGTCCAGGGCCACGATCTCCTCGCTCACGGCGGCGCGCAGGCTTTGCGTCCAGCGCACGAAACACTCCAGAAAGGACGCGGGGTCCAGCGCCTGGAAGACGCGGTTGAAGGTGTCGTGGCTGGGGATGCCGCGGGGCAGTGCGAGAAAGGTTTTGAACCAGTCGTGCTTGGCCTCGCCAAAATCTTCCATGTCGTTGAACCCTTCGCCGCCACAGAGCAGGGTGCAGATGGCGATGACCAAAATGTCGATCAGCTTGTGCTCCGGGGTGCGCGCGACGCGCGGATCGGGGAGGTGTTGGAAGTGCTGGATCAGACTGAGTTTTGGATGCGTTGGCATCCGCACTCATTTAGACATCTATTCCAAAAGTACCAGGCAACTTTTACCCGGTGGCTCCGCCGAAATTTAGATGCGTCTGCCCTGGCGCTTTTAGTGCGTGCTATTGCGACCCGGGAGTTCATAGTCCCTTTGCTATGTCATTTCGCGTCCTTGGCCTCGAAGCCAACATTTTGAAAGCCGTCCAGGAAGCTGGTTACACGGAACCCACCCCCATTCAAGCCGCGGCCATCCCGCAAATTCTCGCCGGGCACGATCTCATCGGCATCGCCCAGACGGGCACCGGGAAGACGGCGGCGTTCACGCTGCCCATCCTGACCCGGCTGGCCGCCACCGCCGGCGCCGGACCGCGTCGCGGAACTCGCGTGCTGGTGCTCGCGCCCACGCGCGAACTGGTTTTGCAGATCGATGAGAACGTGCGCGCGTACGGCAAGCATCTCCGGTTGAGCGTGGCCACCGTCTTCGGCGGTGTCGGCGAGCAGCCACAAATCCGCGCGCTCCGTGCCGGGACCGACATCATCATCGCGTGTCCCGGGCGCTTGCTGGATCTGATGGGGCAGCGTTGCGCCGACTTTTCCGGGTTGCAGCATCTCGTGCTGGATGAAGCCGACCGCATGTTGGACATGGGCTTTCTTCCCTCCATCCGGCAGATCGTCCGCGCCCTGCCCAAGAACCGCCAGACGCTGCTCTTTTCCGCGACGCTGTCGCGCGAGATCGAAACGCTGACGCACGAGTTCCAACGCAGTCCCAAAACGGTTCAGATTGGCCGCCGCGCGAATCCTGCGGAGACGGTGACCCAGCTCGTCTATGAAGTGCCCAAGCACCTCAAGTCATCGCTGTTGCTGCACCTGCTGCGCGATCCGCAGATGGACATGGTGCTCGTTTTTTCGCGCATGAAACACGGCGCCGACCGGATTGCGCGCCACCTCGAGAGCAAAGGGATCAAAACGGCGACGTTGCATTCCAACCGCTCGCAGAACCAGCGGCTGAAGGCGTTGAAGGATTTCAAGTCGGGCGCGGTACGGGTGCTGGTGGCGACCGACATCGCCGCGCGCGGCATTGACGTGGACGGCATTTCGCATGTGGTGAACTACGACTTCCCGATGCACTCGGAGGATTACGTCCATCGCATCGGCCGGACGGGGCGCGCGCACGCGGTGGGCGATGCCATCAGCTTTGTCACGCCCGACGATCAGGGTGAGTTGCGCGCGCTGGAGCGCTTCATCGGCCGGGGCATCGTGCGCAAGCGCGCGGAAGGATTCGACTATCATGCGGCGTCTCCCGTGGGCGAGGCGGCGGAGAGCGCGCACCGGCATCCCCGTGGACAGAATCAAGGCCGGCCACAATCGCGCGGCTCATCCGGCCCGGCCCACCATGCCGGGCGTCCGGGGCAGCCGCGTTCCGGCGCGCCACAACGTTGGCGGCGGTAGCCACGCACCGCTCCTGGGCGTTGAACCTGTGTTCAACCCGAATTCCGAAGTAGCCCGCGAGCGGGCCTGATCCGAGGCGCAAGGCGCGCGGCCTTGAGGCCGCCTCGGCGTGCGACAGAAAAAGTGCCAGCGCTCACCCGCAGACTTGCGTCCGTTGAAGCGGCCTGAAGGCCGCGCGCCACGGTCGGCGTTTCGCCAGCTTCGGAGCAAGTTCGGGTTTAATAAAAACGCGGAGTGCAAGGATGCGGGGACGCAACCAGCGGGTTGGCCAGGCGGTGTAAAACTTGGTAGTAATTTTGAAGCCGACGCTGCTCCTGGCCGTAAACTTCCCGTTTACCACTCACTTCCCGCTTTTGGGCGAATCATCCGCGGCTTGGCGACAGGAGTCCGCCACCAGTGCGAGGTGTGCCAGAAATTCCTCGCGTCCCCCGGTCGGCAACACCTCGAGCACTTCCGTCTGGAGCGCCAAGGCGACGGAGCGGGCTTGCTCATATTTGCGGCGGCCCGTGGGTTGCAGTTGCAGACGGAACGCGCGGCGATCTTTTTCGTGCGGCTGGCGTTCCAGCAAGCCGGCCTGCTCCATGCGTTCCACGAGCGAAGCGACGGTGTTCGGGTCGCTGCTCATGTGCCTGGTGAGTTCGCGCTGGGTGATGCCGCCGGCCTCCAGCAGGATGCGCATCACGGTGAACTGATCGGGAGTGATGCCGAGGTGCGCGATGCGGCGGCGAAAGGCCTGGTTCAAGCCATACCACGCGCGGCGGAGCAGGGGAGGGAGTCGGCGGCGCTCCGGTGAATCCACCGGGAGCGCGCGGGCTTTGGAAATTTTCGTCGCCACAAAAAATGAATGTTGCACCCAGATGATACGTATAGGTATTATCCGGCGCAAGCAGTGGTTTTCGGGCGGCGGTTTCCCGGATGGAAATTCTGTTTCCCGGCGGCGTGCGGTCTGGCAGAACTACGGCGGATCGGTTTGCGGCAAGCGTTCACATGAAAATTTTAACTCCGTTTTTTCGCATCGCGCCCGGCCTGTTGCTGGCCGGCTCGGTTTTCCTCCCGCTGGCAACCCCGGCGGCGCCCGTGCGGGGCTGGCTCAACTGGCGCGGCCCGCAGCAGAACGGCACCTCGCTCGAGAAGGGGCTGCCGGAGAAGTGGGAACTGGGCGGCGTGAACGATCTCTGGTCGGTCGAGCTCCCGGGCCGCGGCACGCCGGTGATCGCG
>JANNEF010000155.1:0-6132 GCA_031378375.1 Verrucomicrobiota bacterium | reverse complement strand
AAGCGGTGTTGCAGGCCGAACTGCAACGCTTCTGGCGAGACGCCCGCCGCGTGCACTCCCTCGTCTTCGATTGGCTGCTGCTTCAAGCAAACACTTCTTCCAGAGCCGTTATACTACTCTATTAACGTAGTTGGTATAACTGATTCATCAAAATCACCTCGCTTGGATTTCGAGCGAAGAAACCTCAGTCTCTCTGCATCCATGAAACAATTGTCTTTAGTCTTCGCCGTGCTCTGCGCGCTGGGCAGCCACACCGTCACCGCCGCCGCACCGGTGGGGAAGACGCAAGTGAGCATCGTTGGCGAAGACTTTCACCTCAACGGCCGGACGACCTACGCCGGGCGTTCGTGGAACGGACATCGCATCGAAGGGTTGCTGCTTAACTCGCGGATGGTGCAGGCGACCTACGATGACTTGAATCCCGAGACCGCGAAGCGTTGGGCTTACGCGGACACTGGGAATTGGGACGTGGAACGCAACGTGCGCGAGTTCATCGCGGCGATGCCGGAGTGGAAGCGGCACGGCTTGCTCGCGGTCACGGTGAATTTTCAGGGCGGATCGCCCGAGGGTTATTCCAGCAAACAGACCTGGGAGAGCGGAGCCTTCACGGCCGACGGCGGCTTGCGTCCCGAGTTTGCCGACCGGATGCGGCGCGTGCTCGATGCGGCGGATGCGCAGGGCATGGTCGTCATCCTCGGCTACTTCTACTTCGGCCAGGACCAGCGCCTGCGCGACGAAGCGGCCGTCATCCGCGCCACGGACGAAGCCACGCGCTGGCTGCTCGACAGCGGCTGGCGCAACGTGCTCGTGGAAGTGAACAACGAATGTAACGTGAAGGCTTACGACCACGACATCCTCAAACCCGCGCGCGTCCACGAACTCATCGCGCGCGTCCGCAAAACCGAACGCGACGGTCGTCGCCTGCTCGTCGGCACCAGCTACGGAGGCGGTGGCATCCCGCAGGAGAACGTGGTGCGCGCCTCCGACTTCCTGCTTCTGCACGGCAATGGCGTGACCAATTCTACGCGCATCACGCAGATGGTGAAACTAACCCGCGCCGTGCCCGGCTACCGACCGATGCCCATCGTTTTCAACGAAGATGATCACGAAAAGTTTGACCAACCCGCGAACAACTTCTCCGCCGCCCTCGCCGAACACACGTCATGGGGTTGGTTCGACTACCGGCGCAAGGGCGAGGGCATGGAGGAAGGCTATCAATCCCCGCCGGTGAACTGGGGCCTCAGCTCCGATCGTAAACGCGCCTTCTTCAAATACCTCGCGGAAATCACGGGAGCGAAGAAGCCATGAGGATTTTGTCATTGCTCTGGCTGGCCACAGCGCTTTGCTGTTCTGCCGCCGAGAAGCCGCTCAACATTCTTGTCCTCTACGCGGATGACTGGCGTTACAACACGCTGGGCTGTGCGGGCAATCCGGTGGTGAAGACGCCGCAGCTCGACCGGCTGGCGCGCGAGGGGTTTCGCTTCACGCAAAACCGTGTGACCACCGCCATCTGCGGGGTGAGCCGGGCGTCGCTCTTCACGGGGCAATGGATGTCGCGGCATGGGAATCTGGCCTTCCTCGCATTCAAGACGCCGTGGGCGGAGACGTATCCGGGTCTGTTGCGCACGAACGGCTATTTCGTCGGGCATGTCGGCAAGTGGCACAATGGGAAATTTCCCGCCGCGAATTTTGATTTCGGTCGCGCTTACTCGGGCACGCATTGGATCAAGGGGAAGGACGGCACGAAGATTCATGTCACCCAGAAGAACGAGAACGATGCGCTGGAATTTCTGCGCACGCGGCCGACGGCGAAACCGTTCTGCCTCACGCTCGCCTTCTTCGCCACGCACGCGGAGGACGGCAATCCGTTGCAATACCTGCCGCAGCCGGAGAGCATGAAACTTTACGCGGACGTGACCATTCCGGTGCCGCCGAACGCGACGGAGGAATCTTTCCGCCGCCTGCCGCCCTTCATCGCCAACGAGAAGAACGAAGGGCGTAATCGCTGGCGCTGGCGGTTCGACACGCCGGAGCGTTATCAGGAATACATGAAGAACTACTACCGCCTCGCCACCGAGGTGGACACGACGTGCGGTCGCGTGCTGGCGGAGCTGAAGAAGCAGGGTCTGCTGGACAACACGCTGGTCATCTTCACCACAGACAATGGTTACTTCCATGCCGAGCACGGGCTGGCGGACAAATGGTATCCGCACGAGGAGAGCATCCGCGTGCCGCTCATCGTGCGCGACCCGCGCATGGCGCAGGCGAAGCGCGGGCAGACGAACGACGACTTCACGCTGAACGTCGATCTCGCCCCGACCATTCTCGCCGCCGCTGGCATCAAAGCGCCGGCCACCATGCAGGGCCGCGACTTCGCTCCGCTCTATCTCGCTGCGCAAAAGCCCGCGTGGCGCACGGAGTTTTTCTACGAGCACGCGATCATCCAGCGCACGAATTTCATCCCGTCCTCCGAGGCGCTCGTGCGCAAGGATTGGAAATACTTTTACTGGCCCGATTTCAAAACCGAGCAGCTCTTCAATCTGCGCGCGGACCCGATGGAGGAAAGCGATCTCATCGCTGATCCGGTGCAGGCCGCGCGCCTCGCCGAGATGCGTCGGCGGTTTGCGGAACTGAAGGCAGCGGCGCGATAGATGGTTTTTCCACGCAATCCGTTCTTTTCTCCGCGCCACGCCTGATGAAATAATCCAGCATGCAATTGAATCTCACCGGGCAGTCCGTCGCCGTCTTGGGCGCGGCGCGTGGGATTGGCCGTGCCATCGCGGAGGGTTTTCTGGCCGAGGGCTGCCGGGTTCACGGCTTCGATCGCGATCCAAATCCGCTGCCTCTGCCCGCGCCCGGCACTTGGCAAACGGGCGACGCGACGTCTTACGCGCCAGTGCAGGCGTTCGCGGAATCCTGCGGTGACGTGGATCACGTCGTGTTTTCGGTGGGCGTGGGTTCAGGGAAATTTGGTTTTCCCTTTTGGAACCTGGAGCCGGCTGATTGGGCGCGCGTGCTGGAGGTGAACCTGATCGCAGCGGTGAACGCGGCCCATGCCTTTGCGCCACGGATGTCCCGGCGTGGTCGTGGGTCACTGCTCTTTCTCACCTCCGTGGCGGGCCAGATCGGTTCGCAGACTGATCCGCCTTACAGCGCGGCGAAGGCGGGGCTGATCAACTTCATGCAATGCGCCGCCAAAGACCTCGCGCCCTTCGGCGTCCGCGCCAACGCGCTCGCCCCGGGCATGGTTCGCACAGATTTGAATGAGTCCGTGTGGGCGGCGGGCCAGCGGGCCTTGCCGGAATCGCAGCGGCAGGATTACGCCACCTGGGCGGCCGCGAAAATCCAGAAAGTGTCACCGCTGGGCCGCTGGCAAATGCCGGAGGAGTTTGCGGCCATGGCCGTCTTTCTCGCGTCTGATCACGCGAAGAACATCACCGGGCAAACCTTGAACATCGACGGCGGTCAAGTCATGCATGCCTGAAGATCACTCGCCCACGCCGTTTGGAACTGAATTAAACTGACTCTTAAAATTATGCGCATCCGAAATACTTCTACCCACTGTTTGCGGTTGGCCCGCCTGGCCATGCTGCTTCTCCTGAGCGCGACGGTCTGCTGCGCCGCCGAGAAACCGAACATCATTTACATCCTCACCGACGACCTGGGCTACGGTGACCTGGGTTGCTACGGCGCGACGAAGGTGAAGACGCCGAATCTCGACCGACTGGCGAGTCAGGGCTGCCGCTTCACGGATGCGCATTCGACGGCTTCGGTCTGCACGCCGACGCGCTACGCGTTGCTCACCGGGCGTTACGCGTGGCGTCAGGCGGGCACGGGCATCGCGCCCGGCGACGCTCCCGCGCTGATCAAGTCCGGCACGACCACCGTGCCGTCGATGCTCAAGGCCGCCGGCTACAAAACCGGTGTGGTGGGCAAGTGGCATCTCGGTTTGGGCGACGCACCGAAGACGGATTTCAATGGCGACATCAAGCCCGGCCCGCTGGAACTGGGCTTCGTCTACGCGTTCTACATTCCTGCGACGGGCGACCGCGTGCCATGCGTGCTGGTGGAGAATCATCGGGTGGTCGGCTACGATCCGGCGGACCCGATTCGCGTGAGCTACGGCGTGAAGATTGGCGACGAGCCGACGGGCAATGACCCGGGCGTGAAGTTGAAAATCAAAGGTGGTCCCGGCCACACCAACACGGTGGTGAACGGCATCCCTCGCATCGGCTTCATGACCGGCGGGAAGGCGGCGCGCTGGGTGGACGAAGACATCGCCGACACGCTCGCGGCGAAGGCGGTGAAGTTTATCGAGTCGAACAAGGCTGCCCCGTTCTTTCTCTACTTCGCTCCGCACGACATTCACGAGCCGATGGTACCGCACCCGCGCTTTCGCGGCACGAGCGACTGCGGCTGGCGCGGCGATGTGATTCATCAACTCGACTGGACCGTGGGCGAAGTCCTCGCCGCGCTCGATCGCCTGAAGCTGGCGACGAACACGCTGATCATTTTCACCAGCGACAATGGCGGCGCGATCAAAGACACCTACGACGACGGCACGAATCCTTTGCATTCTCGCCAGCCGCCGAACGGCTTGATCCGGGGCTTCAAGGGATCACTCTACGAAGGCGGGCATCGGGTGCCGTTCATTGCGCGCTGGCCGGGGCGCATTGCGGCGGGCAGCACGTCCGGTCAACTCATCGGGCAGGTCGATGCGCTGGCCACGTTCGCCGCGCTGACCGGCCAGAAGCTCGCGCCCGAAGCCGGGCCTGACAGCTTCAATGTTCTGCCCGCCTTGCTCGGCGAGAAGCTCAAGCAACCCGCCCGCGATCATCTCGTCTTGCAGAACAACGGACAGGCCCCGCTCGCCTTGCGCGAAGGCGACTGGGTGTTGATCGAAAAAGGTGGCCCGCGTCAGCAGCGTCCCGCCGGGCCGCAAGGACCGGCCGCCGCCCCTCGTCCTGAACTCTTCAACCTCGCCACCGACCTCACGCAGACGAACAACCTTGCGGCCAAGGAACCGGCGCGGGTCAAGGCCATGTCGGCGCGGCTCGAACAACTCCGTGAACAGGGACGCAGTCGTCCGGATGCGACGGTCGGCAAATGAAATCGCGCCCATGAAAATCATGGTTCTCCTATTCGCCGCCCCGGTCACCCACCGGCATTCACTCCGCGTTAGAGACAAAGAATGCCAACGCCCTCGCCTCCGCTGCGGTGCTTTACAAGAAGGTGGGACACCAAGTTGAAGCTCTTCATTGCCAAGCCTGCGGTCAGCAAGCGACGGAGAAACATCCGCCGACTCAGTGGCAGCGACCGTTTCCACTGCTGGCGACGGAAAGTTCGGGGCTGAGGAAAGGAATGCCAAGCTCAAGTCCGCGCAGGATCAACAGCACAGCCATCACCACTACGGCTGCGCGGGTGATGCTGCCGAGCGAGAGACGCGCCGGCAGCGGGAGACGCTGACCGACCAGGTGGATGCCCAGCATCATGGGCCAGGTGCCGAACCCGAAGAGCGCCATGTAGGCGGCGCCGGTCAGAGGATGTCCCGTGGCGGTCGCACCGACCGCAGCCACGTAGACGAGTCCGCAGGGCAGCAATCCATTGAGCGCGCCCATGGTCGCCTGGGCGGCCAGCGAATTTTTTTGCAGAAGTCCCCGCATGGAACCTTTCAACCAGCTGATCCATTTCACCACCGGGGCGGCGATCGAAACCCGGGTCGAAAGCAGCAGGCCAGCCAGCAACACGACACCGAGGGTGATGGAAAGCCAGCGTTGGAAACCAGCCGGGGCGGCGATATGCCCCACCAAACCCAGGACCAGACCCAGCAGGCAATACGACGCCACGCGACCGAGATGATAAAACACGCGACCGGTGGATTCGCGGGCGGTCCGGGGCCGGGCCTTCGCCAGCGCGAGCACGAGCGGCCCACACATGCCGGCACAATGCAGGCTGCCGGCGAGGCCGAGCAGGAAGGCGGTCCAGAGTTCCATGCTAGTCTGGTGTCCAACAAGTCATTTACATTATAGGGTTGCGGGGTATCCTCTGGTGATGCCCCGCCATGCCGCGCCCCTGACCTTGAGCGATTCGGAGAGCAAACAACTGAACGCGCGCGTTCAAGATCGTCGTTCC
>JANNEF010000239.1:0-1944 GCA_031378375.1 Verrucomicrobiota bacterium | reverse complement strand
CTTCGTAGCCGTCGAGGTCCACGTCGAGGAAGGCCGGCATCCACGACCACTCCGTCGCGTCCAGACCCGCCAGCGCGGAAATCTCGGCGTAGGTGCCATCACCCCGGTTCAGGTAAAGCGAGTTGCGCTTGTACTGCGGGCGGTTGTCAATCAGGCCGACCGGCAGGAGAAACGGCGGCACCCCCACCGTCTGCACTTTGCGGCGCGCGTGCTCGCGACTGAGCATGTCCACGACGAAGAATTCATCGTGGCCGTCGCGGTTGAGGTCGGCGAAATCCACGCCCATGGAGAAGCGGCAGGTGTTGCGCACCGCCAGGTTTGACAGCGCGCGAAAACGGCCGCGCCCGTCGTTGATCCAGATGCGATCCGGCGGAAACAGGTCGTTGCACACGTAAATGTCCGGCAGCCGGTCGCCGTCAATGTCGCGCAACATCACCGAGAGACCGAAGTCGTAGGGCGGCTGCGTGAGCGGCTTGCCGTCTTCGTCGAGGAACGTGCCGTCCGTCCACGACACCGCCTTGAACCGGCCGTGGCCGTCGTTGAAATAGAGTATGTCCGGCTCGCCCCGCTCGCGTACGATTCGCTCGTTGTCCACGAAATAGCGGTTCGTCAAATCTGGCGACGTCATGGGCACGCCGTTAATCGCGGTGAGGACGGTCTTCCCATTGATGACTTTGCTGTCGAAGCGACTGTTGGGGTGGTCCTCGATTTTGGTGACGGCATAGTTGCACACGTACAAATCGAGGGTGCCGTTCCCATCCAGATCGGCCAGCGCCATCGAAGTGGCGCCAAACCGCCGCACCAGCCCCGCGTCTTTCGCCTCGGTGAAGTGCGCCTTGCCATCATTGAGAAACAGCCGCGCGCCACCGGCAGCGGTGACGAGCAAATCCAGATCGCCGTCGCCATCCACATCCGCCAGCACCGTGCCGGTGCTGAACTGCCCGTTGCACGCCACTCCTGCTGTTGCGGTGATGTCCTCGAATTTCCAGCCGCCCAGATTTCGGTACAGCACGTTCGGCCCCTCCATCCGGCAGAAGTAAAGATCGCACCAGCCATCGCCGTCCACGTCGCCCGCCGCGACGCCCGACCCGCTGGCCAGCAGGGAATTTTCCAGACTTTTCTCCTCGGAAAGAAAATTGGTGAACGTGATGCCCGTGGTGGCAGGCGGCAGGCGCTGGAGAAAAGTGCGGCCGCTGGCGGGCAACTGAACCGCCTGGCTTCGATAACCCGGTCCCTCGAATGGTTCGACCGCCGCCGCGCCGACCACAGGCGTGGCCAGAATCAAGGCGAGCGGCCAAAAGGCGTACATCAACAACTGCCTGGGGCGGGCCAGATTCATGGAACCAAAAGAAGAGCGCATTCCGTTCATCGTCCGGCACTGTCAAACAGGCTCATCCGTGGCGGCTGAACCCCTGACCAATCCCGGCTTGGGGCTCCAAGAAATCCAGTGGTGGCTGGTCGTGGACGTATCCATTCTGGCAATCGCTGCAACCGAAGTCGCCGTTGCTTTCGCTTCGAATCCGGGCAGCGCTTGAGATGGACGACAGGGATGAACATTTGAGCGGTTGCTGTAGTTTTCTAAGGCCGCCGAGGCTCGCGGGCAAGCACGATTTGCACATTCAACGTCGCGTCCCCGGCGCTCCCACGCCCATTTCCCATCCACACGCCAACCTCGCGCGTGGGTTTCCGCGTCCGTCGCCACCGGACGCAAACACCCCGCCGACTCCCACGCTGAGACCGCCACCACGAACAAACCCCTGGGCGGCAAAAATGTGGCCTTTGCCACCGCCGACAAACCCCTGATGGGCAAAAAAGAGGCCACCCTCGCCGCTGACAAACCCCTTGGAGACAAAAATCATGACGTCGCCACCGCTGACGAAGGCCTCGTGGACCCAAATATAGTCGTCGCCACCGCTGACCAACCCCTCGTCGCGGCAATTTATG
>JANNEF010000020.1:0-5635 GCA_031378375.1 Verrucomicrobiota bacterium | reverse complement strand
ATCTATGCCAACGTCGCCGCCGGGGCGAAAGCGGATGTGAAAAATCTGATGACGGAGCCGTTGTTCGTTTCGCCCAACGACACCGTTCTGCAAGTGCTGGAGCAGTTCAAACAAACCGGCCGACACATCGCGCTCGTCCGTGGGCTGGACGGCAAACTCGCCGGCTTGGTCACCCTCGTGGATTTGCTCGAAACGATCGTGGGCGAAATCCCCGCGCGTGAAGACCGCCATCGTCCCGAAGCACGGCTCCGACCCGATGGCACCTGGCTCGTGGACGGCCACTACGATGTGGCGAAGCTCGCCGCCGAGTTGAATGGAATGCCCGGGCTGCATCCGATCCCGCGCGGCACGACGTTGGCGCAATTCGTGACCCGACAGCTCAAACACCCGATCCGCGAAGGCGAGACCTTCGTCGCAGAATCAATCTGCTTCGAGATCATCGATCTCGACGGCCAGTCGGTGGACAAGGTGTTGCTCACGCCGCAGCCGGACCACGAAGTGAAAACGAATCCGCAACCGTTGGAGAACGCGCCATGATCCATTCTCCAGAAACAATCGCGCCTTCCCGCCCGCCGCGCGTGCGGAAGCGCACCTTGTCGAGCCAGCTTGCCCGACTGGCCGCAGGATTTTCCGACCGCCCCGTTCGACTGGGCGAGCTGACCGACGTGCTGCAATTGCGCGGCTACAACGCGTTGCTGATCTTCCTCGCGTTCCCGTTTGTCACCCCCGTGCCGCTGCCCGGATTCTCCACGGTGTTCGGACTCGTGATCGCGCTGCTGGGCGTGCGAATGGTGCTGGGGCAAAAGCCCTGGTTGCCGGAACGCATCACCGCGCGTGAACTCCCCGCGCGCTTTCTGCCGAAGCTGCTGCTCGTCACCAGCCGGATGTTCGGCCGTTTGGAAAAACTGCTCAAGCCGCGCCTGTTCTATCCCGATTATCCGGCCGCGTTTCAACGCGCGAGCGGCGTGATCATTGTCATCTGCGGATTGCTCCTGCTGCTGCCGCTGCCTGTGCCGTTCAGCAACGCCTTTCCCGCCTTCACCATCATCCTGCTCGCCGCCGCCGGACTCGAACGCGACGGCGCGGTGTTCATTGCCGGCTGCGTGCAGTTCATCTTCTGCCTCGGTTTCTTCGCCGCACTCTGCCTGGGCGCCTCGGAAGTGTGGCAACGCCTTTTCAACTGAATGACCACTCGGAAAAAGGCCCCATGACCACGGAGGCAAAGAAGCTGGCCCGCCGTCAGCATGAAACGGGCGGCGGGCGGCTGTGAAACTCTGGCTGTTCTGCGGCGCACCTCAAATCGTTCGTGCCTATTTAGCGCAAACAGCCTTGCGATTCGGGCATGCAAGATTTGGCAATCTTCCTGCAAGCACTGGTGGCCGCATCGAGCTTCTTCGTGTGGGTGGTGCGCTACGACAACCTCATCCAGGAGTTCAAGCAGTATGCCCTGCCGGACTGGTTGCGCGACCTGGCGGGCATTCTGAAAATGTCTTTTTCCCTGCTGCTCCTCATCGGCATCGAAGGAAAGCATGTCGCCGTGGTCGGATTCGGGGCGCGCAGATACGTGGCGGGAGAAACAGGGCGCGAGCTTTCTCGGGACGGATCCCTCTAACTTCAACTCGCGAATCGCAACCACTTGATTGCCGGCTTGTGCGTCGGGTTGGCCCCGGGCCTGCGTCGTTCCTTCTTGTCCCGCGCAGCAAATCCCCTCCGATGTCGTTTAATTTGAGTCAACGCGCGCGCGTACGCTGGTGACGGCGACAATAGCTTGACCTTTTTCTTCAAAAGTCCAGATTACGCGGCTCGGTTGATAAAGACCGTGATTGACATGCAACATATACGCAACATCGCCATCATCGCCCACGTGGACCACGGCAAGACCACGCTCGTGGACTGCCTCCTTAAACAATCCGGCACCTTCCGCGCCAACCAGCACGAGTCGCAGGAGGAACGCCTGATGGACTCGATGGATCTCGAGAAGGAAAAGGGCATCACCATCCGCGCAAAGAACGCCGCGTTCAAATACAAGAATTACCACATCAACATCGTGGACACGCCCGGCCATGCCGATTTCGGCGGCGAGGTGGAGCGCATCATGAACATGATTGACGGCGTGCTGCTCGTGGTGGATGCCACCGACGGTCCGCAGGCGCAGACGCGCTTCGTGCTGCGCAAGGCTCTCGAAGCCGGCGCCAAGCCCATCGTCGTCATCAACAAGATTGACCGCGACAACGCCACGCCGAAGAAGGTGCTCGACGAGGTGTTTGAGCTGTTCATGTCGCTCAACGCCACCGACGAGCAACTGGATTTCCCGTTCATCTACTGCTCGGCCAAGGGCGGCTATGCCAAGGCCGAGATGGAGCATGTGAGCGGCACGATGGAACCGCTGTTCGACGCCATCGTGAAGCACATCCCGCCGCCGCGCGCGAAGGCTGGCGACGGCTTCCAAGTGTTGGTGGCCAACCTCGACTACTCCGATTACCTCGGTCGTATCGCCTTTGGCAAGATCGTCGAAGGCAAGGTCAAGCTCGGCGACCCCGCCATTTGCCGGCATGGTCACGGCAAGATCACCAAGGGCAAGATCACCGCCATCTTCCACTTCGAAGGCATGAAGCGCATTGAAGTCCAGGAAGCCCACGCCGGCGACATCGTCGGCCTCACCGGTTTCGAGGACGTGTTCATCGGCGAGACGATTTGCGATTCCGAACTGCGCGCGGGACTGCCCTACATCCCGATTGATCCGCCGACCATTCAGATGGAATTCGCCGTGAACGACGGGCCGCTTGCCGGTCTGGACGGCAAACTCGTCACCGCCCGTCACATCTGGGATCGGCTTGTGAAGGAAATCCGCACCAACGTCGCCCTGCGCATCGCCCAGACCAGCGACCCGAAAATCTTCGCCGTCTCCGGTCGTGGGGAGATGCAGATCGCCATTCTCGTCGAGCAAATGCGCCGTGAAGGCCACGAGGTGCTCGTCTCCCGCCCCGAGGTGCTCTGGAAGAAAGGCCCGAACGACACCGCGCTCGAACCCATCGAGAAGCTCTACGTTGAAGTCCCCAACGATTGCCTCGGCACCATCATGGAGAATCTTTCCGCCCGCAAGGCGCAGATCACGAACATGAACCACGTCGGCAACATCGTCTCCGTCGAGGCGCTGGTGCCGATGCGCGGTCTCATCGGCTTCGAGACCGACCTCGTCAATTCCACCAAGGGCATGGGCGTGATGAGCCATCTCTTCCACGAATACGGCGAGGACCGCGGGGAAATCGCGGCGCGCAAGAACGGTTCCCTCGTCTCGATGGACAACGGCGAGGCCACCCCTTATGCGCTCAACATGGCGCAGGAACGCGGACGTCTGATGATTGAGCCGGGCGACGCCGTTTACATCGGCATGATTGTGGGCGAGAACGCCCGCGAGAACGACATCCCCGTCAACCCCGTCAAGGAAAAGCGCCTCACCAACATGCGTTCCTCGGGCGACGGCAAGGGCATCCAGCTCAACTCCCCGCTCAAACTGAGCCTGGAACGTGCGCTTGAATACATTGACGTGGATGAATACGTGGAGGCGACGCCGAAGAACCTGCGCCTGCGCAAGAAGATCCTCGACGAGGGTCAGCGCAAACGTTCCCTGAAATCGCGCGTGCTCAAGTACGTCGCGGAGTAAGCGTCCGCGCGGGCGGGCGGCTCACCACGAGCGGGAGAGGCGGGTGGGTTCTTCGACGACGGCGTGGGTGGCCTGGAGCGGGCGATGGCCGATGCCCTGGATGGATTCGACGTACTTGGCCGCGCCGCATTGCATCACGCCGAACACGCGCACCAGTTCGCGGAACCAGTCGGGAAACCGGTTGGTGAATTTCAGTTCCAGGATGACCTGCTTGTCGAAGCTGCCCACCGGATGGTTCATGTGTGTTTTGACGCTGGTGGCGAGGTTCGGTTCTGCCTGGACGGATCGGTCAATTGTCACGCGCACCTGATCATCGTCGCTGACGTAGGCTTCGCGCAGGTAGGCGATGTGGACCTTGGGCCGGGCGTGCATCTCGTTGGTCAACTGGCAAAACCGCTGGAGGGCGACGAGATGGGCGGGATTCTTGGAAACCAGATGCGTTTCATCGGGCAGGTGGCCGGTGAGCAGCCAGCCGACCTTGTCCTGCTTCACCCCGCCGCGCTGTTTCATGATGCAACTATTGACCCGGCGCTTGATCTCGAAGAAGACCGGCGAGTCGGGATGCGTGCTGTAGTAGCGCAGGCGCAGTTTGAACCGGTTTTTCTCGCCGTTGATGGTTGACCAGTAGAGTTTCAGGTCGTCCGAATCGAGGTAAAGGCTGTGGACCTGATAGGAGTAGTTCGGTTTGCCGACACTGTATTCATCGAACTCCAGATAAGAGCGGACGAAGTCGCGTACAAGGAGCGCGGTTTCCTCAGTGATGAGGTATTTCAACTCAAACCGCTGTTTCTGCATCCGGTCTCGGGCCATAGCTCACATAAAATGGGTTCGGTGTAATACCTGAAACGGATGTCGAAGGCAAGTTATTCCGTCACGTTATTGTGAACTTTCGGTTGCGAAAGCCTATTTGCTGGCCGCGCTGCTCCATCGTTCCCCCGCGCGCAGGACGCGGACGGACTGGTGAAGGCGTTCCGCCGTGGCAACCAACTCCTCCGGCGACGCGGTGTTGAACGCGAACATTTCATAGTGGCACGGAATGACGACGTGCGCGCCGATCTCCTTCGCCAGCGTGGCGGCTTCGCGGCCGTCGAGGTTGCCGGCCACGCGGCGTTGCGGGTGATCGCCGTTGATGGGCAGCAGGGCCACGTCAATCGGCCAGCGCCGCAACCCCTCCACCATCCCGTCATAAAGCCGGGTGTCGCCAGAGTGGTAAATGGTCCACGGCCCCGCCTCGATCACGTAGCCGAGGAACTTGTGCCGGCCCCATTCGTCTCGCTCCAGCTCGTTGTGCGCGGCCGGGACGCCGTGCAACGTGAAGCCCGCCCGTTGAACCGCCTGGCCGGCGTCCAGCCCGCGCGGGAACTCGATGGGCACGCCCAGCCGGTTGACGACGAACTCGCGGTTCGCCTCCGGGATGACCAGTTCCAGGCGCGGGTTCGCGCGCAACAGCGGCCCGAGGGTGTCCGGGTCGAGGTGGTCGGTGTGATTGTGGCTCGAAGTCACGACCTGGATGAAATTCAAACGCTCGGGCGCGATGACGCGTTCGGTCAAACGCTCGTGTGGTTTGTCGGTGCCGGCGTACTTGCGCGTCAGCGAGTCCGAGAGGTAAGGGTCGAGCAACAAGTGGTGGCCACGCCACTGGACGAGGAAACCGCTCTGGCCGAGCCACCAAAGATGCAGGCACTCCGGCGCCTCATCACGCGTGCGCGCGACCTCTTCCAGAAAGTCGTCGTCCTGAAGCATCGGTCGAATCATTTCGAGCCGTGATGTTCGGCGATGGTCGCTTTCGTGTAAACACCAGACCGCTCCCGCCGCCACGCCCCGGATTCGTGGGTGTGATTAAAAGTGGGTGAGGACAGGAAAGATTTCTGCGGAATAAAATGTGCAAATATAGCCACTTGCCCCAATAAAGTCGGGATGAAGCAACGCCTCAGCAGTCCCCAGCTCACCCCGCAGGAAACCCGGCTCATC
>JANNEF010000409.1:0-6133 GCA_031378375.1 Verrucomicrobiota bacterium | reverse complement strand
CGGGTGTTTTCAGACATGGCCGGAGTGGTGCGCACTTTGGAGGCTGGCCTGCCACGGCTGGCTTCGGATCGAGATCGCGTCCGGAGCATCTGCGCCTGGCCCTGGATAGTTAGTCTCACCTTGAACGCGAACTAGAATTAGAGTGGCCCGACCATGAAAACACTATTTCGCTCTGCGGCTCTGCTGTGTTTCGCCTCCACACTTCTTTCCACGATCCAAGTTTGCGCGGGAGACTGGCCGCAATGGCGCGGCTCCACCCGGACCGCTCATGCCGATCCCGGCGCGCCCGTTCCGATCACGTTGCCCAAGGAACTGAAACCGCAGTGGAAAATCCCCGTTGGCCCCGGCCACTCCTCGCCCATCGTGGCGCGTGGAAAACTGGTTTACCTCGACGAGCAGGACGGCAAGGAGGTCGCCCACGTCCTCGATGCCGCCACCGGCAAGGAACTTTGGAACGCGCCCTACTCGGAATCCGCCGGCGACGAGTGGGGTAACGGCCCGCGCGCCACTCCGTTCGTGGACGGTGACCGCGTCTATGCGCAATCGTGCCGTGGCGAATTTTCCTGCTTCAATCTCACCACTGGGAAAACGCTCTGGCAAACGAGCTACGAGAAGGATTTCGGTGTGCGTTTCGTCGGCAGCAAAGCCGGCGAGGGCACCGCCAGCCGGCGCGGCAACAACGGCTGCGGCGTGATTGATGGCGAGCGCCTCGTCCTGCCCGTGGGCAGTACCAGCGGCGCCAGCCTCGTTTGTTTTGACAAGCAGACTGGCAAGGTGCTGTGGAAGGCCGGCAACGACGAAGCCGCCTATTCCTCCTTCGTCATCGCCACGCTGGGCGGTATCAAGCAAGTCGTCGCCTTTACCGCCGACGCGCTGCTGGGGGCGGATCTGGCCACGGGCAAAATACTCTGGCGCGTCCCGCTCAAGACCAACGCCAAACGCCATGCCGCCTCGCCCGTCGTCGTCGGCGACACGGTGATGGTCAATTCGCACACCTTCGGCCTGGCGTGCTTCCGCCTCGCGCCGGACAGCGGTGGATTGAAAGCGACCGAGGCGTGGGTGAACAAGGACTTGAAGATCAATCTCGCCACGCCCGTCGTCGTCGGAAGCGAGCTTTACTGCCAGGGTGCGGACAAGGATTTCGTCTGCGTGGACGCCGCGACTGGCGCGTTGAAGTGGAGTCACACTGGTTTTGGCACGGGCAAGAAGGACTATTCCTCCACCATCGCCGTCGGGAAAAACCTGCTGGTCCTGACGGAGGATGGGACGCTGCTCCTGCTCGCGGCCACGCCGGAGAAATACACCGAGCTGGCCCGCCTGCAAGTCTGCGGCAACACCTGGAGCTTCCCCGCCTACGCGGACGGCAAACTGTTTGTCCGCGACGGACGCCAGTTGCTGTGCGTGGATTTGCTGCCGCCCAAAACCGCCGGGCTGTAGGAGCCGGTTTGAAAATAGGCAGTGGGCAGGTCGCCCACCGGGCTTGCTGCGGACGAGGCGTCCGCAAGACTTCCGCTGGCGAGGGTGCCAGCGCCACTTCTTACGTGCTTACTTCGCCTGCGGCGTGGCGTCAGCCTTCTCCAGGCCGAGCGCCCACTTGATGCCACCGAGGATGTGCGCCTGGTATTCGGGCATTTCCCAGATGAATTCGTTGTGGCCGAGCGCGGTGTAGAAGACCTTGCCCGCGCCGAAATCCTTGCACCAGGAGATGGGATGATGGCCCGGTTCCTTCGTGTTCGGATGTTTGTCGAGCACGAGCAGTTCGCGCACTTTGGTGCGGTCGTAACTCTTGATGATGTAAATCTCCTCCTTCTTGTCGTTCAGGTTCCAGCTCGCGCCGAGATGTTTGTTGGCCGGATGCTTCGCGTCGCGATTCAGGCAGTCCACTTTTTCCTGCGCGCCATGCGTCTGGAACTCGCCGCCGAGCATCTCAATGTACGGCTTGAACCTGTGAAAAGTGTCGCTGCCGCTGTGCATGGCCACGAAGCCATGACCGGCCTTGACCCAGTCAATGAACCCCTGCTTGTCGGGCAGCGGCAGGTCGCCGGTGGTGTTGGCGAAAATGACCAAGTCGTAATTCTTAAGATTGTCCGGCGCGAGTTTGGCGAGGTTGCTTTTCAACTGCGCGTCGGCCTCGGCTTGCAGGGCTTTGATCTTCGGCTCCTCCGCCTGATATTTTTCCAGGTCGGCCTTATACTTGGTCTCGGCGGCGGCAAACTTGGACAACTCGGTGACAAACTTTGTCTTCGTCGCGTCATCCGCATCCGGTTTCGGTTCGGCTGGTTTTTTGGGCGCGTTGGGCTTTCTGGGGATGTTCGCGGTGGATGGTTGCTGGACGTAATCCACTGTGAACACACCACTTTCCTGGCCGATCTTGGCGAGAATTTTTTCCGCTGTGGGAATCGAACTGTGGCGGAAGCCCGTGGTGACGGTGACGACGAGCACTTTCTTGGGCGCGGCCACGACGGGGAGCGCAAGGCCGGCGAAGGCGAATCCGAGGGCGAACAGGCGGAGTATCGGGAACATTTTCATTTTAATTGTCTCAGTTGTTTGGATGGTGATGCCGAGTTCTTTTACAGACTTCCGCCCGTGCGGGCAAATTCATTTCCAACGATGAATGGAGATTCTGCGGACGGGATTTGTTGTGGGATTGAACAGGACAATTGCTCAAGGCCACAGACTATTGCACCTGTCGCAGGCGGAAGAATGCGCTGGCATCCGCGGTGGGCACGTCCACTTCGAGGGACAACGGATTCGTCAGCACCGAGTTGGTTTCAGCCGCCCAGAAGCGCGGTGGCTCGAGTCCAGCGGTGCGCTCCAGAACGGCATCCGCTGCGGATCGTGGCCACAGGATGGTAGCGCCGACGGGCTGGCCAAGTATGCCCAATTGAATGGGTGCGCCTACGACGATGCTTCCGCTGGCCGAGGCTGTCGCGGTGCCAGCCCGGACGAGAAGACTCCACGGATACGTGCCGGGGACGCTATAGACATGCGTGGCGTAACGATTCGTGTTGAGGGGCGAGCCGTCGCCGAAGTTCCACGAGTAACTCACGCTCGCCATCGTGTTGCTCGGCGCAGCGACCGCGGTGAAGGCCGCGGGCCAGCCCGCCGGATAGTCCGGAGGCACGAGCGCATGGACGGCGATGGAGTAAGGCCCTTCGGCCACGACCACGGTACCGGTGGCGAGCGCGGAATTCTTCCCGCCATCCCACGCGGCAAAGGTGAACCGATCCGTGCCGACGAAGCCTGGATCGGGGAAGTAGGTCGCGACCGCGTTGCTCAACCCCACCGATCCGTGCGCGGGTTGGGAGATGACGCGCGCGGCGGCGCCGACGCCCGTGACCGGAAGCGTGAAGGCCACGGCTTTTCCGCTGGTCGTGTTGGTGGTGATGCTGTTCGCGACGGGCGCAACGCTGGTGTTGAGGCTCTCGCTGCGCGGGCCGTTGTGGCAGTTGTAGCAGCCCACCATCGCGCCTTGGAAAAGGTTCAGCGTCACGTTGCCGCCATTGAGGCTCGCCGTGAGCGTGCGCGGGCCGAGGGTGCGGGACAGGACGGTGCCGCGGAAATCCGCGCCGTGGCAGACGGCGCATTTCAGATGGTCGGTGTCGCTGTGAATGTCGTCATGGTGAAAGCTGACCCAGCCCTGCCCAATCGGATGCATGCCGTGCGGTCCGGCGGCAGCAGTGGCGCTGCTTGACGGCATCGTGACGTGGCACGCGGTGCATTCGGCGGTGACGCCCGCGTGGCCCTAGATCTTTTCGTTGCGGATGTTGTCGTTGCGATGCGCGGCCGGAAACTCGGCGTGCGTCGAGCCGTGGCAGGCAGAGCATTGCAGCCCGCCATGACCGGCGGAGAAGCGATAGAGCGACAGGCCGGGCGCGGGCGTGTTCGGCTGCGTCGCGAAGGTCTGGTTCGTCGCCACGCGCATGGCGCCGTTGGTTTCAAAGACTGAGGTGTAACGAATCTGCCCGTTGTTGCTCGTGGCGTGCCCGGTGTGACAGCCCTGGCAATTGGGTTCCATGAACCAGCCGACGCGATTGAGCGAACCCACCTGGCTCATGCTGCCGTGGCAGCTCTGGCATTGCATGGACATGGTGCCGTCGCGGGCAATCGCACTGCCCATCGCGCCGCGCAGGCATTTCGTCGCGGAGCCGGGATGGCAGCGGTAACACGCGCCGCGATGCGCCGAGCTGTCGAGGGTGATGTTTAGTTCCGGATCCATCACCGTCGCGTGCTTCGCATGAATGGACGCAGTGAGCGGCGGGATGTTGCTGTAGCTGCCGGTGCCGAGCGCCTCGGAGGCGTGGCAGGTGGCGCAGAGCACGGGCTTCGCGTCCGCGACCACGCCGCGATAGAGGCCCTGCGGATTGAAGCCGCGCGCCGCGAGCGCGGCCTGATACAGTCCGGCGTGATTCGCGAATTGATGTTCGTCGTGCAGACGCAGGATGTTCAGCCGGAAATCGCGTTCCGCTATCCCGCTCCACACCCAGCCGGCAGCGGGCTTCGCGGACGCTTGCGAGCCGGAGGCGTGGCAGGCGCGGCAATCCATCTCATCAGAAACCGGCAGCACAATCTCGTTCGTCGCGATGGCGGTGCCGCCGCCGTTCCGCGCGATGAGGCGCATGAGCGGGTAATAGTTTTTCCGCCCGGCATCGTCGTAGGGTGAGATGGGAATGCCCTCAGCGCGGAACCAGTTCACTTTCGACGCCACACCGGGGGCCGGGCGATTCGTCTGCTCGAAAAGCATTCCGATCGGAGTGTTGTTGGTGCCCGGCATGGGCCAGCCCGCGAGCCCTCCCTCTGGGGCCAGCACTGCGCCGTAGAGCGCAGCGGCATTTTGATAATAGTTCCCCTTGCTCATCGCCGTGGAGTTGAATGATCCATCGGGATCGGCCACGGCCTGATACGTCACCGAGTAGCCGGCGCCATTCGTCACGAGTTTCCCGGCGACGATGAGCTGCGCCTCGATGGTGTTGTAGGGCGGCAGGATGCTGAACACCGAGTAATCGCTGTCCATGCAGTGCATGCCGAGGTTGTTCCAGCCGAGAATCTGGTTGTTCGCGGCGGTGAGGGTGAGGGGCGCCGCGAGCGCCGTGAGCGTCGCGGCCCAGAGGAGTTGAATGAGCTTCGTTTTCATGGCGTGGCCATTCTGTTTATGATTCAGGGGCGGATGAGCCGGAAGAACGCCGCTCCCGTCGGCGTGGAGATAGTCACCTGCTTCTGGTTGCCCACGACGGTCACAGTGCGCGTTGAGTTCATCCAGCCTGCCGGGTCGATGTCGGGGCTTTCCTGCAAGACCCAGTCGCTAGCGGCGGCGGGCCAGGAGATGGTGACGATGCCGCCGACGCCGAGCGCGCTGACCAGGGACGGCTGCGCGACAAAGTTTGCCACCAGTTCATGGTTCACATCGGACATGATCGTGAAGAACGGATCGATGCTGACCGACGCAGCGCCTTCGGTCCAATCCACGAACGCGTAGCCGGGATAGGCGACTGCCTCGAGAAAGACCGGATCGCCCGTCGGATAAACGCCGCCGCCCGCGACGCTGCCGGCGTTCGCAGGCAACGGGATGACTTTGACCAGGTTGCCGAAGGCGAAGTTGCCGACCAGCGTGCGACTGCCGGTGACGGTGAACTGGAAGTTCGTCGCCGTGCTCACGGTCACGCCGTTCTGCGTCCAGTCCACGAACGACCAGCCCGCGTTGGGTTTGGCCTTGAGCCTGGCAATCTCGTTGAGTTCGTAGGCGGGGTCGGCCTCCACGTCGCCGCCTTCCGGCGGAGCGGCGCTCACGCTCACGGCGTAAACCGGTTTGAACTTGGCCACGAGGACGCGGTTGCCCGTGACGGTGAAGGTGTAGTTGCGCGTCGTGCTGACGCTCACGCCGTTCACCAGCCACTTGGAGAATTTGTAGCCTGGGTTCGCCGTGGCGCTCACGGTCGCGCTCGCATTAAGTGCATACGCGCCATCACCGCTCGTGATGCCGCCGTCCACGGGTGACGAGATGGTGCTGATGGATTTGGCCGCACCCACGGGCACGAAGTTCACCACCAACGTTCGGTCGCCCTGCACGTTAAAGGTGTAGCTGGGCGAGGTGCTGACCGACACGCCGCTCTCGGTCCAGCTCGAGAAGACGTAG
>JANNEF010000400.1:0-9344 GCA_031378375.1 Verrucomicrobiota bacterium | reverse complement strand
ATTGGGTTCACCGGCACGCCCATCGAGAAGACGGATGCCAACACGCGGGCGGTCTTCGGCGATTACATCAGCATCTACGACATCCAGCGCGCCGTCGCCGACAAGGCCACGGTGCCGATCTATTACGAGAGCCGCATTTCCAAGCTGAGCCTGAACGCCGCCGAGCTGCCGAAGCTCGACGCGGAGTTCGAAGAGATCACCGAAGGCGAGGAGTTGACGAAGAAGGAAAAGCTCAAGACGAAGTGGGCCGCGCTGGAGGCGCTGGTGGGCGATCCGAAACGCATCGCGCTCGTGGCGGCCGATCTGGTGGCGCATTTCGAGAAACGAGTGGAGGCGATGGACGGCAAAGCGATGATCGTCTGCATGAGCCGCCGCATCTGCGTGGATCTCTACGAGGCGCTGATCAAGTTGCGGCCCGAGTGGGCGGAGGAAACGCTGAAGGTGGTGATGACCGGCAGCGCCGAAGATGGCCCTGAGTGGCAGAAGCACATCCGCAGCAAGGACGCCCGGCGTAAACTGGCGAACCGCTTCAAAGACGCCAAGGACGCCTTCAAGATTGTGATCGTGCGCGACATGTGGCTGACCGGCTTCGACGCACCCTGTCTTCACACGATGTATGCCGACAAGCCGATGCAAGGCCACGGTCTCATGCAGGCCATCGCCCGCGTGAACCGCGTCTTCCGCGACAAGCCCGGCGGGCTGGTGGTGGATTATCTCGGCCTCGCCGATCAGCTCAAGAAGGCGCTGGTCACCTACACCGAGAGCGGCGGCCAGGGAAACCCAACCTTCGACACCGCGCAGGCCATCGCCGTGATGCTGGAGAAACACGGCATCGCCTGCGATATGATGCACGGCTTTAACTGGGACAAGTGGACCAGCGGCACGCCGACCGAGCGCCTGAAACTCATCCCCGCCGGACAGGAGCACATCCTCGAACAGGAAGACGGCAAGAAACGCTGGGTGCAGGTGGTGACGGAACTTTCCCGCGCCTTCGCCCTCTGCGCCGCCAGCGATGAAGCGACGGAGATCCGCGATGACGTGAGTTTCTTCCAAGCCCTGCAAGCCGCGTTGAGCAAGCAGACCACCAACCACCACAAGACGCCCGAGCAGATCGACGCCGCCATCCGCCAGCTCGTGAGCAAGGCCATCACCACCGAAGGCCAGGTGATCGACGTCTTCACCGCCGCCGGATTGCCCAAGCCGGACATCAGCATCCTAAGCGATCAATTCCTCGCCGAAGTGCGCGGCCTCAAGCACAAGAACGTCGCCGCCGAGCTGCTGGAGAAGCTGCTCAAAGACGAACTCAAAGTCCGCTCCAAGCGCAACCTCGTGCAAAGCCAGGTCTTCAGCGAGAAGCTCAAGAAGACCCTCAACGCCTACCACAACCGCGCCATCAGCACGATGCAGGTCATCGAGGAGTTGATCCAACTCGCCAAAGACCTCGACGCCGCCACCAAGGCCGGCAAAGAGATGGGGTTGACCGAGGACGAGAAGGCATTCTACGACGCGCTTGCCGCGAATGATTCCGCCGTGACCGCGATGGGCGACGCGAAGCTCAAAGTCATCGCGGCGGAGTTGATCTCACAGGTGAAAAAGAGTGTCACCATTGACTGGACCCTCCGCGAAAGCGCCCGTGCCAAGATCAAAGTGATGGTGAAGCGCATCCTGAACAAACACGGCTACCCGCCCGATTTGCAGGAAGAAGCCGTGAAGACCGTGCTCGCGCAGGCGGAGCTGCTGTGCGCGGAGTGGGTGTGAGGGCGGGGCGAATTCGGAATGGCGAACTGACTGAACTTCGGACTTCGCCCTAGTGAGCGGGGAAATCCCGGCGCATGGCTGCCGTGGCAATCAGTGACGATGAGCAACTTGTTCCAAGCCTTGCCGCCCTTGCCCGCCACCAATCGCACGCTCTTCTTCCGCGCGGTGAGGCAGTGAAGCGGGGAAGTTGATAGGTGAAGAGTTGATGGTTGATAGTCGGAGAGGGCGGATGCGGGTTCGTGGAAATTCGTGCCATTCGTGTCTCGTTGTTCGCGCCCATCCGTGTCCATCGGTGTCATCCGTGGTAAAAGTCTCTGCGGTTCCGTGTGTCTTTTTTGCGCCAGGGATGGATTTAGACCGACGCACAGTTACGCAAAAAATCTTTCTCAAGGGCCTACAGTATTTCACGGAGGGTGCCGATGGGTTCCTTGAAACCGGGCTGCGCCCGCGATGCTGGAACATCGGGCGCCGGAGATTGGAATCTCCGGCCGGGCGGCGGGTCGGACAAATGTAATCGGTTATGGCTGATGATAGAAATCTAACACTTATCGGGGGCAGCACGACGTTGCCCGCCACCAACGGCACGACGCCACGCGAACCCAACGGCTCGGTCGCTCCGGGCAAAAATGGCGCGCCGGCCGGCGCGGCGGAGGAATCCAAGGCCGGAACCAACGGCACGCCGCCGGCCAAGGAGTCCAAGGAGAGTCCCGCGCCACGCGAACGTTCGGATCAGGACCAGCAGATCGCCAGTGACATTGGCATGGTGGGGCAGGTCATCGCCCAGGTGTTCAAGGATGCCACCGTGCGCGCGCCGCTGAGCCGTCGCGGTTTCGACACGCAAAAACTGCAAGGCGGGCTGGACTTGTGCGACACGGCCCAGAAGTGCTGGAACAACCGGCAGACGGCCATGGCCGACCAGTTGAGCTGCACGAAACACGTCAACACGTTGTTCGACGCGGCGGTCAAGTCCCTGAGTGACTTCCGCGAAACGGCGCGCGCCACCTTTGTGGATGAAGCGCCGCTCAAGGCGCTGGGCGTGACTGAAGCGGTGCCGTCGGATTTCTCCAAATTCCTCACCCACGCACGCAGCGCCTATGCCGCGGCCCAAAAGCCGGAGTATGGTCCGCTCATGACCGAGCACGGGTACGGGACGCCGGAACTAAAGGCGGAGGTGGACGCGCTCAAGGCGCTGGAGGAAGCGAACTCGGAGCAGTCCCGGGCCAGCGCCGATGCGAAGAAAGCAACGCGCTTGCGCGACGAAGCCGTTGAGCCGGTGAGGACGTTCCGGAGCAAGCTGATGAAGATTGCCCGGCGCGTGTTCCGCAACGACCCGGAGCAGGCCGCGAAGTTAAAGTTCTAAAATCCCCGTTGGCGCAGGCCTCGGCCTGCGGGTGCGAACGTCCCGCCCGGATGATTCCGGGCGGGATGTTCTGCATTTGATAGGCCTCCTGGAGCGACCGCCGCTGCCGCCGTCATCGGCGTGACGTTCACGTACTCCGCCGCCGCTGCCGCTATTCGCCCGAATGCCGCCGCCTCTCCCGGCAAGCTCACCGGCCCAATCGCGACAATCCGAGGGGAAACGTCTTTACACGACCGGGTGGCGTCCAAACAATCGCTCATGCGGATACGCGGTTGGAAGCTGGTGTGGTTGCTCGTGGTGAGCTGGGGGTGGCTCGGAGTGGGCGCGCCGTCGCTTTCCGCCGCCGCCAGCAGTGTCGTGCGCGGCGGGGTGCGTTACGCCATTGACGTATGGGAAACTGACGACGGCCTGCCGCAAAACTCCGTGATCGCGATGACCCAGACGCGCGATGGTTATTTGTGGCTGGGGACGCTCAACGGTTTGGTGCGGTTCGACGGAGTGCAGTTCACTGTGTTCGACGAAAGCAACACGCCGGGCTTGAACAGCAGCCGCATCGTGAATCTTTTCGAGGATCGCGCGGGGAATCTGTGGGTCGGCACGGAGACGGCCGGCGTGGTGCTGGTGCGCGACGGCGAGGTGACCAGCCCGCTCGAAGTGGGCGGCGGCGTGGAGCGGCGGCTGTCGGCGGTTTGCGAGGACGCGCAGGGTGCGGTGTGGCTTTACAACGCCAACGGCGAGTTGTGGCGTTATTGGAAGGGGCGTTTCACTCCATTTCTGCAAAGCCAGCTTGGTCCCAGCGCGTACCGGGCGATCATTGCGGAGTCGTCAGGCAAGGTTTGGGTGGGCTCGGACACGCGTCTGTCGGCCATCGGCGCGATCACGGCGGACGGTTCGCTGGAGTTGCCGGTGGAACAGGAGTTGGCGGTGGGGAAGCTGGATTTTTTGCTGGCCAGCCAGCGCGGCGGTTACTGGCGGCTGGCGGATGGGCGCGTGCAACGGTGGGTGACGAACCGGCTGGAGCGCGACTTGGGGCCGTATCCGTGGGGCCGGACGAATGTGACCGCCGCGTGCGAGGATCAGCAGGGCAACTTGCTGGTGGGCACGTTCGGCGCGGGGCTGTTCTGGTTTGACGCGGCGGGCAAGGCCACTTCGCTGTCCACGAGCGAGGGTTTGTCGCACAACATCATCCTCTCGCTGCGCGTGGATCGGGAGGGCACGCTATGGGTGGGCACCGATGGCGGCGGTTTGCACCGCGTGAAGCGGCAGATGTTTGACACGCTGGAGGAGACGCGCGGTCTGGTGGTGCAGTCGGTGTGCGAGGATGGCGAGGGGGGCTTGTGGGTCGGCTCGAACGGCGCGGGCGCGGGCTATTGGAAGGGTGGCGTGTGGCAGCGGTTCGGCTACGCGCAGGGGTTGAACAATTTGTTCGTGAGCGCGGTGTTCGTGGATCGCACGCAGCGCGTCTGGGTGGGGACGTCAGGCGGTTTGTATCAATGGCAGAACGGGCGTTTCCGAATTGCGCCGGGATCGGAGACGATGCACCGGGAGATTTCCGCCATTCATCAGGATCGCGCGGGGCGGATTTGGATCGGAACGCAAAACGGACTGGCGCGTGAAGATGAGCGGGGCTGGAAGCTGTTCACGACGCGCGACGGGTTGTCGTCGGATGCGGTGCGGGCCATCGCGGATGACCGGGAGGGAAATCTCTGGGTGGGCACGGTGGGCGGCGGGTTGAATCGTTTGCGCGACGGCCAGTTCACCGCGTTCCACAAGCAGGATGGTTTGCCGAGCGAAAACATTTCCTCGCTCTACGTGGACGCCGACGATGTGGTGTGGGTTGGCACCGGCGGCGGCCTGGCGCGGCTGCACGAGGGGAAGTGGACGCGCTTCACGACGCGCGAGGGGTTGATCAGCAACAGCGTGGGCTACTTGGTCGAGGATGATCAGGGCGACCTGTGGATTGGGTCGAACCACGGCCCGATGCGCGTGAGCAAAAAAGCGCTGAACAATTTCGCGCAAGGGGTCATCGCGTTCATTCCCATCCGCAACTATCGCAAACCCGACGGCCTGCCGACGATTGAATGCACGCTGGGGTCGCAACCCGGTGCCTGCCGTACCCGCGACGGGAAGTTGTGGTTCCCCACCATCAAGGGGCTGGCATCCGTCAACCCGGCCCAACTCAATCCCAACACCAATCCGCCCCCGGTGATGATCGAGTCGGTGTTGATTGACGGCCAGCCGCAAGGCCGCGACGGACTGCGCGCCGGACTGCTGCGCACCGTGACCGTCCCTGCCCATCGCGAACGACTGGACATTCATTACACCAGCCTGAACCTGACCGCGCCGGATCGGGCGCGCTTCAAGTACCGGCTCGACGGGCACGAGACGGACTGGATCGAGGTGGGCAACACCCGCGTCGTGCGCTACAGCAAACTGCCGGCGGGGGAGTATCGTTTTCAAGTGACCGCCTGCAACGAGGACGGCGTGTGGAACGCCACGGGCAGCGCCATGGCCATCGTCGTCGAGCCGCCGTTCTGGCGGACGTGGTGGTTCCTCGGCGCGAGCGCGGCCGGATTGCTGGGCATCATCGTCGCCGTGGTGCATTACGTCTCGACGCAGAAACTTCAGCGGCAGGTCGAAAAGCTGCGTCAACAGGAGGCGCTGGAGAAGGAGCGTTCGCGCATTGCCCGCGACATCCACGATCAACTCGGCGCCAGCCTCACGCAGGTTTCCCTGCTCGGCGAACTGGTCGAGAGCGACAAGAACCTTCCGGACGAAGTTGAGGCGCACGCCCGGCAGATTTCCCAGACCGCGCGCGACACCACGCGTGTGCTCGACGAGATCGTGTGGACCGTCAACCCGTCCAACGACACGCTGGAGGGCCTCGTCAACTACGTCTGCAAGTACGCGCAGGAATATCTCGCCGTGGCGGGGTTGCGCTACCGGCTGGACGTGCCGCCGGAATTGCCCGGCGCGGCCATTTCGCCGGAGGTCCGCCACAACGTCTTCCTTGCCGCGAAGGAGGCCATCACCAACGTCGTTCGCCACGCGCAGGCGTCCTCCGTGTGGATTCGCCTGGCGCTGGAGCCGGGACGTTTCATCCTGGAGATTCAGGACGACGGCCGCGGCCCCGTCGGCATGGAGTCCCAGCGGGCGCAAACGAGAAACGGATTGCGCAACATGGGCAAACGCATGGAAGATGTCGGCGGCAGTTTTACGATTGGACCGGCGCCGGAACGCGGCGCGCTCGTGCGCCTCACCGTGCCCATCGCCAACCACTGAACCAAGCTCATGCCCATCACTGTTTCCATCGTCGAAGACAACGACCAGTTACGCGGCACGCTCGCGCGCGTGATTGGCCGCGCGGAGGGATTTCAATTCCTCAGCCAGTACGCCAATGCCGAGGCCGCGCTCGAAGCCGTTCCCAAGGAACGCCCCAACGTCGTGCTCATGGACATCAACCTCCCCGGCCTCAACGGCGTCGAATGTGTCCGCCAGCTTAAACAACTAGTCCCGCAGACTCTCGTCGTGATGCTCACCGCTTACGAGGACACCGAGAACATCTTCAACTCCCTCGCCGCGGGCGCGTCCGGCTATCTCCTCAAGCGCACCAAGAGCGCCGAACTGCTCGACGCCATCCGCGATGTGATCAAAGGCGGCTCGCCGATGACGGCGCACATCGCCCGCAAAGTGGTGCAGTCCTTCCAGCGGGCGGGTGCCTCCAACCAGGCCACCGAAAACCTCTCGCCGCGCGAACAGGAAGTGCTGGACTGCCTCAGCCAGGGATTTCTCTACAAGGAAATCGCGGAGAAGCTGGGCATCAGCTACGAAACTGTCCACACCTACATCCGCCGCATCTACGAGAAACTCCAGGTGCGCACCCGCACGGAAGCCGTCGCCAAGTTCCTGCGGCGCTGAGCCGGTTCCGACTTCAGTTGATCACCCGCATCTGCACGGCGTCCACGCGGTTCTCGCCGCTGGTGATGGAACTGATGATGACGACGGTGTTTTTCCGGTGCAGCAGCCCTTTGAGGATCAAAAACTCCAGCGCCAGATCCAGCGTTTTCTCCGGGCTGGCATGGTCGAAGGGTATCACCAGCGGGACGACGCCCCAGTTCACCGCCAGCGAGTTGGCCAGTTCCTGCGTGGGGCAGATGGCGTAGATGGTCGAGTGTTTGGGGCGCAGCCAGCCGGTGTAATAGGCCATGCTGCCGTGCAGCGTGAAGACGAGAATGGCTTCGGCTCTCAATTCGTCGGCCATGACGACGGCGCTCTTGACGAGTTTCTCGCGCGGTTGGGTGAGCCGGGCCTGCTCGTGATAGTTTGCGCCGCCGCTGCGCTCGATGCGCCGAGCGATCTTGTCAAAGACTTCCAAGCACTTGAGCGGATATTTGCCGACGGTGGTTTCGCCGCTGAGCATGATGGCGTCGGCTTGCTCGAAGACAGCGTTGGCCACGTCGGTGACTTCGGCGCGGGTGGGCAGCGGGTTTTCAATCATGCTTTCGAGCATGTGCGTGGCGACGATGACGGGCCGGCCCACGCGCAGGCAGGTCTTGACGATCTTGCGCTGGATGATGGGCAGTTCTTCGTAGGGTAGTTCGATGCCGAGGTCGCCACGCGCGACCATGACGCCGTGGGCCTCGGCGATGATGGCGTCGAGGTTTTTGACGGCTTGCTGGTCTTCAATCTTGGCGATGATGCGCGGCGGGTGCGGGGCGTCCTTGATGAGGGCTTTGAGTTGGAGAATGTCCTTGGCTTCGCGCACGAAACTGAGGGCGAGGTAGTCCACGCCGAGTTCCAACCCCAACTGCACGTCGGCGATGTCCTTGGCGGTGAGGGCGGGCAGGCTGACGCGCACGCCGGGGAGGTTGATGTGGCGGCGGCTGCCGAGTTTGCCGGGGGTGAGGACTTCGCATTCGACCTTGTTGGCGGACTTGGCGAGCACCTTCATGTGGATGTTGCCGTTGTCGAGCAACACGATGTCGCCGACGCTGATGTCGTTGACGAAGTTCTCGTAGTTCACGTCCACGGAATGCAGTTCCTCGCTGCGTTCACCGCGCACGGTGAGCGTGAATTTCTGGCCGGGCTGGAGGTCGAGCGCGGCGGGCAGATCGCCGGTGCGGATGGCCGGCCCCTGGGTGTCCATGAGGATGCCGATGGTGGTCTGGCGGGCGGTGGCGGCGGCGCGGATGTCGCGCACGACGCGCCGCACCCAGTCGTGGGGCGCGTGGGACATGTTGAGGCGCACGACGTTCACGCCGGCGTCAATGAGGCGTCCGATCATCTCCGGCGAATCAGTGGCGGGGCCGAGGGTGGCGATGATTTTGGTTTTGCGCAGTGCCGTCATGGTTGGAGGTACGATAGCGGGCGTCGTGGAAATGAGAAGACTCTTTGTCCGCAGCGCGCGGGCGCGGGGCGGGCGTCGTCGGCTTACTTCTGTGCGGCCTTGCGGAGAATCATCTGAATGCGCTCCATCATTTCATGAAACTGAAACGGCTTGTACAGCATCACGCCACCGACCTTGCGCACGAAGTTGTCCCAGCGCGGGTCGGCTTGGTGCCCGGTCATGAAGATGAAACGTTTGCAGAGCTTGGGTTTGGTCCGCTCGACGGCCAGGTAGAACATGTCCCCAGGAAGGTGCGGCATGAGCATGTCGCACAGAATCACGTCGTAATCCCTGGCCATGACTTCCTTCAAACCGTCCACGCCGCTGGTCGCCAAGGTCACGTCGAAATCATTTTCCTGGAGATGTTCCATGAGCGGCACGGCCATGGAGCCGTCGTCTTCGAGCAGGAGCAGGCGCGGGCGGGTGGTTTGCGGTGTGCCGGGAGTTTGAGGCTTTTCAGCGCGAGAGGACGGAGGTGGTTTGGGCATGGTCAAGTGAGGGTGGACCGGGGTGAACGGCGGGCGGAAAAATGGTGCGCGCGGCGGGAGTTGAACCCACAACCTTCGCCTTCGGAGGGCGCCACTCTATCCAGTTGAGCTACGCGCGCGTTCATTGAACCACGGCGACCGTAACAGGGCGGGGAACGAGGGCAATCTATTTTGTCGCTTCTGCCGCGTAGTTTTCAAAGCAGGACTTTTCTGTAGTTAGCAAAGCAGGACGAACTTATTTCGGACGATTTGTGAACAAGAGGGCGGGTTTGAGGTTTTTGTCTGGCTCGGCAGCCAGGACGGATTGGTGGCCTGAAGGATGGAGGCAGAGGACGACGGAGGCGCCCCTTGG
>JANNEF010000391.1:0-27760 GCA_031378375.1 Verrucomicrobiota bacterium | reverse complement strand
CGCATGGCATTGAGCGGTCGCGCAAGTCCGTGTATTACTGGCTCAACCAGCCCGGCGGCGGGCTTAAGCCGCGACCCAAGGCAACGCGACCCCGCGGCAAAGCCATCGGTCGAAGGTGAACCAGGCTCCTCGCCCCTGACGAGTCAGGGAGCGGGAGGACGACACCGGCATTGAGTTGTTCGATGATTCGTTCGGTGATGGAGGCATAAATGTTCAGGGTAATCTCCGTGGGTTTGAACCCGCTTCCGGGAACGTCGTCCTGGAAGGCGGGAGTAATTTGTAAAAATGCGCTGGGACGGTTGCCGTCCCAGCGCGACTTGACGGTTATTTCACAGTTCAACCATGACAACCACGAGCAGGGCTTTTTCCTCGCCCAGTGCCACTTCCTCGACATAGAAACCTGTCGAATCCAGGAACGCCTCGGGGTTGAAGACGAGCCAGTCGGCCGCGCCATTATCGTAAAAGCCGTAGCCTTCCGGGAAACAACTCTCGAACAGTTTGTAGGCGGCTGCCACGCGCATGTGGCTGAACTCGGTGCCACGAAACACATGCACGCGGTGATCCTGCATGGCCTGGGCGGATAGCGTGGCCAGTGCGGCTTGGCAAATGTTCACGGCGTAATGAATCCGCAAAGAATTCTCGATGGAGTCACCGCCGAGTTCCGTCAGCAGCCGATCCAAGTCGAGCAGTTGCGCCGCCGTCACGGTGCCCTTGCGCTTGAACAGCAACGCCACGGCGGGATGGTCGCCGGACGGCCAGAACTCGGCATCACCCCGGCGTTCGTGATCCCAGGCGACCACGTCGGCTGCGCTCAACCGGCATCTGATGGTGCGTCGCATGACGAAGTTGAACCCCTCGAAGGTGCCGAGGTTGAAGCGGAAGGTTTTTTCCTGGTTGGAACCAGGGCTTGATTGATTGTCCATAAATAATCTCCATTGGTTTGAATCCGCTTCCAAGAAAGTTGTCCTGGAAGTCGGGAGTTATCTGTTAAGAAATGCGCTGGGGCTGTTCTTAGTCCCAGCGCGGCAGAGTGGTCGTTTCACCGCGGAACCACGAGCAAGGCTTTTAGCTCGCCCATCGCCACCTCTTCCACAAAGAAACGCGGTGAATCCAGAAACTGGTTGCAGTCGAAGACAAGCCAGGCGCAAGGGGCGTCAACATAAACGCTGTAGACTTGCGGGTAGTAATCCTCGAACAGTTCGTAGGCTGCTTTACGGCGCAACAGGATCAAACTGGTGCCCAGGAAGATATGCGGGCTATTATCCTCCACCTCATCGGCGGACAGGCCGGCCAGGTTTGCGCCACGAACATTCATCGCGTAATGAATCCGCAAAAAATCTTCCAGCGAGTCGCCACGGAGTTCCGTCAGCAACCGATCCAGGTCGAGCAGTTGCGCCGCCGTCACGGTGCCCTTGCGCCTGAACAGCAACTCTACTCCGCGATGGTCGCCGAACGGCCAGAACTCGGCCTTGCCCCGGCGGTCGTGATCCCAGGCGACCACGTCGGCGGCACTCAACCGGTGTTTGAGGGGGCGTCGCATCGAAAAGTTGATGCCCTCGAAAGTTCCGAGATTGAAGCGAAAGGTTTTTTCCTGGTTGGAACCAGGGTTTGCTTGATTGTCCATAAATAATCTCCATTGGTTTGAACCCGCACTTCCCCGGAAAAAGCTTTTCCTGGAAGGCGGCGGGTTTTCACTTCCTGTTCAAACCCGCCGCCTTCCAGGAAAAGCGTAGCGACCAAACGGCCCAGCCTTCGGGCTGGACGATTTAGATCAAGGGCGCCGTCCACGCGGGAACAGCGGCGGCGAATTCGATCAGCAAGACGTGACAGGGTTTCCTGCCCTGGCGCGGCTTGCGAATTCGCCGCCGCGCCGCGTGGCGGAGCCGGATAATGGGGCGCGTCGGCAGACGCACCACGACTCCCTTGCCTTGCAGCCCACGTGACAGCTTTGCTGGCGCGCGGGCTGCGCCCCGATCTCTGGTTCGTGGTGAAACCGAAAAAGGAACCGCCTGCGGAACGGCTCACACGACCAGTGTTATTCCGATTAAAAATCAGCTATGCTGGTGCGCGAACGTCAGGAACAGCTTCGAGGAGGACACATGAACCAGTTCGACCAGCAACCCCAGGCAACCGTCTCCGACGCAACTCAAGCCGGCGTGGACAAGCTCACGTTGCCCGCTGCGTGGGACAAGCGCTATCACGGTGTTCGCTGCACGGACGGAACGTGCGGCGTGTGGGTCGAAGAAGACGCCCTGGCAGAAAATGGCGGTGCCGCCGTCATTCAAACGAGGCGGCGGGCGCTGCCGGTGTGCCTGGAAATCCGCGAGCACAGTCCGACGGGCTTCGGCTGGGGCTACGCCGGTTCCGGCCCGGCGCAACTGGCGCTGGCCCTGTTGGTGGATGCGTTGGGCGATGCCGGACTGGCGCAGACCCAGTATCAAACTTTCAAACATGAAATCGTGTCCGGCTGGACGGACACATGGCAGATCACGGCGCAACAAATTCAAGAGTTCGTGGTCCGCGCCAGCGCAGATGTTGCGCGATGAAACCTAAAGGCAGGAGCCAGGAGGCCAGGGCGCAGTCAAGGAGGACCGCAGGCACGAGGATTCCTTGACGGGGCACTGGCCGACTTAAAATAGCCCTGCCGGTGAATCGCGCTGAAGTGAAGTGATACAGTTTTGAATTGAACCTTCCCAGGCGGGCGTGGTGGTTGCCTTCCTGGATGCCGGAGCCGTGACAATCGTCGTTGAGCGAGCGCCGGTCCGAGAAACCGTTCCGGCTCCGGGTGGTGCGAACGCTGTTCTCGCACCGGCCCCGGAGCCGGAAGGGTTTTGATGGACGGGCGCTGAGTGGCCGGCGGCAGTCTGCGCGAAAACGCACCGCTTGAGCGGATGGGCAGGAGCGGCGGACGGATTCGCGCAGTCTGCCGCCGCGTGTTTAACCAACGCGAGAAACTGGGTTCGAGGGAGAGTCAGGCCGCAGTTACACAGCATCGGACGTGATCGCATCGGCAACGTGGAACCGCCGCCCGTGACGCCGGACGCTCCGACCCTGGGGATCAAGAACGGGGGGGCGAACCTGTTGCCGGAATTGCCGTCCTGGCCCGCGACGAATCGTATGCTGTTCTTCCGCACGATGCGGCAGTGAAGTCATGCCACGAAGACGAAATCCCATCTGTCTGCATCAGCGTGCCTCGGTACCAGAAATTCCTCCAACAGCTCTGCAACATCGGAGGTGCGCGGTGCTGATTCCTCCCTGGAGGCCGGCCGCGCTCCGGGGCGGTGGTCTCCGGACCATGATCACCATCCGCGCGCAAAAACAACTCAAGCAGGCCAAGGAATACTTTCGCGAGCATCTGGGCCAGGGGGATTACCACAGCGAGAAACAGACGATTGCCGGACAATGGTTCGGCCAGGGAGCGGAACGGCTGGGATTGAATCTCTCGGCACCCGTGAGCGAGGAGGCGTTTCTGCGCCTGTGCGACAATCTGCATCCGTTGACCGGCGTGAAACTGACCGCGCGCACGCGGCGCGAGCGCCGGGTGTTTTACGATTTTGTCATCTCCGCGCCGAAGAGCGTGTCCATCATGGCGATCACCTGGGGGATCCGCGGTTGATCGCCGCGCACGACGAGGCGTCAGCGGTCGCCATGGTGGAGTTGGAGAAAGGGGCCAGCGCGCGGGTGCGGCGCGGCGGTCAGCGCGCGGAGCGCGTCACGGGCGAGATCGTGGCGGCGGCGTTTCGGCATGATGCCTCGCGCGCGTTGGACCCGCAGTTGCACACGCACCTGGTCGTGTTCAACTGCACATACGATCCGGTGGAGCAAGCCTGGCGGGCGCTGGAACCGGAGCGGATGTTCGCCCAGAGCCGGTATCTCACCGAGGTCTATCGCAACGAGCTGGCGGTGCGACTGACGGCCCTGGGCTACCGGCTGCGAACGACGGCCCACGGGTTCGAGATCGAAGGCGTGTCGGAGGCAGTGATCCGTCGGTTCAGCAAACGCCGTCAGGCCATCGAGCAGGCCGAGGCGAAGCTGGCGGGCAAACTGGGGCGGAAGCTGTCGAACAACGGGCGGGCGGCGGTGGCCCACGCCACACGCGCGCGCAAGCGGCCCAACCTGGACGGCGCGGAACTGGTGGCGCAGCAGCGGGCGCAGTTGAGCGCGGCGGAACTGGCCGCACTCGAACGGCTCGTGGTCCGGGGGGCAGTGGTTCCCCCGCCCGCGAAGTCGCACGCGGCGGATGAACTGGTGCAACTCGCGTGTGAACATCTCTTCGAGCGGCGAAGTGTGGTCAGCGAGCATGAGGTTCTGGAACAGGCCCTGCGCTTTGGACGCGGTGCGGTCGTCCTCGACGAATTGCGCCACGCGCTCGCCGTGGCACCGGGCCTGGTACGGAAGAAGAGCGAACTGACCACGGCAGCGGCGATTCGCCAGGAAAAGCAGTTGATCGATTTGGTGAACGCGAGCATCGGAAGCTGTTCCGCGTTGCACCGCGCGTTTCAGGCGGCGGCCTCGCTCTCGGCCGAGCAGCGGCAGGTCGTGGAAACGATCCTGAGTTCAACGGATGGAGTGGTCGCGCTGCGGGGCGGCGCCGGGACGGGCAAGACCTTCACGCTGCGCGAACTGGCGCGCGGCCTCGAAACCCGAAAGCAGACGGTGCAGTTGCTCGCGCCAACGGCGGGCGCGGTCGAAGTGTTGCGCCGGGAAGGATTTCAGGGCGCCGACACGGTGCAACGATTCGTTGTGGACCCGGGACTGCAAGAGCAAGTGCGCGGGCAGGTGCTGATCGTGGATGAAGCCGGACTGTTGTCCGTGCGCCAGATGCTCGATCTGGTGGAGCGGTGCCGGTCGCTGGGTTGCCGGCTGGTGCTCAGTGGCGACGCGCGGCAACACACCAGCGTCGAGGCCGGCGACGCGCTGCGCCTGCTGGAGACGCGGAGCCATTTGCAGACGGCGCGGCTGAACCGGATTGTGCGGCAGACGCGGGCGGAGTATCGGGAAGCGATCCAGGATCTGGCCGAAGGCCGGCCGCAGCGGGCGCTGGCGCGTTTGGAACGGCTGGGCGCGGTGGCGGAGATCGAAGGCCGGGAGCGTTACGAACGGCTGGCGACGGATTACGTGGCCTCGTTGAAGGCCGGGAAGAGCGCGCTGATTGTGGCGCCGACGTGGCGGGAGATCGGACGGGTGAGCGAACAGGTGCGGGCGACGCTGAAGGAAAGCGGTCGGTTGCCGCAGCGGGAAGCGGATCTGGAGATCCACGTTCCGGCCGGCTGGACGGCCGCGCAGAAACGCGATGTGGGCGGTTACGCCCCCGGCCAGGTGCTGATGTTTCATGGAGCCACGAAGGATTTTCAGCGGGGCGAGTGGGGGCGGGTAGTGGAAGTGGCGGGCAGGCAGTTGAAGGTGCAGAAGTCCGGCGGGCCGATCGTGACGGTGACGCGCAAGCAAGCCGGCTGCTTCGACGTGGCGACGAGTGAGCGGCTCGGGGTGGCGCAAGGCGAGCGGTTGTTGCTGCGCGCGAGCCGGCGCGACGCCGGGCTGCTCAACGGGCAGGTGGTGACGGTGAAGAGTGTGCGCCGCGACGGCCGGATCAAGCTGACCGACGGGCGGATGATGCCGGCGGACTTCAAGTTGTTCACGCACGGCTACTGTGTGACCAGTCCGGCGGCACAAGGGAAGACGGCGGACCACGTCTATGTGGCGATGGATGCGGCCTCGGGCCAGGCGGCCAACCTCAAGCAGTTTTACGTGAGCGCCTCGCGCGGACGGGAGCGCGTCCAGATTTACACCGATGATCGCGAAGCGCTGCGCGAGGCGGTGGGCCGGAGCGGGAACCGGGTGTCGGCGGGGGAATGGACGCAGCGCGCGGCCCAGGAGCAAAGCGAAGCGCCCCGGGTGCGCGTGCGGCCCCATTGAGGGCCGCGTGCGCCGGCCATGAAACAATTCGGCGGAGACGGGCTGAATCACCTTTGGACATGTTGCGCGGAAAACCCAGATTTGATCTGACGGCGGCGGGCGGCGGCGCCTGGCTGCCACCGGAGAGTTCGGCGTATGCCAGTGAACCGACGCGCCCGGCGGGCATTCGCTTCTATCGGGCGAAGGAAAGTTTCTTTTTCCCCTACTCGCTCCTGCAAGCGATGCAGTGGCGCGGCGAGCGGTTGACGCTCACGTTTCTGCACGATGAGGTGTCGCTGGAGGGACAGGGATTGCACGCGCTCTACGTGGAATTGTCGGAGTTCAAGGTGGCGCGCATCCGCGAGCAGAATAATCGCGAGGACGCCGCGAACGAGGGTGCCGTGCATGTGTCGAAGATCGAGCGGTTGCCGCGAGCCTGACGGAGGGAGAATCCTGTTGTTCCTGGCGGAAGGCGCGGTGGCGCGAACTTGCGGCGGACCAGCCGGCCCGGAGCCAGGCACGCAGCCTGTGATCAGCGAACAAAATTGAGCGGAGCGTTTCTGGCTGCTCACCGCAGCCATCACGGGGCGGGAGCACTCATCTTTAGTAACTCAGCCGGCACATCAAATCTGGAAATTCATTCGACGTCCAAAGTGAGGGCCGGGGATCCCAGCGACGAGAGGTGGTTGACTCCGGCGAGACTCGCGTGCCCGCAGGGACGGCCGCGAGGCCGAGCGAGTGCGGCGGGGTTAAGCACCTTTGGTCGCGCCCCGGCCGGGCGAGTTTTCGGTCGGAAGGTCGCGGTGGGCGATAAGTGGAGCGTTCGGCGGAGAGGGGAGCAACGGTGAAACCGAAGCGCGCAACGTCGCCCTCGCGAGCTTCCGACGGAAAACCGACCCCGGTGAAAACATCCGGCTGATTGCGGTGATGGAATTCAGTAATCTGCGGGCAGCAAGAAGGTCATCCAGGTGCGATCTCATTCCGTCAGAAGCCAGAACTGAATGCCGTTGCCGGCGCGATACGCGGACAACAGACGGCAGCCCTCAAGCGGCGAACGCTCATGCTCGTGGTTACCCTGCGCGGCGAGGACATCCTCGCGCGCCACCTGGGACTGGACGTTGGCCGTGATGACCACCTGTCCCGGTGAGAATTTCGGACTCAAATCGAAAGCGATCATGATTGCTCCCGGCAGCGCACGGTTTGTCAGTTCTTGTGGATCACGGATCGCCAGATGATGGAATCGTCTGGGGCGTCGGGGCGGGCGCATCGCCACCTGGAACCGGTTCGGGGCGGTGCGTGTGCCAACCGTGCGGGTTGCACTGGCGATCCCATTGCCAGAAGTCGTGCAGCCTGGTCCCGTGTGCGCGCATGAATTCGGCAAATGCAAAGAGACGGCTGGCTTCGGTGGTCAGCAAAGCGCGGGTGGTCTCGGAAAGGTTGAACTGCGCGCTCACCTCCTGCTGGTGCGTCTCGAAGGCGGCATAGCGGGCGGGTTGGTCCCGGCGGCAACCGGCCTCCGCCTCACGCAAGTACGCCTGATGCGCGGAACGAAACGTCGCTTCATGGGTGGCGCGCGCCGACTCTCGGGCGGTACTTTCAGCCTGGCGGATCGTGTGCCGGCACCGGCGCGCAAATTCGTCGCCATGCACCGGCAGCGTCCAGGCGAGCCACGGTTTGGGCGGCGACTTGCCCCGCACAAATGCGCCAAAGCGCCGGCCCCACTCCGCCGCTGACGCTCCGGCAGGGCCAGCCAGCCGGCGCAGAAACTCCGTGCCCAGGAGTGCTTCCTTGGGCGAGCAAAGTTCGGACGGCTGGTCGTCGCCGCGCAAAGCCGAGACGTAATGCCGGGCGAAGACCGCTCCGCGCTCGTGTTCCGGCGGAATCGCGTCCGCCACCGGCTGCGACCAGTTCTGTTCGATGGCCCGCCGCAACAAGCCCAGCCGGTTGGTGTTCGCCTGCCGCAGCGGCAGCCAGGCCAACTGCTGTTCGATGATTTGGCCGGAATACTGGTCGGCGAGCCGGCGGGCGGTGGCCGAATCAAATCCGGCTTCCAGCAGTTTTGCCATCACCCCGGCAGCCGCCGTCGGCTCAACCATTGGGCTGGTGGCGCCCTCGGCTGCGGTTGTTCTGTGCTTAATGCTTCTTTTAATACTTATATCGTTTCCCTTTTCCGACCGGTGCCCGTTTCCCTTTTCGGACTGGTCCCGTGCCCCTTTTCCGACCGCTGCCCCGTGCCCCTTTTCTGACCGGTTGGAAATGGGATACGGAGCGGCTTGGGGTTCGGGAGCGCACGAAGGCAGCGCGTGGACGGGGTTGACCGGCTGCGAGGTCCAACGAATGCGGTAGGTGGCGGCCTGACTGTTGGCCCCCGCCCGCGGGTCGAAGCAGCCTGCCTGAGTTCGCTCGATGTAGCCGCGCGCCCTCGCTTCCTGGACCGCCTGATGAACGTGCCGGCGCGTCAGATGCGTGAGCCGGCCGAGTTCGGTGATGGAAAGGCTCACCGGCACCTTGCGCTCGCCGCCGGGTCCCCACTGGATGCTGCGGAACAGCATCGCCCCGACGACGCGCACCACGGCGAGCCGATCCTGTCGCAGCACGAAATCGAAGAAGGCGTTGGGGATGTTTTTGCGCGCGGCTTTGGCGGTCGGTCCGTTCACGTCCGCGACCGGCCTGGCTTCGCGGCGAAAAAAGCCGTCGAACTCAGCGGGGGCGTCGGTGTAACGGTCGCTCCATCTCAGGGTGTAGATGCCGCTGCGCGCGGCCTGTCCCGGTCGATCCGGGGCGGGGGCTTGGACGCACTCGATGAGGCGGTGGGTTTGCGCTTCGGTTAGGACGGAGGCGATGGCGTCCCGGGAAATGCCTGCGGCCTCGACGAGTTCGCGGTAGGTGAATTGCAGTTGTTCGTGAGTTGGGTTGCCATCGGCGTCCACCCAGCCCAGCAACCGGCGGAGCATGAAACCCACCAGACGGACGCAACCGCGTGAGCGATGGGGCAGGACCACGGTGAAGAACTGGAGCGGCACGAACGTCACATTGGCCCGGAAATCCGGAAAGCCGGGAAACGCCGTGGGTGAGTTCGGGCGGTGCGTCATGGGATCGGTGTCACCGAGGGAATCAGCGCGAAGCGGCGGCTTTGTTACGCTGGCGAACTCACCCCGCGCCGCCCGCAAGTGGATTTCCTCCGTTGACCCCGGCTGCCGCACCTCCCCCATCACCGTCCTACGCCAGGCCGCCGTTTTTCCTGAGCCATTGCGCGAGGGCTTCGGCGACCATCTCCTGTTGCGTGAACGGTTTTTGCCGTTTCACCTTTCGCTCCGCCGCGGCGCGCACGAGCGCGTTGGTAATTTCCAGCGGCAGCCGGAACGACGCCGAAACGGTTCCGCCGATGGCCGCCCACTCGTCCGCCTTTTCCTTGGGCGGGGAGCGTTTCGGTGGTGGCGCGGGTGGCGCGCTGGCCTCGGCGATGTCGCCCTCCGGCCCGGCGCTCCGGCTCAGTTGAACCACCACCGCATCGCTCTGCGGCACGTGCATTGGCTTGGATTCCGTCACCACGCTGCGTTCGGATTGCGGCCGGGGCGTGCCGGCCTGGATGAGTTCCAGGGCTGCAGGCGGCAGGTTAGCCGTTTGCAATGCCTGGCTCAGGGATCGTCTCGGTTCGTTCATGGCTGATCAACTCCTTCAACAAAGTTTCCATTTCGTGAGCGGCTTCGTGGGCGCGCGGGCCGAGCCGCCAGACGACCGTCCCCTGACCCGCCGCATCCGCGTAGGCCTGCCGCAGTCGCAAGCCGCTGGCCGCCGGAATTTCCAGCGCACGAGCGGTCGCCAGCAACTCGCGGCTCAACCGGTAATGCACTTGCAGCTTGTTCGGGATGAGCACCGCGCGCGGTGGGCCTTTGCGAATATGCTGCGCCTGGCGCACCACGCGGATGGCTTCGCTGGCCGCGCGCAAGTCGAGCACCGACGGGCCGCAGGGCAGAAAGGTCAGGTCGGTCACGAAGAGAATCGTGCGCGTGACTTCCGAGAGTCCGGCGGGGCCATCAATCACCACCTGTTCAAACTGGCTCTGGATGACCGGCACTTGTTCGAGGAGATCGTCGGCGGTTTGCAGCCGGAAAATTTTGGTTTCGGGCGACGCCTCGTGCAGCCAGACGGACGACGAGCCTTGCACGTCGGCGTCAATGAGCGCGACCGAACCGCCCCGCTCTTGCAGCCAAACCGCCAGATGCACCGCGAGCGTGGACTTCCCCACGCCGCCTTTTGAATTGGTGAACGAATAAATCATCGGCCTCCCCTTTTGCGTGACGCCGAACCATTCCGAAGCGACGTCACATCGCCATGCTTGTTTGATAACACGCAAACAAACATTCATGCAAGTGGGCATCTTTGCGTGTTTGGAAACTTGCAGGTTTGTTTGCGGACAAACTTGTTTGCAAGCTTGCAAACACAGCGGCTGGCTCCGATTTGATCCAGCAGGGTTGGAGTGAATGGAACAGCACCGCGTTAAACGAACGCGGTGGTCTGCCATTGCACGATCTCAGTCGAGGCCAGGGGAGAAGGTGAACCGGAGCCGTTCGCGGCTCCCTGCTCAAATGCGTGGCTCGTGGAAAATGGGATGATGAATGCCATCGGGCGTGAGATCGAGTCAGCCGAGCTGGATCAGGTAGAACGGACACAGCAACTCAACACCTCAACCGTCGGAACTATTTTCACCGAAACATTTTCATCAAAGCCGATGCGAGCCTCTGGCAACTCGCTTCGCGTTGTGCTAACGATGGAGCTACCGGGATTTGGAGCAGGGCACTAGTGGGAAATGAGGCAGCCAATTACCGGGATTTGAGGCAGCGTTTACCGGGAAATGAGACAGCCCGCTACTGGGAAACGAGACAGGATTCACCGGGAAACGAGACAGGAAAGGAGCCAGTAACTGCCCGATTTGGTTGAGGATTCCCGGCGGTAACTTCTAACTTGTTTTAATAACTTTGAATTACAACAACAGGCCCGGTTGTTGTTTTCTTTGAGGATGGAGGAGGAGAGATGGACGAACAGCAGCACCCGCACATGGCCACGGAGGAACTCCCGGCCAAAGTTTCCGACCACAAGGACGAAATGAATCTCGCCGAGTTTCCCTTGTGTTGCGTCGCCGACCGCGCGGACCCGAACCAGAAAACCCTGGGCTTCGAGGATCGCCTGTGGGACGACAAACGCGGCGAAATGATTACACGCCGGCTGACCATCACCGGCTCCGACGAATACGGCCTGCCCACCGCGCTCGACGATGAAGTGTTGCTCGGTCTCATCCAGCTTTCCCGGCTGCGCGAGTTCGCCGACCGCCGCGTGCCGTTCACGCGCTATCAGTTGATTCAACTGCTTGGCTGGCGCAACGAGAGCAAGAACTACGAGCGCATCGAGAAATCCCTCAACCGCTGGGTGGGCGTCACGCTCTACTACGAAAACGCCTGGCGCGACCGGGGACAGCAACGCTGGGTGAACGAGAAGTTCCACGTCCTCGACAACGTGACGCTCTTCGACCGCGACCACGGCAGCCGTCAGCCGCAGCTTCCTTTCTCGATCTTCGTTTGGAACGACGTGCTGTTTCGCAGCTTTCGGGCAGGAAACCTGAAGAGCCTCGATTTCGACTTCTTCAAGCGGCTCGACAGTGCCATCGCCAAACGGCTGTTCCGCTTTCTCGACAAACGCTTCTTTCACCGGCGCCACTGGGAATTTGATCTCAAGGAACTGGCGTGGGAACACATCGGCCTCGCCCGCTCCTACGACGCGGCCGGTCTCAAGCGGAAATTACGCCCAGCCATCGCCGAGTTGGAGCGGCACGGTTTCCTTCAGCCGATGGCGGATGAAGTTCGCTTCCGCAAAGTCACCTGTGGCCAGTGGCGGGTCGTGTTCGAGCGGGCCAGGTCCACAACTCCCAAGGCGATAGAAGAAGTTTTGCCCAACTCTGAAGTCGACGCGCTTGCCAGTGCCTTGATCGAACGCGGCGTCACGCCCGCAACCGCCCAGGAAACAGTGACCCAACATTCGCTGGAACAAGTGCGAACTCAATTGGAGGTGTTCGACTGGCTCGTCGCCCATAACGATCCGGGCGTGTCGCGAAATCCGCCCGGCTTCCTGATCAGTTCCATTCGCAGCCGCTACGCGCCGCCCCAAGGGTTTGTGACGAGCGCGGAGCGGTCCTTGCGCGACAAGAAAGCGGCGGAACGAAAGCACAAGCTGGAGCAACGCCAACGCGAACAGGAAGCCCGGCAGCAGGCGCAAGTTCGCGCCCGCGATGAAGCCATCGAACGGTTCTGGCAATCGTTGTCGGCGGAGGAACGGCTCCGCTTGGAGCAGGAAGCTTTGAACGAAGCCAAAGGCTTGCCACGCGGCATTCTGGATCGGGGCGGGGCGCTCGCCCACACCGCCAGGAAATCAATTCTCGATGCCTGCGCCTTGAAGCTGATGCAAGTCGCCGGATGATTGTTTGCCACGCCGGGTGTCAGGCATTGGCAACTTCAGACGACGGTCCCCACTCAGCGTCCGACCAGCGAGAGCCAGCGCGGCCACCGGCGGTTCGTTCGACTGACTGCCCGCTCGATAAACCGCACGAACGCGGGGTCGCGCTGGGCCCGGGTTCCGTCCCAGACCCGCCGCGGCAGCGGGAGGGAGAAGAATGCGCGCGCGTCCGCCGCCAGAACTTTTGTTTTCAACACCACGCCGCCATTGGCCAGCAGCCAGCCGGTGTGGAAATGGTCGATGACGAGGTTGAGATATTCCTCCTCGGCGACCGACAGGGGTGCCGCAACCAGATCGACCTCGGTTTGAAAGATGCGGGCCAGTTCGGGCCGCCGGTGCGCGTCGTTCCACAGTTCCCGGTGCTGGTTGACGACCGTGAGGTAGTCGCCAAGCCGCCGGGCGCGGGTCTCGCGGCGCAAGGTCAGCGTGGCGAGCAGGCCGGTGGCCACGATGCCCAGCGTCTGCACGAAGTTGAACCAGTTCTGATCGAGCCAGGCCAGGAATTTCCCCACCCGGGGGATATAGCACAGGCGCGGCCCGTTTGGGAACTGGTCGGCTTACAGCCGCGAGGGGATGTCGGGCCGGGCCAGCACAAGCGTTCTCCGCGGCACGCTGATGATGCGTTCGGCGGGACCGCAGCCGGCCCCCGGCGGCAGCCAGTCAATGGCGGCGGGCGTGATGTCGGTGCCGACCACGGCGAAATCGCCCGTGGTCAACTCGAAGAGGTTGGGACAGTTGTGGCCGCCCGCGCAGCGGGCGGCGTCGGTGGGCGGACCAAGTTTGCGGAGGATCATGGGATTTTGGGAGTTGGATGTGATGGCAACCGCCGCCCGGCGGGGCAGGAAAACGGGTCCGCCCACGTAACGTCGGACATGTCGGAGCGATTGCACGAGGCAAGTTATGCTTTTAAGCATATCCCTGTCAAGCGGGATTTGCAGGTATAGGAGGACCGTGACCAAGATCGAACGCCGCGCCGCCATCAGCATCGAACTCGTCCGCCGCCTGAGCCAGGAACGACAGCGGCGCGGGCTGTCCCTTAACAAGCTGGCCGCCGCAGCGGGATTGAGTCAGTCGATGTTGAGCCGCTTGGAAAGCGATCCCCAGAATCCAACCCTCGATTCGTTATTACGCATCGCCGACGAACTGGAAGTGAACTTGGGGAACCTGCTTCGGGGGGCGCTTCAGGCCGTTCCCAAGGCGTCGGCTGCCAAAAAGAACGCGGTCTGAAGTGATCGGGCCGGGCTGATTGGCTGCACTCACTGTCCGCGACTTTCTGAACGCGCGGCGCAGAGGAGGGATGCTGCATTGGCTGGCTCAACCCACCAGTTGCAATTCCAGCAGCGGACTCTCCTGCGCTGCTGGCAGCAGACTGGTCGCCATGATCTTGGGCCGGCTCCGCGCCATGGCCGCTGCCAGGCCTTCGATATTTTCGGTCACGGCGTAGAGGGAACATTGCGTCCGGGCGCGGGAAGCCTGGACGTAGGCCAGTTCGCGGGTCTCGGCGGCAGTGTCGATGTAAACGAGCGCCCGCTCCGCCGTCATGCCCTGCGCCTTGTGGGTGGTGAGCGCGTAGCCCAGTTGCGCGTGCGGATAGAGACTCGGCGCAAAGCTCACCGCGTGGCCCGAATCCAATCGCGCGGTGATGCAGTCGGCGTCCGTGCCGGCAACCGTGGCGGTTTGTCCGTTCCAGACTCCGAGCGTCCGGCAATTCTGGGTGAACACAATGCGGTCGCCCGCGAACACGAGCTCCGGTCCCATCTCCACGCCGGGGCCAGCCAGTTGGCCGCTGCGGAAGCGTTCGGTCTGCGCGAGCCGATTGAGGGCCAGCACGTCGGCCGTGCGGCTGGCGAGGATCACCGTGGATGAACTGGCCGGCGCACCCTGGGCTTTCCAGTCGGCCAGCAGGCACGTCATGACCTCGGTCGCATCATCGCTGACGATGAGCAGGCCGCGACCGGCAAACTCCTGGAGGGCCTCGGCAGCGCGGCCGTCCGCAAACGCCGTCACGGCCTGGCGCGCCCATTCCTCGCGCTGACGTTGGATGGTGCAGAGGGCGGCGGCCCCATGACGGCAGGCGAGTTCCTGGAAAACTCCCCCTGCCTCAATCGCCTGAAGCTGGCGCGCATCGCCGCAGAGCACGAGCGTGGCGCCGGCGCGCTGACAATGCTCGAAGATCACGTGCATCTGCCGGGTGCCGACCATCGCGGCCTCGTCCACGAGCAGCACGGTGTCGGCATCAAGATGTCGCCGGCCTCGCGCCAGGTCACCGAGCAACCGGTGGATCGTCTGCGTGGAGATCTGAGTGGCGCTGGCCAGTTCCAGTGCGGCTTTGCCCGCGAGACAGGCGCCCACGACTTGTTTGCCCTGGCTCAACCACACCTCGTGCGCGACCCGGAAGAGCGTGGACTTGCCCGTGCCGGCCATGCCGGAAACGATCCGCAGTCCGTGCTCGGCACCCGTGACGTGGCACAGGGCCGCCACCTGTTCGTCAGAGAGCCGTGGGGAGATGGAACTGCTCTTGAGAATGACTTCGCTCGGCATTGGCAGCGCGCGTTCCACGGCGCGCATCTGATCGGCGAGCGCCAGAACGCGCTTTTCCAGGGCGAGCATTTCCGGCGTCGTCCAGCACGGCTCGGCGCTCACCGGGCCAAGGGACACGACTGCCGGGGAAGCAAGCAACTGGCGATGCAATTGAAGCACGCAATCCGCATCCAACCCCCGGCCTTGCGCGGCTTCCGCGAGGGCTTGAACCAGTTGCCGTCTGGCAAAGTGACTGTCTGAAGTGGTCAGCGCCAGCAGGGCTGCGGGTGCCGCTTCGTGCATCTCGCGCTCGACGTGGCGCGGCGGAAAAGGCGCGTGCAGCAGCCAGCCCAGTTCCTTGGTGCTCCAGTGATGGGCGCGTCCCGTCGCCTGCCACAATGGGAAAAGCTCCTCGCGCGAGCGCGTCACTTTGACCGTCCTCGTTTCGAGTGCGGCCCGCTCGGCGGCAGCAGGAGACGAGAGACCCAGTTCGGCGAGGCGCGCGGTGATTTGAGCCCGCCGGGTGGAGAACACTGCCATCAAACCAACATCGACGCCGATGATTTCAAAGCAGCGACCCTCGCGCCGGGCGCGCAGTCCGAGGGATTGCTCCAGACGGGCGGCGAGTTCGGCGCGGAAGAGCGCGCCAGCCGCCAGTTGATGCCGGTAGAGCGAACGCGGTTCGAGCGTGCCGGTCGAGCCGTCGGGACGGACACCGATGTTGATCAGAACCGTGTGGAGGTGCAGTTGCGGATCCTGGGCGCGGCTGGTCGAGTGCTCGAACGCGGCGAAAAGCAGCCGGGCTTGTTCGTGGATGACGCCGTCGGTGCCACGCCGGCTGACCACGCCGACGCTGGCGAGATAGGCGATGGCCTGACGCACCGACTCGCGCGCGGCGCGCTCGATTTCGGCGCGGACCTCCGGGGTCGCCTGACTCCAGACGACGGAGACGGATTTGGGCACCGACCAGGTGAGATCCCAACCGGAACGTCGGTTCGGCGAACCGGCGTTATGCACCAGCCGGGTGTCGCGATTCGGACTGAACCCGGCGAGCACGTTGCGGAAATCATCCCCCTGGACCGTGCCGGACAACCCGAGCAACGCGGCGGCTTCACCCAGCCAGAAGCCGGGTGGTTCCATCCCGTCCAGATAATAATCCTCCCGGGCCAGATTCAGGTAGTAGTCGGCGCGACCGGCGCCTTTGAAGGGTTTGGAAATCGAGAGCAAAGAACCTCACGGTGGACAAAGTTGCATCCGAGGAACTCGAATGCGTGGGGTGTGGATCAGAAATCGGGATCGGCCCGTGCGTGGGTTTGGTTCAGGCGAGCACGGGCGGCGGCGCACCTCAAGCATGGCTGGCCACCAGTCGAACGGGGTTTGCCGAATCCGACAGTCCCAGGTCACGCGCGTCGGCATCGCACCAGGGCCGGAGGTATTGGTCGGAATCGGGACGGGGCAGAAAGTTGGGCACCGCGCGGACGGCCGGTTGCAGATGCTCGCGGAGCCACGCGCCGGAGAGATGATCGCGGAAGGCTCCGGTCACCGGGCTGACATACACGCCGGTCAATCCCCGTTCAAACGAGGTCTCCGGCAGATCCAAAAACTCCGAGTCGAGAATCAACTCGCGTTTGGTCAGGCCATCGGAAAACGACACGCCGGAACTGCCGCCCGAATCCAGGCGCAGATCGCGGAAATTGCGGCTGCGACTCCGGGAACGCCGGGTCTCGATGAACTCACTGGTGCCGATTAGTTGCGACGCCCAGCGCGCGGTCTCCGGGCTGTTGAGCCGCAACAACGCCTTGGTATTGCATTGACCCACCAGTTCGTCGGCAACGTCGCGGCCATACACCGCCCGCAGCCCGTTGATGTCCTAGAAACCGAGCAGCACCGCCGCGCCCTTGCTCCGGCCCTTGGTCAGCAGGGCGGACAAGCCGTCCAACCGGCCCGCCTCGCGAATTTCATCGAGCAGCAGCCAGGTGGTCCGCTCGCTCGCCGGCTCCCGCTCCGGTTGGGCCAGGATGAGTTCTGAGAGCCGTTTGAAAATGAGTTGATTGATGGTGTCGAGGGCGGCGCGGTTGTCCTCGTCATTGCCGAGGATCAGAATGGACTCGGTCGCCAGCCAGCGGCGCAGACTCACGCGCCTTTCAGTCCGGTCCCAGGCCGCAGCAATGATCTCGTAGGGCGCCAGGCGGGTGAGGACGGTCGAAAGGATGTTTTGAAAGGTGGCCGCGTGTTCGCAGTACTGGAGTAAATGACGGGTAGCTTCCATGCGCGCCAGGATTTGGCGCAACAGCGTTTCGGTGCGCGTAATGAGCAGGACGTGGCGCAGGGTCCAGCGTTTGGGCGCGAGGAGAATGAGTGCCACCAGGACGCCGTGCAACAGGTGGCGGGCGGCATTGGAGAAGAACGGATTGGCGTCGTGCGCCGCTTTGGGAATGAGCAGGGTCGCGGCTTGCAGTGCCGCCGCCGGGGAGGTGACATCCGCCGCCATGTCCCAGGCGACACCGCGGGCGTCGAGCGGATTGAGGAGGTGGAGCGGAGCCGAGAGTTTCATCCCGGCAAGCATGGAACACAGATCCTGCTTGGGATCGTAGATGAGCGCACGCTGATCCAGTCCGTGACCAATCCGTGGAAGGACTGACTGCATGAGGAGCCGTTGCAGGAGCGTCTTGCCGCTGCCGGTGGCCCCGACCACCGCAAGATGCCCATAGGCCAGGCGGTGCGGCAGCACGCACGCGCCCCAGCGAAAGCCGTGGGGATCAACCGGCAAACTTTCATGCACCGCCCGCGCCGCGCGCAACCGTCGTCCCCGCAGCGGCCGGGTCGCCACCGGTTCACCATCCCGCCACCAAAGGCACACGCCCTTCACGAGCAGCGCGCCGGCGCCCAGCGAGACAATGATGAAAATGAATCGTGCATCCATAGTCTTGGGAAAGAACAGAGACAACCGTCGGTGAAGCCGGCTTTCACCAATCGAGTACCGCATGTTTCACCCTCACGCCAGCCACCAAAACGAACGCTCTTTCGCGCGGCTAGATTTTCGGCTATCGTGTCGCTCAGGAGAGAACTCAAGTATGTCCCGCTATGCGCTGTTTACGGACGACGAAAACCTCGAAATCTTCCTCGGCTTCGACGAAGGGTTTCAGGGTTTCTTCCTGACCATCGCCGATGGGCGCGCCGGCACTGGCGAGCCAGAGAGTCACCTGTTCCACAATCTGGAACATCATCCCGGCGTCCGCATGACGTTGGAGGAAGTTGTGGGCGTGATGAAGCGATTCGGGGTGGCGCTGCCGCCGGACTTGCGGCGACAACTTGTCGAGGACGCACGCCGTGGCGGTGTTTTCGGAGCTGCGTCGGCGGATGCGCACAACGCCCCGACGTTGCTTCAACCCGCCGTTCGACAACGAACGCTCACGATCCTCGGCTGGCAATCCGCCCTGTAGGCCGGGCGTGGCCCGGTGCACTGGCGTGGATCGGCAAGCCCTCCGGCGAGAACTGAATCCGTGAGCGGTTGAACGGCTCTTTGCAATACTGCCATCCGGAGGTTGCGGAGTATCTGCCGATCCGTTGAACCTTTTCTCGCTCTCCGCATTCTACTCAATGTAAATGCTGGTCGTGGCTGAACGCGAACAACTGCCCGTGCCGCAGGCCAGGGCCGGATCACCGGCGGCCTGGGACGCGCTTTTCCACCGCTACCAACTGCCTTTGTATGTTTATGTTTTTGAATTATTGCAGGATGAGCAGGCCAGCCTGGATGTCGTGCAGGAGGCCTTCATCAATGCGGCACGGCACCTCGACAATTTGCGGGAGGACCACAAATTCGGCAGTTGGCTCTTCGGCATCGCGCACCAGAAATGCATTCAACGCTGGCGCCAGCAAGGCCGCGAGGAAAGGTTGCGTGAGGAATGCGCCAGTGCTCCGCCCGAATTCGAGGATGGCCCGGACGAGTTGCTCATCCGCCAGGAGCAGGAGGCGGAGTTCATGAAGTTGCTGAACCAACTGCCCCGGCCGCAACGCTCGGTGTTGCTGTTGCACTTCGTGGAGGAATTCTCACTTGATGAAATCGCGGTCATCACCGAGGCGCACCTTGGCACCGTGAAGTCCCGCCTGCACTACGCCCGGAAAGCCCTGCGCAAACTCATTGAGGAAAAGGTATGAAAACTCCGCGTCAACTTTTGTTTGAACGTCATCGCCCGGCTGAACCCAAGCTCGACGCCGTTCGCCAAAACGTGCTCGCGAGTCTGGCGGCGGGAGAAAACGCGCAAGTCCATGGCCGCCGCCGTGAGGCGGCGGGCCTCGCTGCACTCGAACCAAGCCGCCGGCTCTCGTCGTCGGCTGCAAACGCGATGGTTCAAGGCTGGCGCGAGTTCCTTCTATCCTGCCGGTGGCATCTGGCGGGGATGACTGCCGCCTGGCTGGTCATCGCCTGCTTGAACGCCGAGCATTCACCCGCTTCGACGGTCACCCTGGCGCAACCCACCGCGCCGTCATCGCGCCAACTGGTGGCTGATCTGCGCGAGAGCCGCCGGCAACTCGCCGAGTTGGTTGACCCGTCCGTCGCGGAGCCGGTTTCGGCGCCGCAGACGGTTGTGCCGCGACGCCGGAGCGAACGCCCCGCTTCAAACGCGCTGGCTTGATATGCAGGGCCACTTTCAGCCTTCGGTTTTCGATCGCAGTCCGCTCGTGCGCCTTGGCCGCTGGCTTTTCAGTTGGCGCGTTCTTCGGCGACTTCTGATCGGGCTGGCCTGGACGGCGACCGTCATCGCGCTGTTCTACGGGGTGGAGAACTGGCGTGGCCATCGGGCGTGGAGCAAATATCAGCGGGAATCAGAGGCGCGCGGGGAACAATTGGATTACACGACATTCATTCCCCAGCCGGTTCCCGACGATCAAAACTTCGCCGCCACTCCGCTCGTCCGATCTTGGTTTGTCCAGCCGCCGCCTCCCGATGGCGGGGTCTGGCAGGACAACTTCTCGAAACTTGAGGGGAAAATTACCTCTCCCAAACCGAATCCCGATAAATTTGAGCGCCGGTTTGTGAATCTCGTGGCCTGGGAAATGGCGATCACCGCGCTTCGGGCGAACGACTTGAAGCGGAAGCCGGGATTCAGTTCCGACAAAGTGGATCGGGAGTCACGAGCCAGGGCGGCTTCGACCGTGCTGCAGGAATTCAAAACCAACGAAGCTGCCTTCGCCGAACTGCGCGCCGCCGCCGGGCGCTCCTCGACGCGCTACCCGGTGAAATATGATCTCGAAAACCCCTGGGCCATCCTGCTGCCCCATCTGGCGAATATCAAAGACGGCTGCCGGCGGCTCCGGGTCAAGGCCTGCGCCGAACTCGCGGCGGGGCACAGCGAAAATGCCCTGGCCGATGTGCTGCTCGGACTTCACTTGGCCGATTCCCTGAAGGATGAACCTTTTTTGATTTCCTATCTGGTCCGCATTTCCTGCCTCCAACTCATGATCCAGCCCATCTGGGAGGCGTTGGCGGAGCACCGTTGTTCCGAGGCTCAGTTGCAACCGCTGCAAACCCGCCTGCAACAATTTGATTTGGTGTCCGACATGAAACGGCCGCTCGACGCGGAGCAAGCGGTGGCGATTTTGATCATCGAGACGGTTCGAAAAACGGGAAATATCAGCGCACTAACCGAGGTGGATGCAACGGAGACGATCTCAAGTCCGCCATCCACCTGGACGCTGGCCAACGTGCTGTCCCGCATCATGCCGCGCGGATGGTATTACCAGGAACAGCTCAATTATTGCCGGCTCTTCCAGGGGCAGATTGGAGCGGCCTTTGACGCCTCGAACAGGAGGGTTTCCCCGAGCCAAAGCAAGTCCGCCAATGATGAACTGGAGCGAATGTTTGCGGGCGGTCGCCTGGGGCAGGATCTGAACGCGCTGCTCCATCACCATGTCGGGGCCGCCTACTTGCTTCCCTCCCTCACCAAAGTCGACCGCCGAGCTGCCACTGCCCAGACCACCACCGATCAGGCGGCCCTCGCCTGCGCGCTGGAAAGATACCGGCTGGCCAACGGACAGTTCCCCGAAACGATCGCGGCGCTGGTGCCGCGATTTATCTCCCGACTGCCGCACGATGTGCTCACCGGCGAGCCTTACAAATATCTCCGCAAGGAAGCTGCTTTCACCCTCTACTCCGTCGGCTGGAACGAAAAGGACGATGGCGGTGTGCCCGGCAAAGCGATGTTCGACGACAAGGAGGGCGACTGGGTTTGGCAGTATCCGGGAAACTAACGCGATGACCGAAAGTGGATCGCGCCGGGCAGGCAAGCGTGATTTCCTTTTCCACCGCCTTGTTCCGGCTCGGAGACTATTGCAATCACCCCTGTAGTCGCGGACGTGAGGAGGCAGAGCCGGCCGAACGATTCAAATCATCCGACTTTGCACATCGGTGGCTGCATAGCGCGGCAGGGTTACTCGGATATTTGCGGGGTTGAATGACGGCCCCTTGACAGGCAGGGGCTGTTTCGTGCTAACAGACATATTCAGAATAACCGCGACTTGCCGGCGTTGGCCGGCGGTCCATTAAAGGAGAATCGACTATGGCAAATTCACCCGCACCCGCACCGCGCAATCAACCGGTGCACGAAGTCCGCCTCGGGGCCGTCAAAGCGGCCATCTGGCAGAACGACACGGACTCCGGCATCCGCTACAACGTCACCTTCGAGCGCCTGTACATGCAGGACAACGAATGGCGTTCGACCGGTTCGTTCGGCCGTGATGATCTTTTGCTTTTGGCCAAAGTCTCGGACCTGGCGCATTCGTGGATTATCGAACCTGACCCGGTTGGAGCCGATGGGCCAGCAAAGTCGGGCCGAAGCACGTCTTCGGATCTCGCCGACAAGTCACTGCCCAAGCGACCAAGTGCGACCAAGGCGAACTAGGAAACCGTCGTGAAAAACTCGCTTCCATTTGGAAGCGGCGAGTGGTCTGAACTGAATAATCTTTGGTGTAGTCGGTGAGCTTTCTCTCCCTTCAACCGCTTGGACGCAACCGCGAAACTCCACGGCTTTGGATCGAGTCACAACGGCTGAACGTGTTGGGCTTCGGGCATGGCGTGGCGTTGGACATTGAAACTGGGACCGGGAAGCTGGTCCTGCGGCCCGCTCTGCTCGGTGAAAACCACGTATCCAGCCGCGCGGCGGCGGGCGGACGCAGACCGATCATCGATCTGGAGAACCGTTCGCTCCTCTCGGGACTGGCCGAATACTCCGAGATCAAGATCATCGCCTCGTTTGAACGGATCGAAATCACGCCGTCCGTGCGCGCGTTTGCGATTCAGCGAAGCCGCACACTGACGGCTCCACTGCGCGTGCTCGAAGTCTTTGCCGGAGGCGGCACCCTGACCGCCGCCCTGGACGGAAACACTTCGTTTCAGGTCGTGGCCGGGATTGAGATCGAGCCGGACTATGCCGACGAATGGCAGGCGAAACATTTCGACGCGATACTCATCCAGGCCGACATCCGCTCACTGCACACCGCCGAACTGCCGGAGTTTGACGTGCTGATGGGCGGGATTCCCTGCACCAGTCATTCCAATCTCGGCCGGGCGAAGAAGGCTCTGGCGCAGCGACCGGAGTTGGGCGACACGGGGGATCTGTTTCTGCCGGTGCTCACGTTGGTGAGCGAGCGGATGCCCGCCGCCGTCGTGCTGGAGAACGTGCCGAACTTTGGCTCCAGCCTGGCCGGGCAACTGGTGGTGACGACGCTCACCCGACTCGGCTATCAGGTGGCGGTCACCATTTTGGAGCCAAACGTGGAGTGGGGCGAAATCGAAAACCGGAGACGCTGGTTATTGACAGCCACGCTCGGGCACGAGTTCTCGGTGAAAGCTCCGGGCGTGCATTGCATGACACCGGTTTCAGCGTTTCTGGATCCGCCGAACCCAGAATTGGACCAACCGGATGCGGACCGCATCGCGCGGACTATTGAAGGATTGCGGGTCCACAACGCGCGACATCAGGCCGCCGGTCACGGCTTCGACTTCACCGTGATTGCCGGGACGGAAACGTGCATCGGTGTCATTGCGAAATCCTACCACAAGATCAACACCGGCCCGTTTGTGCAGACGCCCTACGGATTGCGCCTCCTGCGGCAGGCCGAGATTGAACGGTTGCACGGCTGTGAACTCCGCGCCCGCCATTATGCCACGGCGGTGCAGATGCTGGGGCAGGGCGTGCAAACACGTATTTTCCGCGAAGTGTTTCGGCAGTTGGGCGAACATCTGTTCGCCAGTCGAACATGAGACTTTCGCCCAATACGGCGGCGTGGAAAGGAAGGAGGAAAATGCCAGCCCGTTGGCGGATGACACGGGCAGGATTGTAGAAGGGACGACGTGCTTCCGCTCAACGCGGTGTCTTGAGATCTTCGAGCGTCGCCGCGTCCGCCGGGCGCTTGGGCATCTGTGCGCCGAAACGCCGTGCCACCGCCTCCAACTCCGCCCAATCCGTCCGATGCTGGCGGACGGCTTCGCTGATTTCGCCGGAAAATCCCTCCAGGCGTTGATTCTCGGAAATGAACTTGAGAACTTGTTCGGAAGCCGGAGGCGATAGGGGCTGGCACCCGGCAGCTTTTTCATTTACTGTCAGCATGTAGCTATCATGCACTTTTGCGGAGCATTCGTCAACCATGCCTGATCCCACGCCCTCGCCTCATCGTTGGAATCAAATTCAACGCCTACCTCTCCATCCGGACGTCCGCTCGCTGGCCCAATACGAAGAGGCCGTTGACCAGGGGATGGTTGATGCCTACGACTATCTGTGTGCGGTCGAGGTGCTGGACGGGTTGGTCGTGTCGGACTTTCAGGCTGTGCATTTTCATCTCTTCAAAGGTGTCCACCCGTGGGCGGGCGAATTTCGCACCGCCGGCCAACTGGCCGTGGTGGCCGGACATCCCGCCGCCGATCCGGGTCGGATCCATCGGGAACTGGAACTGGCGCTGCTTCAAACCCGCCATCTGCTTGATGCCGCGAGAGAGGAGGCCGCGCCGATGCTGGCGGCGTTGAGCTTTTTGCACGCACGTTACGAGCGGATTCATCCGTTCCGGGATGGCAACGGACGGTCTGGGCGCACGCTGCTGGCCGTCCAGTTTGAAAGCGTATTCGGTCAGATGCCCGATTTTTCCGACCAGCAGGGTTACCGGGAAGCGCTGCGGGCCACCGCCTCCGGTGATCTCGGACTGTTCATGCGCTTCCTGGCGCGGAGTGCGGGCGTGACCCTCTCGCCCGCGCCGTGGCCAAGTCCGTATCGGATTGCTCCACGGTTTCTGGACGCCCATGAAGCGGAACCATCGTTGGCGGACGACCTGGCTTGGACCCGGTCGGCCCGCCGCCACCCACACTGAACGGGGTCAGTCGCCCGTTTCACTCATGTGGGCGTTCATGCTTCGGCAACGCACCTGTTGAGCTAACGGCGCTTCCCAAGAAGCCTCACATCCCCGCTTCGGTAAAATTCCTTTTGAGTCAAATCGCGCGTTCGTGCAGATGCGAGCGCAGACGCTCCAAGGCGGACAATTGAATTTTTAGCGGTTTGTTCTACGCCATACCCGTCGAAGTGCTGCGCCGATTGCGCGCCGAGATTTCTGAATTCAAGAAGTAGTGCCATCAGGTTGAAGGAGGCTGGCGTGCCTGTGCGGGCGGTGTTTGACCAAAACTTGTTGCACTACAAGCAGCAGATTCCGGCGGTGCTCTGGTTGAACGCGCTGCTCACGGCCCTGAACGGATAGGCCACCCCACCAGCACCGGAGAAGTTGGCGGAAAATCTCATCAGCACCATTGCCCATGGATTAAGCGACCTTTCACATCATCAGGATTTTCGTTCCCTGCTCGCGTTCGCGCTGGCGGATATCCGCCAAACGCTGGGCCACGCCTTGGAGCGCTGCTTGTGTGCGCTCCCGGTAGGCGTCAGCGGGGGACATGGACTGCGTGACCCATTGGAGCGTGAGGGCCAGACCGGTTTCGGGCGTGGACGCCTTGGCTTCAAGAGTGTTCATGAGTTGCTCCAGGCATTTCATGCGGCGCTTGGCGTCCAAGGCGCCGTCCACCAGCCATTCGATAAGCAATTCCGCCAAGACTCCATCCGACGCTAAACGGGAGAAGGCGAAGCTCTCCATGAAGCGCAGGTACCACTCTTCGAGTCTGCGACCGAATTTCTTCTGGAATTGTGCGCCATCCAGTTGCGGGCGGTGGGTCAGCATCGCCGTCACCTTTTCCGCAGCCGAAGGAGGGCTGGGGAGTTGGGGCGGGCTCGGCCTGGGTGCCATTCTGTAGAAGGTCGTTTCGGCGTCTTTCAAGCAAACCCTAACCGCTGTTCTGCTACTTGTGGCGAATTTTTTGTCAAAACTCGGCTGGAAGAGTTCGCGCTCGGCAATCGCCACCTGCTCGGCTTCGTCCCAAGCGATGAAGGCTGCCCCTTCGCAGAGCAGGTTGTGCTGTTTCGCCAAAGCGATGGCTTCCGCACGCGCGCCTTGATTCAAGAGATGGCGGATTCGGCTGCGCGCCCACAGCAGCCGAATCGCTGGTTCCGTTCGCTCGACCAGCGGGAAGCGAAATGTCTGCTCGCCGCCATCGGGCAGCCGTCCCTTCACGACTACCTCACTGGCGGCGGCCGAATTGATTTTCAACGAGAGCGACAGGCATTCTTCGGAATGCAGGTCGGACACGGCGGTGCCGGGCAGTTCCCAGCCGTCGTTCGCGACGATGGAAGTTAGCACCGGACGGCGCAAGCGCAGGCTCAACCGCGTCACGGCACCGACGATGTCGTCGGTCGGTTGCAGCAGACAGGATGAGCCGCGATGCTCGGCGGCGAGTCGGACGAGCAGCGCGTCGTTGACGGCCGTGTCAATGCCGAAGGCATGCACGCGCAGGTTGGGATGCGCGTGAAGGCTGGCGAGAATGGATCCTTCGTTGCCCACCTCTCCGTCGGTGATCAGGATCAACGCGGCCTCGCGACCGGTCGAATGCCGTTGAATCACTTCCAGGGTATGCAGCAGCGCGGGCAGCAATTCGGTGCCCCCGTCCGCGCCGAGTTTCTCCAGCGATCGCAGGCTGGCGTCCACGGCCAGTTCGCGGGCCGTCAGCGGTTTCTCCGCGAAGTCCTGCCATCGGTCGCTGAAGAAGGTGGCCCAGGCCCGGTCTTCCGGCCCAAGCTGGTTGAGGAACGAGCGGAAAGACTGCACGGCTTTCTCCCACTTCAATCCCTGCATGCTGCCGGAGCGATCCACGAGGAAATAAAAATCCTGCGGCGAGGTTTCCACCGGCATCGTGACTCGCGGGGCCTGAAGTATCACGAGCGCGTAAGTTTCCGCGCCTTCGCGCAACGCCCACGCAGCGGATTGCATCTGTTCGCCACGGGTTTCCGTCCAGCGCAAGGCGAAGTCGCAGTCCGGCATCGCCCCCTGCTGCGCGAGCGTCACACTGCATTGGGCGTCGCCGTCCTTGACTAGCACCAGGTGGGACGGCGAAGAAATTTCACTCACGGTTCCAACCGGATTTTCCATCACGCCCTCCACTGACAAATAGGCGGCGTCGGGATGCAAGGCGTCAATCCGGGGTGGTGAGATGCGCGAGGCATCCGGCACCTGATCGGTATCGTCCATGACGCCTTTGCCGCGCAACGCGCGCAGCAGTGGCTGGCCCGGAATGTAGCGCACGCCGGGACAGAACGGGATGCGCAGCGAAGTCCAGTCCGCCAGGCGCGTCAGGGTCTCGAAATAGCCGAAGCGAATCACCACCACGTCGCCGGGTTGAAGATTGCCCAGGGAAAGCGTGAAGAGATTCTCCCGCTCCATTTCCACAAGAGCAGTGCGCCGGCCCGCGGCCTTTTGTTCGCGCGCGATTTCGCGGGCGCGCTCCTGCTCCTCCACGCGGGCGCGGATGACGCGGCCATTGACGTGCATCTCGCAGCGATAGACCGCCGCGCCCGCCGGCAGGGGAAAGGAGTAGAGGCATTCCATCGCCTGCGCGGCGCTTTGGTGGAAGATTTGATCGATCTCGACGCTGAGAATATCTCCGCAAACGTGGAACTGGCACTCGACGCCCTTGAGCGGCAACTGAACGCGGGTTTGCTCGAGCCAGCCGACGAGGCCGAACTTCGGCGATGGCTGAGGTGTGTGGGGTGGAAAGATGCGGTTGGTCATGATTCAGTCCTTGGTGGTGGCGCCGTGCGGACGGCGTCCGGGTTTGATACGGGGATGCAGCACGGCCAGCAGTCGGGCACGCAGTTCATCGGAAATTCCACGACCCTGCCGGGAAACGATCAGAAACTCCTCATCGAGCGGCGTCATCGTCCAGTTCTCGCTGGAGGTGGGCCGAAAGACAGTCACTTCGGCGTTCTCCAGCTCGGCGAGGCCGCGCTTCTCGATTTCCTTCAACTCATCGAGGGTGCGTCCGAGCAGGAGATCTCGAATCCGGTTCAGTGGCAGTCCTTGGGCCTGGAGGAGACGGATGGCGATGAGCTGGAGCAGATGCTTCGCACCGTAGCCGGTGCCGCCGCCCGCCAGGGGCGCGTCCAGGAGGCCAAGCGTGCGGTAGTAACGCACATTGCGCTCAGTCATGCGTTCCCCCGCCTGACCGCTGGCCGGGGCGACGTCATGCCGGTCACACCATGCATTTACGGACTCGGCGAGCTGCTCGACTGTATGCGTTGCATCCATCACGCAGCGAATATGACAAGGGACAGTGTTACTGTCAACTAAAATCTGTTCGTGTGCCGCCGGTGCGACTAATTCTAGTTCGCGTTCAAGGTGAGACTAACTATCCAGGGCCTGCCACGGCTGGCTTCGGATCGAGATCGCGTCCGGAGCATCTGCGCCTGGCCCTGGA
>JANNEF010000227.1:0-8676 GCA_031378375.1 Verrucomicrobiota bacterium | reverse complement strand
GGGAGACATGAAAAAACACCCCGCAAAATCACCTCGGAGAGATGCGTTGCCGCGCGTGAGAAAAAAATCGCCGCCCCAACCGCCCCTTTCCGCCCGGCCACCCAGTCGGTAACGATTCAGGCGGAGAATCAGATTGCATTTCTGATTTGGAAAGTTTACAAATCATATAGCTCCAATGAGAATACGCCACGTTGCTCTCACTTTTGGTTTTCTGTTACTGGCCGTCGGGGCGGCCCGCTGCCAACAGATCTTGTGGCAGTTCACGAACGACGTGCCGCAAGCGCACTTTGCCGGATCGCCGTCCGTTGGTGACGACGGGACGATCTACATCGGAACAGCAAGTGAATTGACGAACGGCCACGGGCTTTTTGCAATCTCTCCGAATGGCAAGCAAAGGTGGTTCTTTCAAACCGGCGTTCCGATAGTTAGCGCTCCAACCATCGGCACGGATGGGACAATCTACTTTGCAACGCAGGGCGGGAGGCTTGTTGCCGTGAACGCTGATGGGACGTTGCATTGGGATTACAATTCGGGGAGCAGCGATCTGCGGGGCTTCGCCCTCGGATACGACGGAACGATTTACTGCAAAGCCTTTTTCTATGTAGGCGGCATTCAGCCTCAGCAAACCAAGTTTTACGCGTTCAGCACGAGTGGCGTAAAGCAGTGGGAGATCACCGTGGCGGACGAGATTGGTCCTGCCTCCATCGTGGTGAACTTTGACGGCACGGTTTACTTCCCATCGGCCTCCAAGTTGTACGCGGTGAACCCGGATGGCACGGCATACTGGAGCATCCCTCAGCATACGGAGAGCGTGGTGATCGGAGCGGACGGGACAATCTACATAAATGGTGACGCATCCGGCGCGCAATCTTTGTACGCGCTCAATCAGGACGGGACGCCGGAATGGTTCTCTATCCAGAGCACCGGATTTCTGATAATTGCCGCGGACGGAACTATCTACGTGGGCAGTCTAGCGGCCGTCAGCCCGCGAGGCTTCCGACTCTGGTTCACCGGTGCGGGAGGCGAAGAGGCTGGGGTCGTTTCCTCGGATGGAACAGTTTACGTCCCCAGCCCTGTAGGCAATTTGTACGCTGTTGACGCAACCGGTGGAATCAAGTGGCAATTGACGTTGTCAACCGCGATTTACGGGTCGCCGGCTCTCGTTCCGGAAGGCACCCTGTACGTCAACGGTGACACTCGACTTTACGCGATCAGAGTCCCCTGCGGATTAGCCAACAGCCCCTGGCCAATGACTGGCCATGATTTGAAGCGGACGGGACGGGCAGGACTCGGTTCGCCATCGTGCCCGTGCCTTGGCTCAATCCGGCTGGCAAGGAATCGCGGCTTTCAATTCACGGTGGCGGGCGAGCTTGGCAAAAGCTACCGAATCGAGACTTCGGCCAACCTGGTGACATGGGTACCGTGGACCAACTTCGTCGCCACAAACCTCGTCACTCACTTCACCGACGCGGGAGCCACGAATCTGGATCGCCGCTTTTACCGTGCTGTCTTGCCGTGAACCGGGGACAAATTCGGCACCCCTCTTATGCTCCACGATCAGTGTTCTGATTCGCGTCAGAACGGCTTGAGAAGATCGTTGGATGGCTTGAGCCAGTCGTCGCCGTAAACCTCGATGACTTTCGCCAGATGCTCTGGAGGGGCCGCTGATTCAATGCCTTTGAGGAATAACAGAAACTCGTCTTTCGATTGCATCGAGTAAACGCGGGCGCTCTCCGGCACTTTGTGGCTGACAGGTTGTTTCTTGAGCATCTCAGCGCAAGGCCTGTCGATGAACATTGCGTCGCAGTAGGGAAGATAAGCTGACAGAAATTTCGCATCATTTCCGAAACTCGTTTCCGCCTCTTTCTTTCCTCCGTGAACAAGTCTGTCCGCGAACCCTGCCCAAAGGGCTGCGCCAATCCGCACAATTGGGATTGAGCTGAAAATCCCCGAAGTCAGAAATTCTCTCGCCCTTGCTTCGCATTCCTCACGTTTACACCCGCCGCCTTCCAATCGTTGCAAGATCGACAGCATCAAAGCAGCCGCAGGGTCTTGTGGACAGGGCAAGCGGTCCAAATCAAGGCGTTTCCGAAGGGCGTTGAGTTGTGGCTCATGACGCCGGTACGCATGGAGTAGGGTATCGGCGTGGCCGGCAACTTCTTCTGCAAACCAATCTTTGAATTTCTTGTGCTTTTCGCGACGCCATCGACTGACGACGGTATCGAGGCCATTGCCGAGACGGGTGTGACCTGCAATTGATGCAGCTTTTTTGATGATTTCCTGCTTTTTTTCCGGAGACAATTTAGAATCGTCCGGGAAGGGGTTTGAAATTAGGAACTCCTTCAAATCCGTCCGTTCTTGCCCGCTAACTAGGTCAACCTCAGGCTTATCAATGACGTTCTTTCCGCTGGGATCGAAGATGCGTATATGTAGGTTGGCACCGACCAAGGCGACGACTATGAGCGAGCGGCCCTCTCTTACAAGATCGTCAGTCTCAGAAACCGACATTAAACGGAGGGCATCCCCGCCAAAAGTGGCCTGGCCAGCGAGGATTGCCTCGACCTCATCACGATCAGCAGGCGAACCAACCGCCGGATACAAAGTCGGCAGCCAAATATCGATCTTGCCAGAGATCGAGTCAGACGGAGCGAGGTCAGCGGGGAAAGCAGTGCAGCCTTTGAGCCACGCTTCGAGTGCAGCCAACACTTGGCGCTCACGTACGGTCTCGTAACGGATAAACTTGGTTTCGTAAGCCAGATGGCCAAGGAGCAAACGGAGTTGCTCAAAGCGTTCACCGAACTGCCGAGTATTCTCAATCCGAGGACGTTCGTCTGCACCCGACTCCGCGACTTGTTCGATTGCCTTGGATTCGCTCATGTGGACGGGTGAATACGGACAGACAATCAGCATGAGTTTGCCAAGACGGTCGAGTTGACCGAAGAGGTCCAAGTAGAATGGATTAGCGTTTTTCCGGCTCGACGGTGAACTGCCATTGTCGAGTTCTTTCAACATTCCACTCAAGACGAATTGATCGATGTAGATGATCCGTTTCTTTACCGGAGGAAGATCAAGAAGTTGCGACTCGCCGCAAACTCGGCACGTCCTGATGTAGTGGTTGTCATTGATTCCCGAGACGCCAAATACGGCCTTCTTCCCGCAGGACGGGCAATCCCTGAACGAAGGCTCAATAAATCCTCTTCTGTCGAACATGATTTCCATACCTTCGCATTCTCCCACTCGCGTTGGCCGTGACAAGCCTTGAAAGCACAAAGGCGGAATTGGGGCAGAGTCGTCTGTCTTTGATGGAGTCGCGGTATTTCTCCAATCTGCCGGTTGATGTGCGCCTTGCCGGTGAGCAACTGTTACAAGTAGTAAGTGGTCAGGGGATCGGAGAATCCCCCGGCCACGGAAAGTTTGCCGAGGGCGCGTGTTTCTTCTCCATGATTTTCGCGAGGCGCGCGACGATGGCGGGATGTTGCGCCGCCACGTCGTGCTGTTCCTCCGGGTCGTGGCCGAGGTCGCAAAACTCCATAGGCTTGGGTTCGCGCGCCTCTTCAAGGCTTCACGTTCAATCCGGCCATTCTCGCGAGAGCGGCCTGCCGGTGGTCGAAGGTCACGAACTTTTTCACTCCGATGACGAGGGCTGCGGCCATGTGGATGATGTCGAGCGTGCGACAGCCGAGAGCGGCGGCAGCGGACACGCCAAAACCTGTGCCGCAAAACAACGCGACGCACAGGGAGAAGAGCCGGTGCCATTCCATCACCGTTAGTTTGACCGCGTCCGGGACTGGATCATCAACACCAGACGCTGATAGCGCGTGAGCGGCGGCGAACCGGTGTCAGTCACGACGAGCACGACGTGAATCGTCTGTGCCGACTCCACCTCCGGCGCGAGCAGCGACGCTTGCGCTGAAGCGGCTTCGCGAATCTCCACCGCCGGCCCGCGATAGCTGCTGGCTTCTGGATAAAAAATCCACTCGAAGCGCAGCGCCTGGCCGTCGGGATCGGACGACTCGCCGGCGTCGAGCGTCACCGTTTCACCGGCCGTCACCGTGCGCTCGCCCGCGCCACGCACGCGAGCCACCGGCGGATGATTCGCGTGCGCAACATCCTTCACGCACCAGTCGAGCCGCGCGCGGAAATCGTTTTGCAAGTGAGCGGCCCAACGCGCCAGCGTGTTGTCACGGTTGGTCGTGCCGTTCCATGCGTCGCGCTCGCTGGCCCAAAAGCTGGCGATGCCCGTGTAGTTCGTGTTCGGCCCGTAGCGTCCGGCCCAACCGCCCCAGGCGGGCTGCTCCGGCGCGTTCAGACCGTTAGGCACGAGATACAAAAAAGTCGGCGTGTCGCCCTCCTTCTGCCAGTGCGTCGTGTTCGTGGGATACATCGCACCGAGCGGCCCGTGACCGGTCAACGCGTCGCGCACGAGGTCAAAGCCGCCCGCCCTCGCCGTGATCGCGGAGAAACGGTGATACCAGCGCTTGCCGTCCATCGGCGGTTGAAACGTGTTCACCAGAAGCGGAAAGGCCGGCGCAATGTTCGTCGTGTGCGGACCGAAGACATCGTAGGAAGTCAGCCGCAGCCGGTTTTTGAATTTTGCGTAGCCCGCCTGTCCCCGTTCGCGGAGCACGCGGTCGAGCGCGCGCCGGAGATTGTTCGTAGCCCCGCCAACATCGGTGCCCCAATCGGAATACCACACCGGACGCGCATCGGCCTTGTCCACTGCGGCGATGATGAGGTTGACCGCGTCCTCGGTGTCGTCGTAGCCGGCAACGGTGCGCTGCCAGAGTTGATCCAGTTTCGGATATCGCGGATCGTGCTGGACGAGGTTCGGGTGGCACTCGCCGTAAGCATTCAGCAGCCGGCGCACGATGCCCAGGCCGGTGCGTTCGGGATTTTTATTTTCGCCGGGTCGCGCCACGCGGCGGTTCGCGATGATGCCCTCCACGTCCCACTCGTTGGCGTAGAGCAAAAAGCGCACGAGCGATTGTTCATCGTCCGGGTCGCCGCCCGCGTCGGTTTCGATGATGAGGCGAAAGCGCTCGGAAGCGGTCGCGGCATGTGCGGAAACCACCACGAGCAGAGCGGCCAGCGCGCATAGTTTGCTCCCGAGGCGAAGCATCACGATTCGTTCTTAAGCCCATCCCACGTCTCCACGTAGAGAGGGCGCACCGCTTCGGCGACAGCGAGGTCGCGCGGCAGGTTGCGATGCTTGATCAACTCGACGACGTCGGCCTTGTCTTTGAGCCGGTTGACCGGGCTGCCGGCCCAACTGTCCAGCTTCAACGAAATCAAATCTGCCAGGCTGACGAACTGCGGGTTGTCGGAAGGTTCACCCGGCTGCGGGAACGGCACTTTGCAGCCATGTTTCAATACTTGTCCGGCTGGCAGCAGATCGATCTTCACGCCGGTGCGCCGGTCCTCGACGCGGTCCTCGCAACCGGCTATGCGAAAAAATGGCCCGGTCAGATTCGAGGTCAGGCATTCAACGGCTTCGAGCACGTCCGGCACCACGATGTCCACGTCGAGCGTCAGTCGCGGGTAACCGTGCTCCTGCACAGCCAAGCCGCCGACGATAAGATGCGGGATGCCGAACTGCGCCAGCATGGCGACGGCGGTTCGGGCGGCCTGCTCCAACCCGGTGGTCCCGGTGTTCTCGCGCAGCAGCCATGCCGACTCGTCATTCATGGCCAGAGCATCGCATAGCCATCGAACGGCGGCAACGCCAATGGCGGAGACTACAACACGACCTCGGTGCCGACGCCGGCGTCCGTGAAAATCTCCAGCAAGACCGCGTGAGGCAGGCGGCCATCCACGAAGAAGACCTTCTCCACGCCTGCCTTGATGGCGGCCTCGGCGCTGTCCACTTTTGGAATCATGCCCTTGTCCACGATACCGGCTTGTTTGAGACCCGCGATCTCGCTCGTCTGCAAGTGCGTGATGAGCGTGGCCGGGTCTTTCGGATCGCGCATCAACCCCGGCACGTCGCTCATGAAAACCAGCCGCCGGGCCTTGAGCGCGATGGCGGCCTGGGCGGCGGCCACGTCGGCGTTGCAGTTGTAAATTTTCCCGTCCTCGCCACGCGCCGTCGGGCTGATGACCGGCGTGATGCCCTGCGCGATGCACGCCCGGAGCGGTTCAACATTGACCGCCGTAACCTCGCCGACGAAGCCGATGTCGAGTTTCGCGCCGGGCTTGTCCCGGTCGTCGAGCCACAGTTTGCGGCAGGTGAAAATGTCCGTGCCGGCAAAGCCCCTGGCCGCGCCGCCAAGCGAATTGATGGTGGCCACGACCTCGGGATTGATCGCGCGCGACAACACCTGGTCCACCACGCGCACGGCCGCCTCGTCCGTCACGCGCTGGCCCTGGATGAAATTCGCCTTCAACCCCGCCGCCTCCATCGCGCGCGTGATGGCCTTGCCACCGCCGTGGACGACCACCGGGTTGATCTTGACCGCTTCGAGAAACACGATGTCGCGCGCCACGCCGTTGCGCACGTTCGGGTCCGGCGAATCCATGAAGCTGCCGCCGTACTTTACGACGAAAGTGGCACCGTTGAATTTCTGGAAATACGGCAGCGCTTCGAGCAGCGTCGCGGCTTTGGCGATGAGGTCTTGCATCGATCAGTAGTCCTTCAAAAACGGTGTCATGCCAATCTCCACCTGGCCGTTTCACGAATCATTTTCGATCCAGAATTGGCGTGAAGTGATGAATGCGCGCGTGACGGTAGCCTTTGAGTTTGGTGTCGGTCGTCAGCAGCGTCAGCTTGTGAACCCGCGCCGTGGCGACGATAAGTTCGTCGGCAGGGTCGCGGTTGGGAAAATCCGGCAGATTCATCGCATCCGTGACAACGTCCGAAGTCAGCGGCAACAACTGGATGTGCGTAGCCACAGCTTCCCTCAGCCATGCGCCGAGTTCCTTCTTCAACTCCAACTTGCCGAGTTGGTGCTTCTTTCCCACTTCCCACAGGCTGATGGCGGACAATCCGAACGGCGTGTCTCGATCCTCCAGAAGTTGCCGCACGTCTTCCGGGACGGTTTCCGGCTCGGCGGCGCCGCGCAGCCAGACGGAAGTGTCGAGCAGGTATCTCACTTCATCGCCTCCCATTCGACACCCACCGGGTCGTCAATGTCGCAAGGCAGTCTGGCCGTGCCTTCCATGCAGCCGAGGAAGCTCTTGTGCTTTGGCTCCGGCACGACGCGGGCGTAAGGCTTGCCGCGCTTGACGATCTGGACGGATTCGCCCTTGTCCAGCCACTTGGAAAGGCGGGCGAAATCATTACGGAGGTCGCGGACGGTCGCGGTTTTCATGGTGATACGTTTGTATCACGAGTCAGAATTGTCAACCAGCGGGTTTTGGTGAAATGACTGTCACCTCGGTTGAGCGCGATCCAATCCGAGCATTCGCGCGACAAATTTTTCGCGCGCGTAGAACGCGCGACTGTCACTGCCGCCGCCGGGGCCTTTGGTGCGCGCCTGCACAAGGACGCCCAGCGACCCAGTGAGGCCGCGCAGCCCGCGTTGCTTGAGCGCGGCGCGGATGGCTTCATAGTCGGCCTGCACCTGGCGGAACAGTTCGCCATCGCTCAGATCAAAGTTCACGACCTGCGCCAGCGGCGAGCGCGTCTCCTGCTCGTCCACCCACTCGCGGGCGCAGACGACCAACCGCTGGAGTTTCGCCAGCAGGTGGCTGTGCTCGAACGGAGTTTCGATGACGTGCGACGGCGACAACATGGTGATGGCCATCGTCTCCTTGACCACCAGCCGCCCGGGGCCGCGCTTGAGGGAAACGAGCTTGAGATCCCAATCGCCAAAGTCCGGCGCCTGCCGCGAGTTCGCGGCGAGACCGAGGTAACGCTCCAGCACGCTGCCCGCCCAGCCCTTGTTCTTGCGGCTGTTCTTCCAGACGGTGACGCGGTGCTCGTCGGCCAGCGGGCGCAGATCCTTGCCGACAAGCTGCCGCAGTTTGGCAATGGCTTCGTCGCGGGTCATGGCGGGGCGCGATGGAGAATCAGCCGCCGAGCGAAGCCGGATCGCTCACGTCGCCTTTGTTGAAGTCCACGTAATCCTCGGTGAGGTCGGCGGCGTACATCAGTGCGTCAGCCGATCCCAGATTGAGATGGATGTGGAGATCAAACTCCTTCGCGGCAACCGCGACGCAAAGCTCCTTGAACGCGGCCTTCGTCGGCTGGCCACGCTTGAGACTCCACAGAACCTTCCGGCTGCGGGGGGCGCTGTAACCGATGTCCACCTTGTTCTCGACGACTTGCGCGGAACTGTAACCGAGCGCGCCCATGATGCGCCCCCAGTTCGGATCACCGCCGTGCCAGCTTGTTTTCACGAGCGCACTGTTGGCCACGGCGCGGGCCGCGGCATCGGCGTCGGCAAAGTTTTTCGCGCCCTTGACGCGCACGGTCACGAAGCGCGAGACGCCTTCGCCGTCGCGGACAATCATTTTGGCAAGTTCGAGACAAACATGTTTGAGGGCCGATTGGAAAACGGTGAATGACGAATCACGAATGGAAAGTCTTCGGTTCGCCGCCCGTCCGTTCGCCAGCACCAGCACCGTGTCGTTGGTGCTCATGTCGCCGTCCACGGTGATGCGGTTGAAGCTATGGGCCACCGCCTCTTGCAGCGCGGCTTGCAGCGCCTTCGATTCAATCACCACGTCCGTGGTGAT
>JANNEF010000338.1:0-18970 GCA_031378375.1 Verrucomicrobiota bacterium | reverse complement strand
GCCCGAAATCCGAAGGCCGAACCCGACTTCGGCCCTGCGATGGAAAAAGGGTGAAGCGCCCACCCTGTGGCATGCGGCCTTTCGGCCTTCGGGCTTCGGATTTCTTTCGGATCTCGGATTTCGAACTTCGGGTTTCGGGTTTAATCACACCCCGGTTGCCCCCCACCAACTGGGCGTTGAAGTTATAGTTTGGGCGGGGCGGCCATCTTGGCGAGCAGCCGTTCGTTGAGTTCCTGGGCCGAGTTGCGACCGGATTCCTTCAGCTTGGTCTGGAAGGCCGCCACTTCGATCAGCCGCGCGAGGTCGCGGCCAGGCCGCACCGGAATGGTGATGTGCGGCACATCCACGTCCAGAATCTTCACGTACTCCTCCTCCATGCCGAGGCGGTCCACATCGGGGACTTCGTTCCAGGCTTTCAGCGACACGACGAGGTCCACGCGCTTCTCCAGGCGGATGCTGCGCACGCCGAACATCGCGGCGACGTTGATGATGCCGATGCCGCGCACCTCCATGTGGTCGCGGGTGATTTCCGAACTGGAGCCCATGACGTCGCGCCCGTCCAACAGCATCACCTTGGTGATGTCGTCCGCGACCAAACTGTAGCCGCGCTCGATGAGCGCCAGCACGGATTCACTTTTGCCGATGCCGCTTTCGCCCCGGATGATCACGCCCACGCCGAGGATGTCCACCATGCTGCCCATCTCGCTGCCGCGCGGGGCGAACATCATCTCCAGCGCCAGCGTGGCGAGGTTGATGAATTTCATCGTGATGTGAGGACAGGTGAAGATGGGCACGTCCGCCGCCTCCGCCGCCTGGAGGAACTGGCGGTCGGGAGACATGTCCCGGCAGAACACCACGCACGGGATCTTGTACGAGAACAGATTCGCGTAACGCCTGGCACGCTCCACCACCGGCAGCGATTTGAGAAAGGCTGCCTCCGCATTGCCAATGACCTGCACCCGCTTGCTGGCAAAATAGCGGGTGAAGTTCGCGAGCACCAGGCCGGGGCGGTTGACGGTCGGCTCGCGGATGAAACGCTTGAGTCCCTTGGCCCCCGCCACCAGCTTAAGCCCGAGCGCCGTGTCGTGCTCGGTGTAGAAACGTTCAACGGTGATGACAGCGCGTTGCATGGGCCGAGCGTGGAATGGCGGGCCGGGAAGGTAAAGATGAAACGCGAGGAGGGGACAAGGGGCGGGGCGCGGGAAAACGGCGAGGGGGCCGAACGCACCGACGCCGCGATGAAAGTCATGGAACTGGTGTATTGCGAAATGGCACCGGGCGACGCCGTTTATTTCCACAGCAACACGCTGCACGGTTCCGACCAGAACAAATCGCCGCACCCGCGCTGGTCGCTGCTCTGCTGTTACAACACCCGGCACAACAATCCCTACAAGGCGTCGCACCATCCGTTCTACGAGAAGCTGGAAAAAGCCGCCGACTCCGCGCTCAAGGAGATGGGCATGAAACTTTTCGCGGACAAGACAGAGTTTTGGAATCCCGTTCAGGATCAAACCGTGGGCGCAGGAAAAAGCTGACCGCGAATCCGAAGCGGTGGCGACCGGGGAGCGGATCATCGAACGCAACCTCTGGCGCACTGTCCAAGGGTCAGCGATATGACTGCGACGTTCAAACCCTTCCGTGCCCTCACGCCTATCACGTTGGGCGTGTGCCTGCTGGTGCTCGGCGGTGCCGCGTTCATCCAAGCGGCGGACAAGCCAGCCCGGCCCACCGCCGAAGCCGAAGCGGCCCAGGCGAAACGGCAGGAGGCCCAGCAACGCACCATCCGAGTCCTGGAGGAACAGCTTGCCGGCCAGGAACAATTGCTCCGGGAAAAACAGCGTGAAGTGGACAGCCTCAAAGCAGAGTTACAAATCCCGGACACGACCCTTGAGCCGCAAACGGCTGGTGGCCGCAGATGGTCGCACCCGCTCATTGATGCCAAGGCTGAGTACCAAAAGCTGATCACCCTCTACAACTATGTGACCAATCTGCCTCTCGCTGAATTGAGGCGAGCCGTCATAGTCTCGGGAACCGATCAAAAATTCAACTTGCTCATGGAACAGTTTTCCAGTGCCGAGGAAAAGCTGGCCGACCTGACAAAAACACTCGCCACCGATCATCCTGAAGTGAAGCAGGCGCGGCGCGTGCTGGAACAAATCAACCTACAGATCAACAACCGCATTGATGGGATTCTTGCCGAATTGGAAGTGCGCGTCGCGGCCCAGAAGGCCGGACTCGAAAAGTTGCAGGCTGAATCCGAGAAGGCTAGGAAGGTGGACGCGGAATTGGCGATCAAGCGTTGCCCCTATTACGAGGCCAAGCGCGAATTGGATAGCCTGCAACAAACAGTCGAGGGTTTGAAACTGCGCCTCCGCCAGGAAAAACTGGCCGCCGCACTGCCGCCGAAACCGTAGCCCGTCCAAGCCGTCGCGCGGACGAGGTGCTGGTTAATAGGCTTGACCGCGCAAGTTGCCGCCTCTTAATTTGGGCCGCGTGTTAGGCACAGTTCATGTTCGCGCAAATTAAAAGCCTGTTTTCCAACGACATTGGAATTGACCTGGGCACGGCTAATTCCCTCGTTTACGTCCGGGACCAAGGCATCGTTCTGCGGGAACCTTCCGTCGTCGCCATCCAGGCGGGGACCACCAATGTCCTGGCCGTTGGCGAGGAAGCCAAGCGGATGTTGGGACGCACCCCGGGAAACATCGTGGCCATCCGGCCCATGAAAGATGGCGTCATCGCCGACTTCGAAATCACCGAAGCGATGCTCCGCCACTTTATTCAAAAAGTGCATCATCGCAAGTTGATCGCACCCCGCGTCGTCGTCGCCGTCCCCTCGGGCATTACGGAAGTGGAAAAACGGGCCGTGAAGGATTCCGCGACGCACGCGGGCGCACGGGAGGTTTACCTGATCGAACAGCCGATGGCTTCGGCCATCGGGGTCGGGTTGCCGGTGCATGAGCCGGCGGGCAACATGATCGTGGACATCGGCGGGGGGACTTGCGAAATCGCAATCATCTCCCTGGCCGGCATCGTCTTCAGCCGCAGCCTGCGGGTGGGCGGGGACGAGTTCGACGAGACGATCATCGCGCACATGAAACGGGCCTACAACTTGATGATAGGCGAACGCACGGCGGAGGAAATCAAGATCCGGATCGGATCGGCTTTTCCGCTGGAGCAGGAGTTGACGATGGAAGTCAAGGGACGCGACTTGAGCGCGGGTCTGCCAAAGACGCTGACCATTCGCTCGGAGGAGATTCGCGAGGCCTTGCAGGAGCCGCTTTCAAGTATTTTGGAGTCCATTCGCATCACCCTGGAACGGTGTCCACCCGAGTTGTCCGCCGACCTGGTGGACCGCGGGCTGGTGATGGCCGGCGGCGGCGCGTTGTTGCGCGGCATTGACCGGCTGGTGGCGGAGGAGACCGGGCTGCCGGTCCACGTCGCCGACGATCCCATGAGCGCCGTGGCCGAAGGCACGGGCCGGGTGTTGCAGGAACTCCAGTTTCTCAAGCGGGTCACTTCCAGCTCCAAGGTGTAGTTCGCCCAGTCATACGAACGGACAGCCGCTCGCGCCAGCGCGGGAGAGGTGCTGACGTTCGTTGAGTGTGAGCGGCGCAAATCAGCGCCGCCTCGCGCGGCTGCCACGGCAGCCACAGTGCGGGTGAACAAATGTTAAAGCGGTCGCATTACATAGCCTTGGGCGTCGTGGTGCTCGTGACGGTGGCGTTGTTGAAACTGCCCGGCCGCACGGCGCTGCAACTCAAGCTGGCCATCAGCGGGCTGTTCCTGCCGCTGTTCGGGCTGGCCGGGTCCGCCCATCACGCGACCGAGAAGGCCGGCAACGCCGTCGTGCCACGCGCCGAACTGGTCCGGCAACTTGAACAACTCCAGAAGGACAACCAGCAACTGCGCCTCCACGCCATGCAGGCCGAGGAAACCAGCCGCGAGAACACCCGGCTCCGCCAGCAGTTGGGCATGCCCCGGCAGTATCCGTGGAAGATGAAGCTCGCCCGGGTCGTCGCGCGCGACCCGGCCAACTGGTGGCGCACGATCAAGATCGATCTCGGCACCCGCGACGGTGTCGTCGTCAACGCGCCGGTCCTGACGCCGGAAGGATTGGTGGGCCGCGTGGCCGAGACGGGTTACACGCACTCCCAAGTCGTGCTGCTGGGTGATCCGAACTGCCGCGTCGCGGTGCTCATCAAAGAAACCGGCGACAACGGCGTCATCGCACCAGCGTCGTCAAGTCCGCTCGACAACACGCTGGTGGACCTCAGCTATCTTTCGCGCACCAGCAAACTTCAGGCGGGCCAGATGGTGGTGACGAGCGGCCTGGGCGGCATTTTTCCCAAGGGCATCGTGATCGGCCAGATCGTGGACCACCGCTCCGTGGACTTCGGCCTCTACAACGAAGCGCGCGTGCGGCTGGAGGTGCGGATGAACGCGCTGGAGGAAGCATGGGTGATGATGCCATGAGGAAAATGACGAGTGTCGAATGTCGAATGGTGAACGAGCGCGTGGCCCGGCGCGCGTCGGCCTTTTCATTCGACATTCGACAATCGTCATTCGAGATTCCACGATGAATTGGTTCAACACCATCCTCATTCTGCTCGCGGCCTTCGTGGTCGTGTTCGCCCAGGCCAGCTTCAACGGCCTGCGCGACGTGATCGGCGTGCAGGTGGATCTGCTGCCCAGCCTGGTGGTTTACGCCAGCCTCAGCAGCGGATTACCGACGCTGGCGATGGTCGCCGTGGCCGGCGGGCTGTGGGCCGATTCGCTGTCCGCCAATCCGCCCGGGATCAGCGTGCTGCCGCTGTTTCTGATCGGGCTGCTCATCGAGCGGTATCACGGTTTGATTTTGCGCGACCTGACGTTCACGCAACTCGTGCTGGGGCTGGCCGTCAGCGCCGCCGCCCCGGTGCTGACGTTGCTGCTCCTGGTGAGCGTCGGCGCCAAACCGCTGGTGGGCTGGTTCTCCCTCTGGCAATGGCTGGTGGTGAGCCTGGCCGGCGCGGTGATGACGCCGGTGTGGTTTTGGGCGTTCGACCGGGTGAACCGCGTGTTGAACTACCGCCCGTGGAACGAAAACAGTTTCCGGCCCGACCGCCAGATCAAACGCGGAAGATGATGAAAATGACGACCAGCAAATTTCAGATGACGTGTTGTCGGTCGCGTTCCGCGAACCGCCGCCCGTCCGTTATTCGCCGTCCCGCATGATCGTTTTCGACCAACTGAAAAAGAGCGACTCGCACCTGCGCACCATCACCTGGAGCGTGCTGCTGGGGATGGCCGTGCTGCTCGCGGGCCTGTGGTGGGTGCAGGTGATTTCCTACCGGCGTTACGCGGAGCACGAAAAGGCCCAGGCGTTCCGCACCGTGCGCATCCCGGCCATCCGCGGAAAAATCCTCGACCGCCACGGCGCGCCGCTGGCGGAAAACCAGCCCAGCTACAACGTGAGCCTTTACCTCGACGAACTTCGCGAGGAGTTCAAACAGGAGTGGTCGCGCAGCCGGCCCCGCAAGCTGGTGGACGGCAAAATGGCGCCCGTCAAACTCTCGCGCTCCGAACGTCTCGGCCTCGAAGCCCAGGCCCGCTACCGCGTCGCCAGCAACATCGTGCAGAATCTCGGCACGACCTTGCGGCAGCCCGTCGCCCTGGAATACGGCCAGTTCCTCCGCCATTACACCAACCAACTGGCGCTGCCGCTGCCGCTGCTCAGTCTCGACCCCGCGCAGATCGCCCGCTTCCAGGAACAGGGCCGCATCCCGCGCGGGCTGGATCTGGAAATCCAGCCGCAGCGGTTTTATCCCGGCAAGACCACCGCCGGGCACCTGCTCGGTTTTCTCGTGCAGGACAACAGCTCCGGCGCGGATGAAGACGCCTTCTTCAACTATCGCCTGCCGGATTATCGCGGCGTCGTCGGCATCGAAGGCGCCTTCAACGACCAACTGCGCGGCAAGGCCGGCGTGAAATCCGTCCTCGTCAACAGCCTCGGTTACCGCCAGAGCGAAACCACCTGGACCGCCGCCGAACCAGGCCGTAACGCGGTGCTCACGCTCGACCTCGCCATCCAGACCGCCGCCGAAAAGGCGCTTGCCGTCAACGGCCCCAACACGCGCGGCGCCGTCGTGGTGATGAACCCGCTCAACGGCGACATCCTCGCGCTGGCGTCGTCGCCGACGGTGGACCCGAACGCCTTCATCCCGCGCCTCTCCCACGCGGAAGCGCGGCGATTGAGCGACGATCAACTGCGCCCGCAGATCAACCGCGCCACGCAGGAGAACTACGCGCCCGGCTCCATCTTCAAAATCATCACCGGCCTCGCGTGCCTCGACGCCGGCGTGGATCCGAGGGCGATTGTCCACAATCCCGGCTACATCATGGTGGGCCGGCGGCACATCAAGGATCTCGCCGCGCCGGGCGACTACGATTTCCGCAAGGCGTTCATCCATTCGAGCAACACCTACTTCATCACCAACGGCATTCGCGCCGGCGTGGAAAGCATCGTGCGCCTTGGCCAGCGCCTGCATCTGGGGGAACGCAGCGGACTGACGACGCGCCAGGAGGTCGGCGGAAACTTTCCGTCGTCCAAGCGCGTCCGCTCGCGCTGGTTCGACGGGGACACCGCCAACCTGTGCATCGGCCAGGGCGAGATCGCCGTCACGCCGTTGCAGATGGCCGTGATGACCTCCGCCGTCGCCAATGGCGGCAAGGTTTTTTTCCCGCGCCTGGTGGATCGCGTGGAACCGGCGGACCCGGCCAGCGGCGAAGAGACGGTTCGCTTCCCGGCGGGCCGGCTGCGCGACGAACTGGGCGTGAAACCGCGCAGCTTGAAAATCGTCCGCGAGGCGATGCAGGCCGACGTGGCCGACGGCGGCACCGGCAAGGCCGCCGAAGTGCCCGGCATGAACGTCTGCGGCAAGACGGGCACCGCGGAGGTCACGGACGAACACAACCGCAACGTGGGCCGGAACACCTGGTTCGTTTCCTACGCGCCGTTTGAAAGCCCGCGCTACGTCGTGGTGGTGCTGGTGGAGAACGGCCAGTCCGGCGGCGGCACCTGCGCGCCCATCGCCCAGAAAATTTACCGCGCCATCCAGTACCAGGAACTTCAGAACAAATTGAACCAGCCCCTCGTGGCGCGTATCCCCTGATGTTTGCGATCGGAACAATTGAACGCCAATCCAAGGTTGACTGGCTGATGCTGCTGGCGCTGGCCGGCCTGATGGTTGTGGGCGTCACGTTCATTTACAGCGCGACGATGGTCAACGAAGCCGCCAGCCTGACGGTGTGGCACAAGCAAAGTTATTTCCGGCAGATCGTCTGGTACGGCATCGGAATGGGCGCGGCAGCGGCCATCTGCCTGGTGGATTATCACGCGCTGGCGCGCTGGTCGCTGGTTGCCTACTGGGGATCGATCGTATCACTGCTGGCGGTATTCGTGGTGGGTTCGGTGCGGTTCGGCGCGCGGCGATGGATTGATCTGGGGCCGATCCAAATTCAGCCGTCGGAGTTCGCCAAGCTCGCCTTCATCCTGGCCCACGCGAATTATCTGAGCCGCCCTGCCGACGAACTGCGGCAGCCGGGCGTTTTCTGGCGGGCGATCGGCATGATGGCGCTGCCGTTTCTGCTGATCATGAAGGAGCCGGACCTCGGCTCGGCGCTGATCTTGATCCCGGTGTCGCTGACGATGCTGTACGTGGCCGGCGTGCCGCCGCGCTTCATCAACCGGCTGATCGGCGGGGTGAGCGCGGTGGTGATTTTGATCTTTGTGGACATCCTCTTCGCGCCGCCGAACTGGCAGATCAAACTGGAGGAGTATCAAAAGCGCCGGCTGCTGGTTTACTTCGGGCACGACGGCGCGCCGCGCAACGCGACGCCGGAACAGAAGGCCGAGGCGCGGCGGGCGCAGCGCAATTACTCCTACAACGTGGAGCAGGCGCTCATCTCGGTCGGCTCCGGCGGGCTGCTGGGCAAGGGCTGGCGGCAGGGCACGCAGAACGCGCTGGGCTACCTGCCGCGCGCCGTGGCGCATAACGATTTCATTTTCTCCGTCATTGCCGAGGAGAAAGGATTCATGGGGAGCGTGATCGTCATCGCGCTGTACTCCGTGGTGTTGTTCACCGGCATCCGTATTGCCGGCCAGACGCGCGATCGTCTGGGGAAACTGCTGGCCGTGGGCGTCGTCGCGATGCTCTTCAGCCATGTGTTCATCAATATTGGGATGAACATCCGAATTATGCCCGTGACGGGGGTGCCACTGCCGCTTTTAAGTTATGGCGGGTCTTCAGTGCTCTGCTCGTTGATCGCCGCAGGCATGCTGCAAAACGTTTACATCCATCGAAGGTCTTACTGAATTATGAACGAAAAGAATGAAAGAAATTTTGGCCGCCGCCGTCGCGGTGGCATGCGCTTCCGCCCCAGCGGCGGGCGCGGGAATCCCAATCCACCCAAGGGCGGCGAAAAAGCCGCCCAGGAAGCCCGCGCCCAGGTTCTCGGTGCCAAGCCGACTGACGAAACCGTTTACGAACGCAACCGCTATCAAAAGGAGATCGAACGCTCCGAAAACGTCGCCGCCGGCCTGCCGCCCGACGGCGTGCCCGCGACCGAGACGCCCACTGGCGACGGCGCTCCGGCCAGCAAGCGGGACTTCCGCGAGCCGCACCTGGACACGCCCGCCGAGGTGAAGGAGGACGAAGCAGGCTATCAGCCGGTGCATGTGGAGGACCAGCGGCCCAAGGGGATCGTGCAGTCCATCAAAGCCGCCGCCAACAAGGTGATCAAGCGCGTGCAGCGGATGATCAAGCCCCTGCCCAAGCGCCACAAGGAAGTCATCATCAATTCCGAGTCGCTCGAAACCCGCGTGGCCGTGCTGGAAGAGGGACGACTTGAGGAATTCACCATCGAACGCACCACCGAGGAGCGGCTCGTGGGCAGCATCTTCAAAGGCAAGGTCCGCAATCTCGAAGACGGCCTGAAGGCGGCGTTCGTGGACATCGGGTTCGAAAAAAACGCCTTCCTGCATTACTGGGACATCGTGCCGAGCAACTTCGACAGCGGCGTGGAAGTCGTCGAGCGCGAGGGCGGCCGCCGGCGCGACAAACCGAAAATCACACAAAAGGACATCCCGCGCATTTACCCGTCCGGCAGCGAAATCATCGTGCAGGTCACCAAAGGCCCGATCGGCACCAAAGGCCCGCGCGTGACCACGAATCTCGTGTTGCCCGGCCGCTATCTGGTGTTGCTGCCCAACTCCGACCAGAGCGGCATCTCGCGCAAGATCGAAAACGGCGAGGAACGGCAGCGCATGAAAAAAATCCTGCGCGGCCTGACGATTCCCGAAGGCATGGGCGTCATCATGCGCACCGTCGGCGAGGGTCAGCAGGCGCGGTATTTTGTGCGCGACCTGGCGCTGTTGCTCGAAGAATGGGCGGGCATTCAGGAACGAATGAAGAAGCAGCCACTGGCCACCTGCGTCTTCCAGGAGCCGGATTTGATCGAGCGCACCGTGCGCGACTTCCTCACCGAGGACGTCGAGCGCATCGTCGTGGACGACCCGCAGCAGCACGACCGGATGCGCGCGATGATTTCCAAAATTTCAAAGCGCTCGGCGGACAAGGTGAAGGTTTACAGCGAACACCAGCCGATCTACGACCGATTCAACATCAGCCGGCAGTTGGAAACCACCTTTTCCCGCCAGGTCCACCTCAAGGGCGGGGGTTACATCGTCGTGGACGAAACCGAGGCGCTCGTGGCCATTGACGTGAACACGGGCCGGCACAAGGGCGGCAAGGATCAGGAACAGACGATTCTCAAAGTGAACCTGGAGGCCGCCGAGGAAATCTGCCGGCAACTGCGCCTGCGCAACATGGGCGGCTTGATCGTGCTCGACTTCATTGACATGAAATCCCGCCGCGACCAGCAACAGGTGTCGCAACGGATGAAGGACGGGTTGCGCCGCGACAAGGCCAAGACCCACATCCTGCCCATCTCCCAACTCGGCCTGATGGAGATGACGCGCCAGCGCCATTCGGAAAGCGTGCGTTCGGCGGTGTATGATGACTGCCCGAACTGCAAGGGCCGCGGCAAGCTCAAGAGCGCGATCACCATGAGCGTGGAAATCCAGCGCAAGCTCGGCGAAATCCTCAAGAAGCGTTCGCGCGACGAGTCGGACTTTCAACTCCGCATCGTGGTGCACCCGACGGTGCTGGAGCGCTTGCGCACCGAGGACGAAAAGCTGCTCATCGAGATGGAGAAGCGGTATTTCGGAAAGCTCTCCTTCCGCGCCGACCCGGCGTTGCACGCGGAGCAGTTCAAAATCTTCAACGCGGCCAACAACGAAGAGCTGGGCAGCAGCGCCAAGCCGGCTTGACCGACAATTGGGAACGACCACGCCCCGCGACCAGCGCGGGGCGTGGCCTGGGTTCAACCGCTCGTTCCGGCATCGCCTGGCGTGGCGCTTTTTTGACAATGCCCGTCCGTTACACCACGTTCCCCGCGTGGGTAAAATGAAAACAGAGGTTGCCACGCTTCCAAGGCGCGTTGTAAGAGTCGCCTGATTGTTATGGGAAAAGCATTGATCATCGCGGAAAAACCGTCCGTCGCCAGCGACATCGCCAAGGCGCTCGGCGGGTTCACGAAGCACGAAGAGTTTTTCGAGAGCGACCAGTTTGTCATCTCGTCCGCCGTCGGGCATCTGCTCGAATTGTGCGTGCCGGAGGAGTTCGAGGTGAAGCGCGGCAAGTGGAGCTTCGCCAATCTGCCGATGATTCCCCCGCACTTCGATCTGCGGCCCATCGAGAAGACCGAGTCGCGCCTGAAAGTCCTCGCGCGCCTCATCAAGCGCAAGGACGTGGACGCACTCGTCAACGCCTGCGACGCCGGGCGCGAGGGCGAACTCATCTTCCGCAACATCGTCAAGCACACCAAGGCGAAGCAGCCCATCAAGCGGCTCTGGCTCCAGTCCATGACACCCACCGCCATTCGCGACGGCTTCGCGTCGTTGCGCGGCGACACGGAACTGCTGCCGCTGGCCGACGCGGCGGTGTCACGTTCGGAGTCCGACTGGCTCGTGGGCATCAACGGCACGCGCGCGATGACAGCCTTCAATTCCAAGAGCGGCGGGTTCCACCTCACCACCGTCGGGCGCGTGCAGACGCCCACGCTGGCCGTCATCGTCGAGCGCGAGGAACGGATTAAGAAATTCGTGCCGCGCGGCTATTGGGAAATTCACGGCACGTTCGCGGCGAAAGCGGGCGAGTACGTCGGGCGCTGGTTCGATGAAACTTTTGCCAAGGAGAAGGACAAGAAGGACGCCGACATCGAATTGAAGGCCGAGCGGCTTTGGGCGGTGGACCGCGCCGAGGCTATCCGCGCCAAGTGTCTGGGCAAACCCGGCATCGTCACCGAGGAGAGCAAGCCGACCACTTCGATGGCGCCGTCGCTCTACGATTTGACGACGTTGCAGCGCGAGGCCAACGGGCGGTTCGGCTTTTCCGCCAAGAACACGCTCGGCCTGGCGCAGGCGCTCTACGAAAAACACAAGGTCCTCACCTATCCGCGTACTGACTCGCGCGCGTTGCCGGAAGATTACGTCGCCACGGTCAAGCAGACCCTCGACATGCTGCGCGATACTTCCTACAGCACTTTCGCCGCACAGATTTTGACGAGCGACTGGGTGAGGCCCGGCAACAAGCGCATCTTCAACAACGCGAAGGTCTCCGACCATTTCGCCATCATCCCCACGTCGCTCGCGCCGAAACACCTTTCCGAGCCGGAGCAGAAACTTTACGACCTCGTCACGAAACGTTTCCTCGCCGTGTTTTATCCCGCCGCTGAATTTCTCGTCACCACGCGCATCACGCGCGTCGAAGGCGAGCCGTTCAAGAGCGAGGGTAAGGTGATGGTGCAGGCCGGCTGGTTGGCCGTTTATGGCCGCGAGGCGCAGACCGATGACACGCCCAGCCTCGTGCCCGTCGAGGCGGGCGAGACCGTCCAGACCACCAAGGTCGAGGTCGAGGCCAACCAGACCAAGCCGCCCGCGCGCTTCACCGAAGCCACGCTCCTCAGCGCGATGGAAGGCGCCGGCAAACTCGTCGAGGACGAGGAACTCCGCGAAGCCATGCGCGAGAAGGGCCTCGGGACGCCCGCCACGCGCGCGTCCATCATCGAAGGATTGATTTGGGAGAAATACATCGTGCGCCTGGGTCGGGAATTGCAACCCACGGCGAAGGCCTTTTCCATCATCACGCTGTTGCGCGGGCTGAACGTGCCCGAACTGTGCTCGCCCGAAATGACCGGCGACTGGGAGTTCAAGCTCCGCAAAATCCAGCGCGGCCAGTTGAAGCGCGAGGAGTTCATGCGGGAGATCGCCGACATGACGCGCCACATCGTCGCCCAGGCCAAGGGCTTTGAGAGCGACACCGTGCCCGGCGACTTCGGCGAGCTGAAGACGCCCTGCCCCAAGTGCGGCGGGCTCATCAAGGAGAACTACAAAAAATTCCAATGCCAGGGCTGCGACTTCGCGCTGTGGAAAATCGCGGCGGGCCGGCAGTTCGAGATCAGCGAGATCGAGGAACTGCTAACCAAGAAGACCGTCGGCCCACTGCAAGGCTTCCGCAGCCAGAAGGGTTTTCCCTTCGCCGCCCTCGTGAAACTCACGCCAGAGTTCAAGGCTGAGTTCGACTTCGGCAACAACGACAGGAACGCCGAGGGTGCCGCCGAGGTGGACTTCACCGGCAAGGAACCGCTGGGCGTCTGCCCCAAATGCAAGGCGCGCGTGTTCGACAACGGCATGAATTACATCTGCGAAAAGGCAACCGGTGCCACGCGCACCTGCGACTTCCGTTCCGGTAAGATCATTTTGCAACAGCCCATCGAGGCGGCGCAGATGAAGAAGCTGCTGGAGACGGGCCGGACCGATCTGCTCGACAAATTCATCTCCAAGAAAAACAACCGCGCGTTCAAGGCGTTCCTCGTGTTGAAGGATGGGAAGAGCAGCTTTGAATTCCCGCCGCGCGAAGCCAAAGGCAAGGGGGCCGGCAAAGCCGGCAAGCCCAAGGAGCCGCAGGCGAAGATTGATTTTACCGGGCAGGAGCCGCTGGGCAAATGTCCCAAGTGCGGCGGGCGCGTGTTCGAGGGGCCGGCGGATTACGTCTGCGAGAAATCGCAGGCCGAAACCAGACCGTGCAAATTCAAGACCGGCAAAGTGATTTTGCAACAACCCATGGACCGCGCGCAGACGGCCAAGCTGTTGAACGATGGCCGCACGGACCTGCTGAAGAATTTCATCTCCAAAGCCGGACGGCCCTTCCCGGCGTATCTGGTGATGGACGACTCGGGCAAGGCAACGTTTGAATTCCCGCCGAGGGAGGAGGACGGAGAAACGAGCAAGTCGTAGTTTGACAGCAATGGCCATTTGAAAAGAATCCATGACCTCACGGAAATTTCGGCGGCACGGTCATGAAAACTCGGGCTGGTTTTCCCGCCGGGATGCGGCATACTGCCGGCATGTTCGCCAGTCCGTGCAACCGTTCGCGCCGCCATTTCCTCGGCCAGATGAGCGCAGGGTTTGGTGCGCTGGCGTTGAGCGCGCTGGCGCGGCTCGAAACGCAGGGGGCATCGGCAAAAGCGCCGGTCATTGATCCGCTCAATCCCTTCGCGCCCCGGGTGCCGCACTTCGCGCCGCGCGCCAAATCAGTCATCTTTCTCTTCATGGTCGGCGGGCCGTCGCAGGTGGACACGTTCGACTACAAACCGGAGTTGCAAAAGCTCAACGGCAAACCGGTGCCGGACTCGATTCGCAAGGCGCTCACCGCGACGAAGCACGCGAATGTTTTCCACGGTTGCAAGGATGAGTTGATGGCCAGCCCGTTCAAGTTCGCGCAGCACGGGCAGAGCGGCCTCTGGGTGAGCGAGTTGTTCCCGCGCGTGGCCGAGCATGTGGACAAGCTGTGCTTGATCCACTCGCTCCAGGCAGACTCGAACAATCACGCGCCCGCCAGCTACCAACTGCACACCGGCGACATCCGTCCCGGCAAGGCCAGCCTCGGTTCGTGGATCACCTACGGGCTGGGCACGGAGAACCAGGATTTGCCCGGCTACGTGATGCTCTTCGAGGCCGGCCCGCTGGGTGGCGCGGCGAACTACGCGAACGGCTTCCTGCCCGCCGCGTTTCAACCCACACGTCTGCGCGACACCGGTACGCCCGTGCTCGACTTGCTGCCGCCCAAGGAATTCGCGGACGGTCAGCGGGCGTCGCTGGACTTGATCCGCGAGTTGAATCTCCAGCATCGCGACGCGCGCCCCGGCTTCACCGAACTCGACGCCCGCATCGCCAGTTACGAACTCTCCTACCGGATGCAATCCGCCGCGCTTCAGGTCGGCAGTGTGGACACGGAGCCGGATTCCCTGCGCCGCAACTACGGTTTCGAGGACAAGGACAAACGCACCGTGAGTTACGCGCGGAAATGTCTGCTCGCGCGGCGGCTCGTCGAACGCGGCGTGCGCTTCGTGCAGGTCTATGACATGCCGGACAAGGACGGCTGGGACGCCCACGGCGACCTGGTCAAGAACCACACACCGCGCGGACGCTGGACCGACCAGCCCATCGCCGCGCTGCTCGGCGATCTCAAAGAACGCGGCCTGCTCGACAGCACGCTCGTCATCTGGGCCAGCGAGTTCGGCCGCACGCCGATGATGCAGGGCAACAACGGACGCCAGCACAATGCCGCGGGTTTCACCATCTGGATGGCCGGGGGCGGGGTAAAGGCCGGCGCGCGCATCGGTGCCACCGATGACATCGGCCTGATGGCGGTGGAAAGTCCGGTCCACTTCCGCGACCTGCACGCGACGATCCTTGCGGCAATGGGTCTTAACAACGACCAGCTTTCCTTCGAGGTCAGCGGACGGCAGGAACGGCTCACCGGCGTTGCGGGCGGTGCCCAAGTGATCAAGGGCGTGCTGAGTTGACAGCTCGCAAGGCGCGGTGATTCAACGACGCACAAACTTCTGCACGCGATGGTTTCCGGCGTCGGCGACGTAGAGGTTGCCGCGCGAATCCAGGGCGAGGCTCCACGGGTTGCTGAACCGTCCCGGCGCACTGCCGCTGCCGCCGAGAATTTCCACCGACTGACCTTGCGCGTCGAAAATCTGGATCCGGCTGTTGCCAAACTCGCAGACATACTGGCGGCCTTCCGTGTCCACGCGCACATCGTACGGGTAACTCAATTCACCAACGCCCGCTCCCGCACGACCGTGGCTGCGCAACCATTTCCCTTCCGGCGAAAAAATCTGGACGCGGTGATTGCACGAGTCGGCCACGTAGATGTTGTCACGGGCGTCGAGACCGAGACCCTCAGCGCGATTGAACTCACCAGCGAGCGCGCCGTGCTGGCCGAAGCAGCGGCGCGGTTGCCGGTTCGTCCCGGAAAAACTTTGCACACGATCCACCGTCGTGTATTCGCTCACGAGCACGTCACCGCGCGAGTTGACCGCGACCGCACGGGGCAAGGTGAGCTGACCGGCATTGGTACCGCGCACGCCCCATTGTGCGACGAGTTGGCCAGCGGGCGAGAAGTGGTTCACCCGCTGGTAGTGCGGTTCGAGCACGACGATGCTGCCATCCCGGTCGCAGGCCATTCCCTTGGGCTTGCCCAGATCGGTCTGCGGCATCTGCCAGGAGAGCAGAAACTTTCCGTCGGCCGAAAACTTTTGCACGCGCCCGGTCATGTCCACGACGTAGAGGTTGTCGTTCGTGTCCACGGCGAGTGACCGCGGTTTGTTGAACTGACCGAGCGCCGTGCCGCGCTGGCCGATGACTTCAACACGGCTGAAGAACCGGCTCTGGAGCGGGGCGTCATCCACGGACTTCGGCGCGCAGCCGCCGAGGAGGAAGGGAAGGAGAACGAATGACGAATGCAAAGCCCGAAAACGCCACCGGCACTTTTGTTTCCATTCCTCAATGGTCATTCGTCATTCCTCCCGCGCGTCATTCTTCGAGCGGCGCTCCACGCCACCAGCGGCGCGACCGCCAACCCCAGGAGGATGACGCAGAGCGCGTTCACCTGTGCGTTGTGGCCGTAATGGAGCAGATTGAAAATCCTTAGCGCGAGCGTCTCGCCGCCCGGCGGCACGATGAGCACCAGCGTTTCCACGTCCCACAGGCACAGCAGATACGTCACGTACCATGCCGCGCCGGCTTGCGGCGCGATCTGCGGCCAGTGAACGTGGCGCAGAAGCGTCCAGCCCGTCGCGCCATCCAGCCGCGCCGCGTCGGTTAGGTCGCGGTCCACGCCACGGCGCGCGCGCGACACACAATGCCACGCCAACGCGAGATAGCGAACTGTCCATGCCACGACGACCACCGTCATGCTTCGGTAAATCACATCCAGCACCGGACGGTTAAACAGGAAAATCACCGCGATGCCCAACAAAACTCCCGGCGCAAGCAACGGCAACCAAAGCACCACGCCCACGCGCCAGCGCCACGTCATCACTCCCAAGGCCACGCAGACCGACGCCGTGACTGCTGCGAGCGTGAAGGTGTTGCCAATCACGCCCGCCGCCGCCTGCCACGTTTTCGGCAGTTCGCTCCACGTTCGCGGCGCGGCCAACACCTGCGCCAGCGGCAGGCCGACGGACAGCACCAGCACCAGCGTCGTAACCGCCGCGCCCGACCACCACCAGCCGCCGCCGAGTTGCCGGCGAATCGCGCACGCCGTCGCCGCGCCTGCTCCGCGTGGCCATTGAATTTCCGAATGTCGCAGCAGCGCAAGCAGTGCGAGCGGTGCGAGCACCAGCGGCCAGCTCATCGCCAACGCGCCGGCATAATCAAAGTTCGTGCTGAACTTCACCCACAGCTCCGCCGGGAAAACCTTCACCTGCAAAATCGCCGGCACGGCAAAATTGTTGAGCGCCAGCACAAAGGTCAGCACCGCCGCCTGGCCCACCGCGCCGCGCGCCATCGGCCAGAGCAGCCAGCGGATGAGCGCGCCGCCGCCCAGCGCCGGGTCGCTCTCCAGCAGCGCTGGTTCCAGTCGCCGCCACGCGCCCAACACAAGCAGCAGCGTGATCGGCCACGTCAGCAGCGCCAGAATCCAGACCGCGCCGCCCGGCGAGTAGATGTTCAACGGCAGCCACGCGCGCCACACACCGGTCCGGCCGAGGAAATGCAACCAGCAATTCGTCACCAAGAACGGCGGCAGCACGAGCGCGACGATGGCGACTGCCAGCAGTCGGTTCCGCCAGCGCGATGGCAGCCCCACCAGCCAGAGCGCGGCGTGCCAGCCGATAGCAACGGACAGCAGGGCCGCCAGTCCGCTGATGAGCAGACTGTTTTGGAGGAGTGCCCAATTCACGCAGACAGTAGAGCGCGGCCGGCGGCAAGGCGCAATCTTGCGGGCGCGTTACCACGACAATAATGTTCAAACAAAGTATTTGCATCCTTTGCGGCAATGTCGGCATGTTTTGCACGCTGTTCCCCATGAGATGTGTCCGGTGCCGGACAGTCTTCGCGGGCAGCCACAAACAAGAACAACCAATCCGCAAATGAAAAATACGATGAAACTTGTCAGAGCAATCGCACTCACGCTGGTCGCCGCCGGGATTTCCACTCCGGGTCGCGCGCAGGACGCCACCAAGGAAGCCGGCTATCGCCCGTTTCAAGTCGGCCTCGAAGCCGGCACCACCGGCGTGGGTGGCTACGGAGCCTGGAGATTTGCGGACCATTTCGGCGCGCGCGCCGGGTTTGATTATTTGAAATACACCCGGAGCGGAAACATCGAAGGCGTCGCCTACCGGGGGGATTTGCGCCTGAGTTCTCAGCCGCTGTTGCTTGACTACTTTCCGTGGAAAAACCGTTCCTTCCGCGTCAGCCTTGGAGTGGCCTTCAACCAAAACGAACTGAAAGGAAGCGCCACTGCAGCCGCAGGCACAACTTTCACTATCGGTTCGACCGTCGCCACTGCGGGCGACCGGATTGATGTGCGAATCAGGCAACAGGCGGTCGCCCCTTATCTGAGCATTGGCGGCAACCTTTTTTACTTCGACAAGGCGCATCGTTGGGCGTTGGCGGGTGAACTCGGCGTGATGTACACGGGCCGCTCCAAGGTTGACCTGACGACCACCAGCGCGTTAATCACCCCTGCGGATCTGGCGACGGAACGGGCCGAGATCAAACGCTACGCGGATCGCCTGCAGTTCTGGCCGGTGCTAAAGCTGGGCGTAAACTTCCACTTCTAGCCGGAGAAGTTCTCTCCATTGGCTGCGCTGTTGTTCAGCGGTTCGCCCCGTCCTCGCGGGACGCTTTGCCCGCAGCGTTGGCCGTGATGCCGAACTGGAGGGCACGCTGGTATTCCGCCTCGGACTCGGCGGCCTGGCCCAATTCCTGGAGCACGCGGCTCAGGTAAAGGTGGACTTCGGGCCGGTCGTCCCGGGCGACGGCGCGGCGCAAGTGGCCCAGCGCGGCTTCGTGCTTGTTGAGCTTGTAATGCGCGCGGCCCAGGCCCAGCCAAAGTCTTTTCTCATACGGATCCACCCGCCGCTCCGCCAGGTAACTGGCGATCGCGAGATCGAACTGGCCAAGCTTTTCGTGGCAGATGGCGATCTGAAAATGCGCGTCATCGGTTGTTGGGTCCAGCGCGAGAGCGCGTTGCTCCGCCTGGATGGCTTCGGTGAAACGGCGTTGCGCCAGCAGTTCGGTGGCGTGTTCGTGGTGCGCCTCGGCGGTGTTCAACGACGCCGCGCGGCGGGCGCGGTAATCGAGTTTCATGACGGCGAATTGTTCCGAAAACTCTTCGTCCTGTTCCCGGGCCAGTTCCACGCGGCGGGTGGTGATGCTGGATTCCCGGTAATGCATGACGCTGAACATGGCGAGATCCACCGCGCGATAGCGCAGCGCCGGCTCCAGCGTGCGCGCGATTTCGTTCAGGTTCATCGTTTCGAGCAACCGGCGGGTGAAACCGGCGGGGTG
>JANNEF010000309.1:0-25042 GCA_031378375.1 Verrucomicrobiota bacterium | reverse complement strand
GGAAGTATTTGATGCGCTTCATAGAGTTTCTTTCTTCTCGCGCAACAAACAAACTACAGAACAGAAGGGGCGCGAACCTAACGCGCCCCCGTCAGAGGCACCTGGAAGGCCCGAAAGAGAGGCACGAAAAGCCGCGCCCGGGTGGGCGCGTGCTTGGTCGTTTCTCTTTCTCGGGGGAGATTTTCCAGGTTTCCTGACGAGACCGTAGCCAAAGCTACGCAAAAGTGTTTTGGTCTGGATTACATAATGTTTCTATTGGAACGGTGAATTGATAGCGGAAATGACCGGCTTTGCCAAGGTAATAATTGAGAAATGAAAGCGGGGCACGCGCCGCAACCCGCCCGCCATGCGCTGCGCGCCGCGCTTTCCTCAAAACAGCCCGCGAAAGAATCGTTGCAGCCCGCGCGAGCGAAGGAGGTTTTCGCCCGGCTCGAAGAATGGGATGCGGGCGCGGTCCAGATCGAACTGCACGAGAAAGCCGATGCTGTGCGCGCCGCGTCCGTTGCCGCGGATGGCGTCAATGCCGTAGGCGTAGCCGACGACCAGTTGCCAGGCGTCCGACGGCGAGCGGTAGATGACCCCGCCGCCCACACCCGTATGCCATCGCCCTGGTTGTTCCAAGCCGGCCACGTATTCAACGACCGCAGTGGCGAGCGTGGCGGTCACCGCCCACCGCTGGCGCCGGTCCAGGGGCACGGTGTAATTCGCACCGAGCAGGGCAAAGCGGCGCGCGCTGATTTCCTGGTAATAGTAGCCGGGCAGGGCGAGCGGAAATTCCGAGGACAAGGGCAGCAGTCCGCCCAGGCGGTACGCGCTGAACCGGTCGGGGTCAAAGCTCACGCCGGCGGTCAGGTTCACGTTAAAACTTTGTCTGGATTCCGGCAGGGTGTAGGCCAGCAGCGCGCGGCCCCAGACGAGATGGGAGTCGCGTTGCATCACGCGGTCTCCCGCGAAGCCGTAGGAGTTGGCGTCGGAGCGGAACTGGCCTTCGTACCAGGCGGACAATTCCATCGCCACTTCGGGCAGCATCAGTGGCTCGATGCCGCCCCAGCGCAAGCCGCTGCGGATGTGATAGGTGGTCTGGTCCGACGGGACGGTGAAACCTGGCGCGGTGTGGTTGTCGCGCGAATACGCGGCCGTGCGCGCTTCGCCGCGCAGGACGCCATTGAGCGGAATCCGCGCATCTTCGTTGAACAAGTGATAGACACTGAGCGAACCGCCGCCGCCATGGCCGGTGAAGGATTCTTCCCGAATGGATTTTCCCCGGCGAATCTCCGAGTAACTGTCCGCGAAGCCGCCGCCGGCCGCGCCCACCGCCAGGTCCGTATGCGAACCGAGCAGGCTGCGGAAACCCAGTTCCGCGTCGAGATACACCGGGGCCAGTGCCAGGCGGAACGCGAGATTGGTGTTTTGCAGGTGCGGCAGGTTCAGGTAGTAAAACGCGTAGCCCGAAATCGGCGCGCGGCCCTGGAGCGGTTGATTGTAGCCGAGTTGAATCAGTTCCCGCTTGGTGGGATCAATCTGCGCCCGGGCGGTGAAAGCGCCGCCCCACCACCCGACCAGCACCACGCACAGGGATAACGCTCGCGTCAGCACGGCGATATTGCTACCGCAAAGCCGCGCGCGGGCGCAACTGAATCGTTGCGCGCGGCAGAAAGATTGCCACGCGCCCGCCGGCGGCTATGCTCGCGCGCATGAAAGCTCGCAAACTGTTGCACACGCGCTATCGCGTGAACGATTTGGAAAAGTCCGTGAAGTTCTACAGGGAAGTGCTCGGCCTGGAGGAAACGCGCCGGCACAAATCGCCGCGCGGTTCGGAACTGGCGTTCCTGAAGGCGCCGGAGAGCGAGGAGTTGATCGAACTGTGTTGCTTCCCCACCAGCGGCCCCGTGCAGGTGCAACCGGACCTGACGCACCTGGCCTTCGAGGTGGACAGCCTGGCGGAGTTCGGCCAGCACCTCGCCGCGCTCGGCTACAAATATTCCGACGGCCCGACGGTCAAACCCGACGGCAGCGGCTTTGCGTTCATTGACGCGCCGGAAGGCTACGAGATCGAACTGATGCAGCGGTCCAAGACGGGTGCGGGGTATTGAGTGGCCGGCGCGGATGCCAAACGATCAAATCGCCATCTACATTCCCGCCTACAACGCGGCCGCCACCCTGCCGCGCGTGCTGGACCGCATCCCCGCCGCGCTGAAACAACGGGCGGCGGAAATCCTCGTCATTGACAACGACAGCGCAGATGCGACCAGCCAGGTGGTGCTCGACTACAAACGGCGACACGACCTGCCGAACCTGCGCGTCATCCGCAACCCGCAGAACGTCGGTTATGGCGGCAGCCAGAAAATCGCCTACCGCCATTGCATCGAACGCGGCTACCGCTGCGTGGCCATGCTACACGGCGATGCGCAATACGCGCCGGAACTGCTGGAGGAATTGCTCGACCCGGTCGCTCGCGGCGAGGCTGATTTGCTCTTCGGCTCGCGGATGCAAGGACGTCCCCTGGCGGGCGGAATGCCGCTGCACCGTTTTTTGGGGAACCGGTTTCTCACCTGGTTGCAAAACCGCTTCCTCGGCACCGCGCTCAGTGAATTTCATTCCGGCTACCGTGTCTATTCGGTGGCCGCGCTGGATCAAATCCCGTTCGAGAACCTCTCCTCTGATTTTCACTTCGACACGGAGATCATCATCCTCATGGTGAACCACGGGCTGCGCATCGCTGAACGACCCATCCCCACGCACTACGGGGATGAGAAGAATTACGTCAACGTCTGGCGCTACGGTCTGGATGTGCTGATCACGACTGGCACCTACTTCCTGCACCAAAGAGGCTGGCGTCGCTCCCGCAACTGGTCGCGCATCCTGGGCGCTCCACCGAACCCGCCGACGGGGCCGGGACGCTGACGGTGGCGACTGGTGTTGCGCGGGCGCTCACTCGCGGAACACGCGTCCGGCTTCGAATGATTCAAGCAACCGGCGGCTGCGCTCGATCAGTTTCGGTTCGCCGGCGGCTTCCGCCAGCGCCAGGGATTTGCGCGCCTGGCCCGCTGCTTCGGCGAACCGTCCGGCGACCGCGTAAGCCATCGCCAGCGTGTTCAACATGGGGATGCGCTGGTAGCCGGTCAACTGGCAGGCCCGTTCGGCCAGGCGTACGGCCTCGGCGCCGTCGCGCAATTTCGGATTGGGCTGTGTCGCCAGCAACCACGCCAGATTGTTCAGTGCCTCCGGCCAGTCGGCTCGAATCTGCACGGCCAACCGGAGATGATGCATCCCTTCGACGAGCATCGCTTCCGCCGCCGTTGAATTCGTCGAGGCCACCGCCCCGGCTTGCTGGGCCAGGGTGGAACCGAGTGTCAGATGAAACTCAGGATTGGAGGGCGCGATGCCAAGTCCTTCACGGCATGACGCCATCGCTTCGGTGTGTCGTCCAGCGAGGGTCAGCCGTGTGGCCAGCGCTCGGTGTGCATCCGCGTTGCCGGGGGCCAACTCGACCGCACGTTGGGCGTGAGCGACGGCGCGGTCCATTTGTCCTTGTTGCGACAGAATCACCGCAAGGTTTAGGTGGCTCATCGCGTTGCTGGAGTTGTCTTTGACGCTTTGATCGGCGTGACGCAGCGCCTCGGCCGGCTGGCCGAGTTGGACCAGGGCGGCGGCGAGGAATGAGTGCGCGTCGGCGTTGGCTGGTTCCATCTGCACCGCCGCCGCGAAGCGTTGCGCCGCTTCTGTATTGCGCCCGTCGCCGGAGTAAGACCGGCCCAGCATGATCTGCGTCGTCGCCGAGCGGGCGCGCACCCAGTAGGCGGCCACGTTGTTTAGCGCCCACACGCCGAGCAGCACGGCGGCGACGGTCCCGAACCATTTGCCGCGCCGCGCGAACCAGTCCCATCCCGCCGCCCCGAACGCGCAGAGTGGCAGCAGTGCCAGCAACCCGTAGAACGCCTTGAGCTGCGAGTAGCACGGCACCTTCAGCGCCATGTAAACAAACGCGAAGGCAAAACCGCCCGTCAGTCCGATCAAGAGAAACCATTCCGCCGACGGCTCGCGCAGAAACTTCCACAGCAACAGGACCGCGCCCGCCAGAATCGCCACAGTCGGCCACAGCGACAGCCAATGGCCGGCGGCCATGAAGCCGTAGTTCCACGGCGTGCGATAATCCAGCCCCGCCGTGCCGCCGCACATGCCGTCGCCCCAGAGCGTCGAATAAATTCCATCGCCGAATCCGTGAAACACGCTGAACAACGGCCGCGCGAGGGATTCGCCGAAGCGGAAGAAGTAGCCCGCCGTGCGGTAACCTTCGTCCTGCCACCAGACGTAGCCGGACTCCGCGTCTGACGCGCCGATGAGCGGGTTGCCGAAGTGAATCCACGCGCGAACGTAATGCCACCCGGCCACCGCGACACACGCCAGCGCCGCCACGCCCACCGTGCGCAGCCACACGCGCGGATGGCGTTCGCCCTTTTCCGCGAGCCGCCAGGCCAGCGCGCCGAACACCGCCGGCACGGCCAGCACGGCCGTCATCTTTGTCAGCAATGCCGCGCCCAGGCACAGCCCCAGCCATGCGTGACGCGCGGTCGAAGGCTGTTCATCGCGCAACGCCCGCAGGCACAGGTAAAGCGTGGCGGTCACCAGCAGCGCCAGCGTGGTTTCGTTGGTCGGATAGTGCGAGAGATACAGGTGCATTGGCACGAAGGCCGCCAGCACCAGGCCCACCAGATGCAGCGACGTCCGTCGCGGAAACAGCAGGCGCAGGCTGGCGAACACCAGCAGGAAATGCGCGATGCCCAGCGCCATCGTCAAGGCCCGCAGCACGGCCACGCCGCCATAATCGGCGGTGCTCAATGACAACCCTCCCAGTAACAATGCCGACACCAGGTAGTAGAGCGGCGGGTTGTACATGGACGGCCCCTCGTTCGCCAACGGCAGCGCGTGACGTTCGGCGATGTATTTTACGTAGTCCAGATGCGTGCCGCCGTCGTAGCCGATGGCGCGCGGCAGCAGGCCAACGTTGTTCGCCGCCAGCATGACCCACACGGCCACGCAGGCGAATATCACGACCGGCGCGGGAAAGGACGCGCGTTCCGCGTCGTCGGAATTCTCCGCTGCGCGGGTTCCGAGCCAATGCCGGCTACCGATTACGAGGGCCGCCGCCAGCACGGTGAACAGCAACAATTCGCGCCATCGGACGCGCACCGAAGCCCAGGTTTCCTCTCCGCCCCACAGCAAGTGTCCCCGCCCCGGAGCCAGCGGACGACTGGCCAGCCGCGCTGGACGCCAGACCGCGCCCGCCAGAGAGACTTCCCATTGTTCATCGCTGGCCAGGGCCGTCGTGCCGTCCGTTGTGAGCGCCAGCCAGAGGGCCGGTGGACCCAGGCGGTTCGTCACCGTCACGATGACTTGGTTTTGTCCGGTGCGGAGCAATTTGGTCACGTCCACCGTTTGCGGCTGCTTCCAGTTTTGCTTCGCGTCGGAGCGGATCGCCACGGTCGCGCCGTTGAGTGTCACGGCGCATTGCTTGAAGGCTCGCACTGAGAGTGAGGCGTTGGCGGGAATTTTTTCCACGGTGAACGCACGCCGAAATTCGGCTGGCAAATCCACCGCCACGTTGCCCACCGTTTCGGGCGGACGTGGATAGACAATCCATTCTCCCGGCGTGTGGTGGGACAGAAAATGGACTCGTTGATCCCGCGTCGCCATCCGGATGAGCCATGTCAGTGCAACCAGCGCCCCACCGAGCACGAGCAGGAGTGCCAGCCGGCGCTGTTGGACGGGAGTAAACATGCCGCTCAGGCAACGCAGCCCGATGGCTGGTGGCGAACGATGACGGTGAGTGACTGCAAGTTCATCAGATTGTCAGCGAGCAGATGTTAAACCACCGCCCGCCGTTGGAAAGCCGCAACCGCCCCCAAAATTCCGTTGCCACCGCGCTCCGAACCACTACCATCCCCGTCCCGCTTCGCCCGCACGGGCACGCGGCACATTTATTTATGACAACAAACACCTACAACATCGCCGTCATCGGCGGTGACGGCACCGGTCCGGAAGTCACGCGCGAAGCCCTCAAAGTCGCCGAGGCCGCCGCCGGCAAATTCGGCTTCAAACTCAACTGGCAGCACTACGATCTGGGCGGCGACCGCTACCTCAAGACCGGCGAGGTGCTCCCCAACAGCGTGGTGGACGAACTGCGCAAATTCAAAGCCATCTTCCTTGGCGCCGTCGGCCATCCGCAAGTCCAGCCCGGCATTCTGGAGAAAGGCATCCTCCTGCGCCTTCGCTTCGAATTGGAGCAATACATCAACCTTCGCCCTGTGAAGCTCTACCGCGCCGCCGACTGCCCCCTCAAAGACAAGGGGCCGGAGCATGTGGACTTCGTCGTCGTGCGCGAGAACAACGAAGGTCTTTACGCGGGCGCTGGGGGCAACCTCTTCAAAGGCACGCCCCACGAAGTCGCCATCCAGGAATCCATCAACACCCGCCGCGGGGTGGACCGCTGCCTCAAATACGCTTTCGAAGTCGCCGCCAAACGCCGCGCCGGCAAACCTTGGAAGGGCCTCTCCCCTCAGGACATCGCCGCCGGCAAGACTTCCCAACTCACCCTCTGCGGCAAGACCAACGTCCTCACGTATGCCTTTGACCTTTGGTTTCGCGGTTTCAACGAGATGGCCCCCGGCTATCCCAAGGTCAAGACCGACTACGCTCATGTGGACGCCATCTGCATGTGGTTCGTTAAAAACCCCGAGTGGTTCGACGTCATCGTCACGGATAACATGTTTGGGGACATCATCACCGACCTCGCGGCCATGATTCAGGGCGGGCTGGGCGTCGCCGCCGGCGGGAACATCAATCCCCAGGGCACATCCATGTTCGAGCCGATGGGCGGGAGTGCCCCGAAGTACACCGGCCAGAACGTCATCAACCCCATCGCCGCGATCAACGCCGCCGGGATGATGCTCGACTTCCTGGGTGAGACTCAGGCTGCCGCAGCCATCGAAAACGCCAGCGTGAAGATCATCAACACCAAGATCCAGTCACTCGCGGCTGGGAAAATGGGGCATGGCACCGCCGAGGTCGGGGATCTCGTCGCTGCGGCGCTCTGACCGCCGATCGCCGCGCGGACACGCGGTCGTCACCGGGTAGATTTCACTGACAGCAGTGGTCGTAAGACCGCTGCTGTTTTTTTTGCGCCCTGGCGCCTGAGCCGCGCATTGCGCTCAAGGGTTGTGCCTGGTGTCAGGTAATCACGCATGGGTGTTTGTCGGAAATTTGATTGAAAACCTGGCGCGTGCGCCGCACAGTCCACGTCATGCAGTCTGTTTTTACCGGCCCCGTTTACGTCGTTCGTGACAACATTGACACGGACCAGATCATCCCCGCGCAGTATCTGAACCTCATCCCGACGATTCCCGACGAATACGAAAAGCTCGGCAGCTACGCGATGATCGGCCTGCCCGACGCGCTGTATCCGGCGCGCTTCGTCAAGACCGGCGCGTTGGACAGCGAGTACCCGATCATCGTGGCCGGGCGGAATTTTGGCTGCGGCAGTTCGCGCGAACACGCGCCCATCGCGCTGGGCTCGGCCAAGTGCCGGGTGCTGCTGGCGGAAAGCTTCGCCCGCATTTTTTTCCGCAATTGCGTGGCCACCGGCGAACTGTATCCGTGTGAAATGACCGAGCGCCTGTGCGACACACTCAAGACCGGCGACGTGGTGACGGTGGATCTTGACGCCGCCACGGTGACGGCGCAGGCGACGGGCAAGGTTTATTCCTTCAAGCCGCTCGGCGATGTGCGTCCCGTGGTGGACGCCGGCGGGCTGTTCAACTACGCGCGCCAGACCGGGATGATGCCGGCCGCGAAATAGCCAGGGCAGGGGAGTCCAACCTTGAACCGGGCGAGTTGCGGCGGCGCAAATCTGACGCGGGATCTTGAACTTGGAACTTGGAACCTGGAACTTCCTCCGCTATGTTCCGGTCGATTTTGGAAGGGCGGAGAATCGCTTCGGGCGCAAGCCCGGGGAGGAAAGTCCGAACTCCGCAGGGCACGACGCCGCGTAACTCACGCTTGTTCGGGTGAGATACACTCGGGCGGAACGTAACAAAGCGTTTCGACGGACAGTGCCACAGAAAACAAACCGCCGTCAGCCTCGGCTGGCGGTAAGGGTGAAAAGGTGGGGTAAGAGCCCACCGCCCGGCGAGCAATCGCCGGGGCACGGAAAACCCCGTCGGGTGCAAGGCCAAATAGGGAACCTCGGAGCGGCCCGCTCCATGTCCCGCGCAAGCGGAACGGGTTCCGGGTACTGGCTGCTCAGACAAATGATTCTCTCCGCTCCGCAAGGGGCGCAGACAAAATTCGGCTTACAGCCCTTCCAAAATCACTGCTCCCGGCGGAGCCGGAAGCCGTCCGCGCATCACGCGGATGGACGCGAACGAACCTAATCTCCGCAGTTGAACCGCAGATACACGCAGATGGGAAAATGCATTCGAGGCTTGAACGCATCACGCACCAGATGAATCACATCGTTTTCCAAACGTCCGTGAATCCGGTCCATGTGTGCGTCCATCCGCGTTCATCGGCGTGATTCGCGGGCTGAACTCTGGTTTCATGGTTGATGCGTGAGCGAACAACTCCAAATCCGCGTCCACGGTGGGCCGGCGCTCCCGACGCTGGTCTATCTGCCCGGCATCCACGGCGACTGGACGCTCGCGCGCTGTTTCAAAACCGCGCTGGCCGACCGCGCGCGCTGGGTCGAGTTCACCTACCCGCGCACGCTCGACTGGACGCTCGGCGACTACGCGCGCGCCATCGAGCAAGCGTTGCAGGAAAACCAGATCGCGCGCGGTTGGTTGGTGGGCGAATCGTTTTCCTCGCAAGCCGCCTGGCAACTCGCGGGCAACTTCATGGAACGCGGCGCGGCGGCGGGGTTTCGCGTGGAGGGAATCATCCTGGCGGGCGGTTTCGTGCGGCATCCGGCACTGTGGGAAGTGCGGTTGGGCCATTGCTTCAATCGGAGTATGCCAGCGGCGGCGCGGCGTGCGATCCTGGCCACGCTCGGCGCGCTCGCCCGCGCGCGTTTCTGCCGCGAACCCGAGGCCTTGCGCAGCGTGCGGGATTTCCTGGAGCGTCGCACTGCGATTGATGCGCGGGCCATCGGCCACCGCTTCCGCATCATCACCGAAAACGATCTGCGCTCGATAGCGCGCCGCGTCGCGCTGCCGGTTTACAGCCTCACCGCGCTCACGGACCTGACGGTGCCGTGGCCGTGGGTGAGCCGCTGGTTGGAGCGCAACTGCCCCGGCTATCGCGCCACGAAAATCCTCCCGTTCGCCTCGCACAACGTCCTGTGCAGCGCGGCCCAGGCGTCGGCGGATCAAATCATGGAGTGGGTGACGGCGGAGACTCGCTACTACTTGTAGAGGAGGAATGGCGCGCGGCGCTTTTTGAATTCGGTCACGTCCGCTGACCAGCTTTGAACGATCTCGGTCAGTGGCTTGCCGGTCTTGACGCCGTCCAGCGTCGGGCGGTGCAGCAACAGGTGACCGATTTTGTCCAGCGCGTAGTCCTTCGGATGAAGGCGTTGCAGCGTCAGCGCGAGGGCGATGCCGAGGTCCACTGCCGCCAATCGTTCGCGGTCGGTCACGAGGATGGACACGCCGCCGCAGGGTTGATCCTTGAACGTGCTGTAGGTGGGCGTGAAGCGGATGGGCAGGAAGCGTACGCCGGGCAGGCCGGCGCGGTTCAGTTCGGCGGCGAGTTGCGTGTCGTCAATGTAAGGCGCGCCGATCAGCTCGAACGGCGTGCCGGTGCCGCGCCCCACGGACAGCGCGCTTTCGTGGAGGCCGACACCGGGGTAAAGCGTCGCGGCGGTGAGGCTGCGCATGTTCGGCGAGGGGTTGATCCACGGCAGTCCCGTTTCGTCGAACCACATTTCCCGTCGCCAGCCTTCGACGGGAATGACCGTCAAGTCCGCGTTGAAGCCGCGCTCGGCGTTGAACATGCGCGCCAGTTCGCCCACGGTCATGCCGTGGAGCAGCGGCGTGGAATGGTAGGCGACGAAGCTGGAGGCACCATTGTGCAACGGGCCTTCCACCGCGAGGCCGCCGATGGGGTTCACGCGGTCGAGCACGAAGAATTTGAGCTTCGCCTTCGCGGCGGCTTCGAGACAGTTGCCCATCGTCGCGATGTAGGTGTAGAAGCGGCAGCCGATGTCCTGGATGTCGAACACGAGCGCGTCGAGGTCGCGCAACTGTTCCGGCGCGGGCACGCGACGCACGCCGTAAAGACTGTGGACGGGCAGTCCGGTTTTTTCGTCCACGCTGTCACCGACTTTTTCATCCAGTTCGCCGCGGATGCCGTGCTCGGGGCTGAACAGCGCCTTGAGTTGCACGTCGGGCGCGTTCTTCAGCAGGTCAATGGTCGCGTTGCGCCGGCGGTCCGTGCCGCTGTGATTGGTGATGAGGCCGAGGCGGAGTTTTTTCAACGGTGCGAAGTTCTGTTTCGCCAGCACGTCAATGCCGTTAAGCACGCCCGCAGTCGCGGCGCGGGCCGGCAGCGCGCCCGGCACGTTCGCAAAATCAAATCCCTCCACCGCCTCGGCCGCCAACGTGCCGAGCGCCGCGTAGAGCGGCAGCACGTTGCCCTTGCCGTCGGGATGCACGCGGTTGGAGAGCAGAATCCAAAATGTTTTGGAGAACGGATCAATCCACAGCGCCGTGCCGGTGAAGCCGGTGTGCCCGTACGAGCCGATGGGAAACACGGCCCCGCGCGGACGGCTGTAGCCCGAATCAATGTCCCAGCCCAACCCGCGGCGCGCTTCGATTTGTTCGGGCGTCTGCACGCGCGTCATCAACGCCACCGTCTCCGGCTTGAAGACGCGCGCGCCGTCCAGCGTGCCGCCGTGGAGCAGCATCCGCGCGTAGCGCGCAAGATCCGCCGCCGTGGTGAACAAGCCCGCGTGTCCCGCGACGCCGCCCATGAAGCGCGCCGTCGGGTCATGCACCGTGCCGCGCAACATCTCCACGCCGGTTTGCTGGGTGGGCGCGATCCGCGCCAGTTTCGCGGGCGGCGGCAGGAAGCCCGTGTCTTTCATCCCGAGCGGCTCATAGACTTCCCGCGCCACAAACTGCTCCAGCCCCATTCCGGCGACCTGGCGCACGATGTGACCGAGCAGGAAGAAATTGATGTCGCTGTAGCGGAAGACTGTTCCGGGCGGCGCGCGCAGTTTCTCCGTGCACGCCATGCGGATGGCCGTGTCGTAACCTTCCCACGCCGGCCGCGTGTCAATGTCCGGGCGTAATCCCGACGTGTGGTTGAGCAACTGCCGGACAGTGATGACCTCCTTGCCGTCGCCTTTGAAGTCCGGGATGTAAGTGGCGACCGGCGCATCCAGCTTCACCTGGCCGCGCTCGACGAGCAGCATGATGGCCGGCGTGCCCGCGACGACTTTCGTGAGCGATGCCGCGTCGAAGATCGTGTCCTCCGTCATCCGTTCCGCCTTTGGCTCCAGCGCGCGATTGCCGTAGGCGCGGTGATAAGCCGCGCCGTTGCGCTCCACCCACAGCACGGCCCCCGGCAGTCTTTTTTCCGTGATGGCGGTGGTGATGGCGTTGTCCATCTCGGCGAGCTTCGCCGGTTTGAAACCGGCGGGCAGGTTGGCGGCGGCGCTCGCTGTGCAAGCCGCCGCGCACAGCAGCGAGACGGTGAACAACAAGCGGGGCGATGGACGTGGCTTTGGGGAAGGGCAGGGGAGGTTCATATTTGTGTCAGGTGCCGCATCCTATGGGGAAGGAAGCTCAAAGTTCAAAGTTCAAGAGAAGCCCAGCGCGGCGAAACCGCAACCAACAAGCCGATCCCGATTAAACGCAGAGGACACAGAGGTTCGCGCAGAGGGCGCAGAGAACCAGTTATTCCTCCGCGTCCCTCTGCGAAAAACCCTTCCGGCCTCTGTGTTAAAACCGGAGGTCCAAAGATTCTTTGCGGCACGCGAAGATTTCACACGATGGCTGGAGAGATTCGACCCGAGATCCGAAGTCGAAGCGGCCTTCGCCCCGGGTGGCACGGGCTTCGAGTTCATATTCCAACCGCCCATGTGGCCTCAAGAGGCACAGCAGAAAACTTTGAACTTTGAGCTTTCCGCGCCCGCGATTATTATTGGATGAGTTGTCCGACGCATGAAAAAGACCGAACATCCCGCCTGGCAGAATGCCTGCCGCAAGCTGTGCAAATTCCTGGGCATCCTCATGAACACCGAGTCCGTCCTCAAGTCCGCCGGCTTCGATCTCACCGAGGCGTATGCCTACGCCTCGCGTGAACACAACCGGCTCGACGACTTGGCCATCGCCGCCGGCGGCGACCCGCGCAAGCTTTCTCAACTGCGCGTCGAGGAGGACAAGGTGGAAAGCGTTCTCTTCGAGCGCATGAATGCGCTCATTGACCTCATCCAGAGGCACCAGCCCGACCACGCGCTCCTGCCTGGCTACCTCGTCTATCGCGTGCGCTGGCGGGAATGCCTGGGCGAACCCGCCCGCCCGTTGACCGACGACGACCAGAAGCATCTCACGCAGGAGGAAGTGGACGCCATCCCCGAACCGCCCGCCGCGCCGCTCACTTACGGCGTCGAGTGGGAGAAGCTCGACGCATTGCGCTCCCGCCTGGCGGAAATCCGGCTGGCGCACGCCATGGTCGCTCCCTACGTGATTTTCCTGTGCGGGCTCAAGCGCGGCTGGACGCAACGCCGCGCCACCGGGCAGACCGTCGAACACGCGCCCGCCGACGGCCTGCGTGACGCCGCCCGGGACGCGTTGCAGGAAGCCGTGGACTTCGCGTTCCGCGAGGAAACCGGCGAAGTGGCCGCGCGCGAATGGCCCACGGAGGAACTGGCCGTGGCGCGGCTTTACATGGGCGTGGGCTACGCTCAGAAGCACCACAGCGCCGACGTGTTCGAATGGTTGCACGAAACCGGCGCGCTGCAAAACAGCCTGTTGCGCCTTCTTTTCGGCATGGGGGTGCGGGCCGCCACCGATCTCTACGCACGCCAGTTGGTTGTTCCGCTGCTCCGCCACGGCGCAACCCTGGGCGCGGAAAAGTTCGGCTCGGAAGTCGTGGCGCTGGTCGAGAGTTTCGCCTGAAGGGCGGGTGCCAGTCGTCTTCGATCCCGGATTTTAACTTTCACGGTACGATAGATGACTGGCCAAGAGCCAGACACATCCGCCGCCGCTGGAAAAATCCCGGTCCCATTTCGCGACAGCACTCCGGATTTTCCGGCTTCGGAAATCCGCCCGCGCCCGCGCAGCGACATTTTTGAGCTTGGAAATCCGTGATCCAGGCCGCACCGCCTTTCCTTGTCCGTGTCCGTTCACGTCGCCCGGTCCGCCGTGGCCACAACCGGACGCCGGGCAGGGGTGTTCACGCCGGCGGTGCTGGCCCAGCCATCACCGCCCGCCGAAACGCCGCCCGCCGACTCCCTGCGCACCATCAACGGCGTCGTTACCAACATCGCCAAGCCCGGCGCGGAACTCGCGACGGCGCAGGCCGGCACGAAACAGGAAATCTGCCTCGCGCCCGGCGGTGCCAGCGCGGATTGCGCGCGGCACAAAGTCCGGTTCACGGCCAACGCCAACGCCGCCGATGCGCTTCAGTTGACCACGCCGGGCCATGAGCAGTTGCAGTTTCAGGCGCTGTTCCTGGCGTATTACGACACCGCCACCTCAACCTTCCAGGGCGCGGGGAAAACGGGGCTGCTCGCTTTGCGGCTTCGCGCCTTGGCCTCGGATCTTGTCGCGGGCGGACACGACGGCTTTACCTCCGCAGCCGTTCCGCCAGCGCATCCAACCCCCGGTTCATCTCCTCCGCCGTCAAGACGCCGAGTTTGCGCTCCAGTTTGACGGTGGAAACGGATTGGAGTTGTTGCAGGTGAAACGCGCCGGGTTTCAGGAACGGCTTCGGGATGGAAATTTCCCAGCGCTGACCGCGCAACGCGGTCGTATGCAGGAGGACGGTGACCAGATCAAGTTCTTCAATGGCAGGATTGCCGGTGAGCAAAAGGGCCGGGCGGACTTTGGCGGCCAGGCCGAAATCCACCACTCGGACTTCACCGGGGTTGACGACGGGCAGCTTCGTTCTCCATCCGGTCGAGCATCAGGGCGCCTTCCAAAGCCGCTTGATCGCACAGGGCGACGGCTTCGTTTTCCCCGGCCAATTCGAGCAGCCGCTGGCGCACCGCCCGCCGTTCCGCCTCGGTCAGCTTGGGCAACTCATTCAGGATTTCGGTCGCGCTCATGGGCGCAAGATAACCAATCAACCGCCGTTTCCAAAGCCTGGGTTTCCGATTCGAGGCCCAGACGCAGGGGAAACGGCGCCTCGCGGTTCACGGTTGCCTTGGCGAAAAGGCGGGAAGCATCGGCACGCTCACAATTTCGCATCGCCAGCCGCTCCGCCAGCCGGTCGAGAATCCGATCCAATTCTTCGCGGGTGAGTTCGCCGAGTTTGCGTTCCAGCTTCACACTGGCAACCGTGGCGATGCGTTGCACGTCGAACGCGCCTTCGTCATCCAGGTAGGGTTTCGGAACAGGCACTTTCCAGCGGTTGCCGCGGCAGGCGGTGGTGTGGGCGACGACGGTAAAAACATCCAGGTCATCGCCGCGCGGTTGCGGAGTCAGGATGAGACAGGGGCGGACCTTGGCGGCCATGCCCAAATCCACGATCCAGACCTCACCGGGCTTTGCGGCGGGCACTCTCGGCCTCCTGTTTATCCAGGTTCTGGAACATCGCGGCGGCGGACTCGTGGAGAAATTGCTGTTCGTCCCGCTCGTCCAGTTCGCGCAGACGGCGGCGGATGGCGGAACGCTCTTCGCTCGTCAGCTTGGGCAGTTCAGTTAGAATTTCTACCGCGCTCATGCGGAAAAGACTAACGCCACAGCGATCCGCTGGCAAGCCGTGAAAACCAATTGCACTCGGAAATGTCAGGGCACGTCAGTCCTCTGCGCGCCGGGTGACCGGAGACCAAAGGCGGCGCGCATGGAGTGACGCACCCGACCAACCACCGGGCGGATTTTTTAACGCAGAGGCGCAAAGACGCCAGGGCGCGGGGAAAACGGGAGCAGCTCGCTTTGCGTCTCCGCGCCTTGGCGATGGGGTGTTATCACTTGTTGTGATCCGGCCATCAACCATCTTGCCTGCCCACAGTGCAAAATCCGATCTTGATGCAACGCACACCAATGATTAAATCGCAAGCAATGCCCGGCCAGGTCATGAGTGAACGAATTCGCGCGGCGCTTGCACTTCCGTTATCGGGTATTGGTGAAGCGGCATTGGCATCGTTTTTTGCCATGCCTGGGGCAGCCATGTGGAATCCAGAAAAGATTCTTCTCGGAGAGCTTTCGTTCGTCTTCGACATGGGATTGCCCTTTGCGCTTCTCGGGAACAATCCTTCTGCCGAGGTCCACAAGAAAAAGGTGAGTGACGCCATCCAATCCGGACAAAGTCCACGCGAGTATTTGTGGAGTGAGGTTCAAGTTGGCGCGCTTTTTAGCAACTGGGGTAAGAAAGTTTCATTCGTGAAGGAGGGGGCAACGACGACACCAGATCTCGAAGTGACGTTGGACAACGGAATGATCGTAGATGTGGAGGTGACTCGCGCCGAGATAATCCAGATGCACGAAGCAACAAGAAATGGACTCGCCAACCTTGCGGGAGCACTGCGCGCCGGAGACGTTGAGTGGAACGTAGTCTGTTTCTTCGCGGATGCATCGAACCCGGGCGATCTCTATGCGGCATTCGAGGCAGCAATCGCGCTTCGTCCGGGTGACATCAAAGAGTCTAGGGATCGGTGGGCAGTTCGGGCTGTTGCACTCGAACGTCGAGAGGAAGTCGTAGGGGCGGAATTCAAGCAATTGTTCGGGCCAAGTTGGTGGCCGCTGGATGAGCCTTGCTACCTGGTAAACAGCACCCTCGTTGGACCGAGAATTCCCCCCGTGGTTGCGCTCTACAGTTTGATTCCTGCCGCATCGTATCTGAACCCCCTAAGGCGCAAGGCTGACACCGGCCAGCGGCGTCCAGGACATCCCTACTTGATCGCTCTCGATGTCACCGAAATGCCTGGGGCGCACGAAAGGATCGCCAAGGATTTGAATGACTATTTCTCTATCCGAGACCACGTTTCGGGAGTCTTCCTGTTTGACTCCCGCTTCTGGATCGGATGCGGGCGCAAGGAGTGGGCGGTTTCAGTCCACGCCAATCCAAATGCGCGTTTCTCGATTCCAGCGGATCTCACTGACGTTTCGGATGGTCAGCGTCACTCAGTGCAGTTTCTGCTGTCGAGCTAACTGAAAGCAACATGCGCGCGATCTCGTCATGGTTGCAGGCGGTACTTGCCAGAAAAAACTTCCAAGTTAATCTGGTGATATGAAAGTGAATCGGCTGGCGTGGGCGTTTTTGTTGCTGCTCGCGGCGGCCTTTCAACTGGCCGCCCGGCAAAGTGAGGCAGACCGCAAGCTCCTGGCCGAAATCCGCGCCAAGGCGGAAAAAGGCGATGCCGAAGCCCAGTTTGATTTGGGTACGGCATTCATATTCGGCAATCTTGGCGTAGTAAAGGATGAGATGGAAGCGGTGAAATGGATTCGCAAAGCCGCCGAGCAAAATCATGCCTCGGCTCAAAACAATCTGGGCTATTTCTGCGCGCAGGGCCTAGGAGTGAAGAAGGATGATGTGGAAGCAGTGAAATGGTATCGCAAAGCCGCCGTACAAAACCACGCCACAGCTCAATACAATCTCGGCCTCTGCTACGAGCGTGGCGGCGGCATGGAGAAGGATGAGGAAGAAGCGGTAAAATGGTATCTCAAAGCCGCCGAACAAGATCATGCCAAGGCTCAAAATAATCTGGGCCTCTGCTACGCCAATGGCCAGGGCGTGGCGAAGGATGAGGTGAAGGCAGTGAAATGGTATCGCAAAGCTGCCGAGCAGAATCTCGCCAGTGCTCAATACAATCTGGGCATCTGCTATGAGCGTGGCGATGGCGTTGTGAAGGATTATGTAGAAGCGGTGAAGTGGGTTCGCAAAGCTGCTGAACAGGGTGATGCCAGCGCTCAATACAATCTGGGCGTCTGCTACGCCAGAGGTGATGGTGTGCCGAAGGATTTCGTGGAGGCTTATAAGTGGTGGCTTCTGGTGGCGGGTCAAGGCGATGAGACTGCAAAGAAAGTCATGGCGCTATTTGAAAAAGGGTTGTCTCGCGAACAAATTGCAGAAGGCCAAAAGCTGGCGCGCAATTTCAAGCCGCGCGAGGTGCCATCCACCGGGAGCGATAGTTCAGGCGCGGGCATTGCGCGGACGCGCCCGGAATCTTCCGGCACCGGATTCTTCATCACGGAGGATGGGTATCTCATCACCAATCAACATGTGGCCGGGAGTGGGGCGCAGGTGCGATTGGTTACAACGGCCGGTCTCATTTCCGCCAAAGTGGTGAAGGTGGATGCGGCCAATGATCTGGCGTTGCTCAAGGCGGAGGGCAAGTTCGCGGCGTTGCCTATGGTCGCCAGTCGCGGGGTTAAGCTGGGCGGCACGGTGGCCACGGTGGGTTTTCCCAACATCGGCTTGCAAGGGTTCGCGCCCAAGCTGGCCAAGGGCGAGATTGCGTCGCTATCCGGCGCGGGGGATGACGCGCGGTATTTCCAGATCAGCGTGCCGGTGCAGCCGGGCAATTCGGGCGGGGCGCTGGTGGACGAGCGCGGCAACGTGGTGGGCGTGGTGTCGGCCAAGTTGAGCGCGCGGGCGGCGCTGGCCGCGAGCGGGGCGCTGCCGGAGAACGTGAATTACGCAGTGAAAAGCAGTTTCCTGCTGGGCTTCCTGGAATCCGTGCCGGAAGTGTCCGCCCGGCTCAAGGAACCGAACACCCAGGAGCGGAAGTTCGAGGACGTGGTGAAGTCCGCCGAACAAGCCGCCGTGCTGGTGCTGGTGTACTGATTTTTTTGACCGCGAATGACACAGCGCGGCAGCGCCGCAACCAAGGAACCGATCCTGATTAACCGCAGAGGACGCAAAGGTTCGCGCAGAGGGCGCAGAGAACCAGTTATTCCTCCGCGTCCCTCTGCGAAAAACCTCTGCGGCCTCTGCGTTAAAGCCGGAGGTCCGAAGATTCTTGGCGGCATGCGAAGATTTCACACGATTGTATTACAAAGAGAGCAGGAGTGAAGGCAAAGGAGCTTTCACTCCATCGGCGGGCTTTGCTGTTTTCTGTTCGGATTGGCTTTGTGTTTTGTCTATCTGCGGTGGTTCTGAATCTGTGGGAAATTTTCTGCGGTTCAGCGGTGTCAACCGCGAGCCTCCCATGAAGCGGAGCGCAACCGGTCCCCGATCTCGCTCCGGCTGTATGGTTCCGGAAAAAACTGAGATTGTCCCGGTTGCTCTGCCCGGGGAAATGAGTTGCTTTTCCCACCGGTCCTGTGGCATTGATTATAACTGTATGAAAGTGAAAATTGTTTCGGCTGTGGCCTGCTTAATCATCGCGGCGGCTTCCGTGCTCACCGCGAGAATCTCCGCCCCATCCATCTCGGGCGATTACCTGGAAGTGCGTTCGTGTGATGTTTACACCGGCCCGTGTTTTGCCAACGCTGAGATGGGGTTGGCGGGTCGCGAGGGCATCCTCGTCTGGTCCGTGCGCCAGGGCGGCTGGCAGGGCGTCGCGCTGGATGGCTTGAGCGTCATCGCCGTGGTGCGCACCGACGACACGCTGGGCGACCTGCGTTATCAGCCGCGCACCGGCCGGGCCGTGCTCATCGTGGACGCGCGGGCCACCACGCCGCAACGCGAGGCGCTGATCGCTTTCGCGCGCGCGCAGGCGGGCCGGTTGATCCATGAAGTGGCGGACGTGAAAACTTCCTCCATCGAGACGGCGATGGGCGCGTGCGCGAAGACCGGCTGCGCCTCGGTGAAGGCCGGCAAGCTGGTGCAAATCACCACGCGCTGCTTCGGCGAGCAGGATCACGTCTGTGGCAACGAGGACACGTTTTATCCGCCGCTCACGGACGTGCAGGGGGCGTTGCCCGCGTACACGGAACTAGCCGCGTACACCGGCACCGGGTTGAACCTGACGTGGGAAGCCACGGGCCAGCGCAGCGCGTTCATCGCGCGGTTTGTGCGGTGAAAGATTTTTCGAGGTGCGAGCCGGGAGTGTTGGCGTTGCCGGCCGGCTTCATTTCCTACTCCGGAGAAATTATCGCGGCGAGCATGACGACCGGCCTGACCTTGGGATTGCGAGCCATCTGGCTGATCGCGCTGCTCCTCCCGGCGGCGTTTCCCGCCAGCGCGGCGGATCTCACGCTCAAGGTGGTGGACAAGGAACCGCCGCCGGAACTCGCCGAGACCATCCGCAAAGCGCTTCCGTCAAAAGCCGTTCAGTTGCTCGACGGAGACAAACCGGCGTTGGAGTTCTGGTTCAGTGCCGAGGTGCCGGTGAAAGCGCGGACGGAGGGGGCCAAGGTGCTGGATGCGGTGGCGCCGACGGTTTTGCTGGGTGCGGTTTTCGTGCCGCGCGCCGCGCGCGATTACAAGGACAACGAAATCGCCGCCGGCGTTTACACCTTGCGGCTGGCGTTGCAGCCCCAGGATGGCGACCATCTGGGCACGGCGGATTACTTGTGGTTTGGCGTGCTGGTTGCGGCGAAGAATGATCCGAAGCTGGACGGATTGGATACTTATCGCGCGCTGGTCAAGGCCAGCGCGGCTGGTACGGCCTCGGCGCATCCGCTGGTCCTGAGCCTGCGTCCAGTGACCGGCGACGAAGGCGCGGTGCCGCGGTTGACGGAACCGGCGGAAGACCATAAAGCCATTCGCGTCAAACTGCCGGCGAAGGTGGACGGCAAGAATGAAAAGGCGTCTCTGCTTTTCGAACTGGTGTATCAAGGCAAATACAAAGGCTGAGTGGCCGCGACTGCGCACGCAGGGCAGGAGGGCAGGTCGGGTCGGGCGGGCGGTTTACGCGAGCAAGGCGGGCGGCGCGACTTCAATCTTTTCCGCAATCTCCGCCGGTATCGGCACCGCGCTCATCGTGCCCTCCGGGCGATGCGCGACACACACGATGGTCAAAGCGCCGCGCGCCACTTCCTCGCCCGCCGCGCCGTCCAGTTTGCGGAAACGGAACTGATAGGTGAGGGCCTTGGTTTTTTTCTCCGCCACCAGCAGGTGGATTTCCACCAAGTCTTCGAACCGCAGCGGCCGCCGGTAATCGCACTCGGCGTGGACGCGTGGCCAGCCCAGGCGCGGGTTCGTTTCCGGCATCGTCACGGAAAAGCCGAGCGCGCGGTAAAAGCCGTGTTCCGCCGTCTCCATGAAGCGGAAGAAATTCGAGTAGTGCATGATGCCCGCCATGTCCGTGTCGGAAAACTCGACGCGGCGTTGGGCTTTGAATTCGTAGGCCATGAGACGAGTTTAGAGTCGTGCGTTGAAGTTTGCGATTTGAAAATTCCGCGCGCGTGGAGGGCTTGCCCACTATCCGCGTTTTCCTTCCCCGATGGCCGCCTCGCAGACCCGCGCGACCTCGCGCGCCATCTGGTCCACGCCGAACTTTTCCCGCACCGCCTGCCGCCCGCGCTGACCAAGATGCCGCGCGTGAAGCGGATGCAGTAGCAGGCTTTCCAGCGCGTCGGCCAGCGCCTTCGCGTCGCCCGGTTCGCACAGCACGCCGCCGCCCGTCGCCTCCACCAGTTCCGGGAAGGAGGCGACGCGCGGCTGCACCACCGGCACGCCCGCCGCCAGCGCCTCAATTACGTAAAGCCCGAACGCCTCGCCGTACAGCGCCGGCACCGAGAAGACCGAGAGCGACTGGAAAAATGCCAGTTTGCCGACGCGGTCCACGTTTGGGAAAAATTCCACGTCGCCCAGCACTTCCTGTTCTTCGAGTCGCAGGCGCAAATCGTTCACGAACGATTCGTCGCCCGGCCCGCAACCGCCGCCGATGCGCAGCCGGGCGCGCTTGGTTTCGGGTCGCTCCTTCAACAGCAGGAACGCTTCGACCAAGGTGTCCAGGCCCTTCTCGCGGCACATCCGCGCGAAGAAACCAATGACGGGCGAGTATTCCCCCCGGCCATCGAACATGGGAGATTGACCGTCTTCGCCAAACCCTTCGAGATTGATTCCGTTGAAGACCACGCGCACGCGCGCTGCCGGCAAGTGGAGCCGCTCGCGCATCCGTTCCGCGAAGTAACGGCTCGGCGCGATGAAGGCGTCCACCCCGGCGGCGCGCTCGGCCAGTGTCCGCCAGGCGGCGGCGCGCAGTGGTTCCGCCAGCGTGTCGAGGAAGGAATCCTCCCCCTGGAACATGCACACCACGGGCACGCGCAATTCGGATTTGATGCGCCGCGCCATGCCCGCCAGCAGCGCGTTGGAGAGGCAGACCACGTCGGGTTTGTTGCCCTTGAGCCACGCGATCAATTCGTCCAGTTCGCGCGCCTGGTTGCCTTCCTCGCCGCGCAGCATGGAGAGCGTGATGTCCCCCACGTCCGCCGCGCGCGTCTTGGCCGCCTTGCCCGCCGCCCACTTCAACACCGTCGGCGAGGAGAGCACGCGCCGCACCCAGCGTGGCGCGCGGCGGAACAGCGGGGATTTTTGCTCCAGATAAACGCTGACGCCGCCGAAAAAAATCGGCGTGCCCGCGCTCTGGTCCGTCTCATCGAGCGTCATCGGGAGGTAGAGGGGAACCATGAGCGTCGAGTGGCCGAGCCGGCGGAGCGCGGCGACGAGTGCATTGTCGCGGAAACAATTCCCGCAATACATCCCGCCGGCACCCGGAGTGATCTGAACGATGTTCAAGTCCGTGGATTCAAGGGACAATCGGCCTTGAAATCAATCCTCCGTCGATCCGGCAAACCCGGTCAACCCGACAAAGGGTTTGAACTGCACGCTGCGCCAGTGTAGATACTGTGCAGCTTATGTTTTGTTCCAGACGTTTTCAGTTCGAGTTGTTCTTCACCGTGATCTTTGTGCTGGCGACTGCGGCCGCGTGGGCACAGGCGCCGTTCCCCATTACTGGTGTGGCGGATCGCTCCTTTTATTCCGCGACCGTGACGCTGCGCGTGCCGTCCACCGCCGGTCACACTTATGGCGCGACGCTCGATGACGTTCCCATCGCGACGGACGTGGACGTGCTGGTAAATCGCGCGGATTACCACGAACTGCGGGTCATCCGCACGGAGATTGGCAGCGGCGTCGTGTCCAACCGGCTCGTGCGTTTCATCGTGCGCGCGGCGGATCGCGGCACCACCGAGGACGGGCTGGCACCGTGGGTGCCATATCCGAGCGTCAATGCCACGGCGGGGGAACTGGCCGGCGCGCATTTGGACATCATGACGCCGGTGGCCTTCCCGGCGGGCATGGAAATTCCCGTGGTCGCCTGGATCAAGAATCCGCAGGGCGCCGCCGTCCGCGCCAACGGCCAGCTCACCGCCGCCGGCCATCCGTCCATCCCATTGCGTCGCGGTGTCGGCTCCGGTTTTCTGGCGGCGACCAACGCGCCTGGGGCGCTGACGTACACCGCGCAGCTTCCCGGGCTTCAATCCGTCAAGGTGATCACCGTGGAAGCGGCGCCAACGTGGACGAGTGTTTCCGGCACACTGAGCGGCACCATCGTGTGGGGCGAAGACTCGCGCATCGCGGTGACGGGCAACCTCACCATCGCCGCCGGAGCGACGCTGACGATTCAGGACGGTTCCATCGTGCGGCTCAACGCGGGGATGAACATCACCAATCTCGGACGCATCATCATCGAAGGGTTGCCCACGCGCCCGGTGATCTTCACTCCAGTGACACGCGCCCAGCCGTGGGGCGGATTCTTTCTGACGACGGCCAGTTCGCGGTTGGACGCCACCGCCGCCATCTTCATAGGCGCGGGCGCGGCGCAAAGCGGCTTCCCCGGCCATCGCCCGGAGCAGCCACTGCTTTACCTGGACAACCGCGCCCAGGCAGGGCTGACCAATTGCGGCGCCATCTACCTGGCCGGCCAGTTCCATCATTCGATCAGCCGGGGCACTCCTTACGCGACCGTGACCTTGCTCGGCACGTTGATCCAACGCTGCACCACGGCGGGCGAATTCAACGGCTGCTCGCTGCGGTTGCTCCAGTCGGCGCTGATTGAAGTGCCGTATGAAGACGATCTGTATTGCGCCAACCCCGACTGCGACCACGACGGCTTCTACTTGAACGAGGGCACGCACGAAATTCGCGACAGTCTGGTGGGGTGGTTGAAGGACGACTGTTTTGACGCCGGTTCGGGCGGCGGGCCTTCGGCGGTGACGGTGAGCAATTGCTGGCTGGAAGCGAGTTTCCACGAAGGACTGGCGTGGTCCGGGGGCGGGCGAACGACGGTCACGCACGACAGCGTGCTGATCAATTGCGGGCAGGGGATCGAGTGCGGGTGGAGCACCGGCAAGAACTCGCCGTTCTGCCATGCCGGCGGGCTGCTCTCGCTCGCCAACGGCATCGGCGCGCGTTTCGGCGACAACTACGACACCATCGGCGACGGGCTGAACGGTTTCCTGCGCCTGACCAATTCGATGATTCTTCACAATGCTCGCGACGTGTGGGGCATGACCTGGCGGCAGGGCGCGCTCGGGTGGTATTACCGATCCAATCAGATGGAGATTCGCGACAACTTCCTCAGCGTGTCGAACGGCTTTCACACCACCAATCAAATCTGGAATCCGTCCACTGACGCATGGCGGCTGACCAATCGCATGACCACGCCGCCCGCCGCGCCGGTGGGCGTGGGCATCGCGCTGTGGGCGGCGCAGCCGGCCATGAGTGCGATCTTTGCCGGCGTGCCGGTGCGCCTGAGCACCTTCACGCCGAATGTCGTGACGGTGAACTACGCGTTCGAGTCCACCAACGGCGCGCTGGCCACCGGCACGCTCACGTTTCAGCCGGGCGAAACGGTGAAACGAATTTTCCCGGCGGGCTTCGACGTGGCGGCGCACAATCCCATCCGCGTCGTCTTGAGCGCGCCGGTGAACGGCGAATTGACGAGCCAGACGAGCGCGACATTCCAGGGCAGTGTGGTCAGCCCCGTGACTGTGGCGGCTTGGGTGGGCGCGTCGCAGATCGATCTGGCGCGCATCGGCGAAGGCGTGGCGCTGCGGTTGAGCGGGCCGTCGGCGCAGGCGGCGAGCGTGGATTATGAATTTCAAGATGCCGCCGGCGCGACGCTGGTTGGCGGGACGGCGACGTTTGATCCAGGCCAGATGGTGAAGTGGGTTTACGCGCCGGGCGTTAACCCAACCAATCACGAATTGGTCCGGCTGAGTCTGGGCAACGCGCAGGCCGCGCAGTTGGGCAATCCGACCGTGGTTTACTTCGTGAAGACCGCAGTGGCACCCGCGCCAGTCAACACGACGCTCATCGCGCGCGGTTCTTCGTGGAAGTACCTGGATGACGGCTCCAACCAGGGCACGGCTTGGCGCACGCCGGGGTTCGGCGACAGCGGCTGGTCCAACGGCGTGGCTCAACTGGGTTTTGGCGACAGTCCGCGCGACGAGATCACGTTTATCCGGCGCGTCGGCACCAACGGCACCACCAATCTCACGTTTTACTTCCGCCAGCCGTTTACGGTTGCCGATCCATCGGTGCTTGCCGGGGTGAGTGTATGGCTGCTGCGCGACGACGCCGGCGTGGTGTATCTCAACGGTTCGGAGGTTTACCGCAGTCCCAACCTGCCGGTGCTGCCGGCGGCCATCAGTTTCACCACCCGTGCTTCCACCACGGGTGAAAACTCGATTGACACCACCAACCTCACGGCGAACGTCTTCACGAATCTGCTGACTGCCGGGCCGAACGTTTGCGCGGTCGAGATTCATCAGGAGTCCATTGGCAGTTCCGATGTGAGTTTCGACTTTGAACTGATCGCGACCCCCGTGCCGCCGTCGGCGCCGGAGCAGGAGGTGTATGTGGGCAAGTTCGGCAATGAATTCGTGGCGGCGTGGGCGGACGCGACCTACAAGCTTTACCAAGCCGACGAAGTGACCGGCCCTTGGACGCTGGCCACGAACACCAGTCCGTTCGTCGTCATGCC
>JANNEF010000293.1:0-17739 GCA_031378375.1 Verrucomicrobiota bacterium | reverse complement strand
CGAGTTTGGCGCGCTGGAGGACGCTTTGCGCGACGGTCCGCGCCTGGCCCGCGCCGTCGCGCAGTACTTGGTGGACGTAGTCGAGGTTCGCGGCCAGTTCGGCGCGCCGGGCGCGGGCGGGCGCGAAGCAAGTCCAGTAATGCTCGAACAGCGCCTTCTTCAAATCGCCATAGCCCAGGCCCCCGGCGCGCAGGCGGTCTTCCAAATCTTTCGCCGTGTCCGCCGGGGCGACGAGCTTGAGCAGTTGGATGGCGAGGTTTTTTTCCGCGTCGGGCTTGGGTTCCTGCGGCGTGCGGCTGTCCATGACGAGGGCCATGATTTTTTTGCGCGCGGCCTTCTCGTCGCCGAAGATCTCGATGGTGTTGCCGTAGCTCTTGCTCATCTTCTGCCCGTCGGTGCCGGGAACGGCGGCGACGTCGTCTTTGATCTGCGGTTCCGGGATGACAAAGGTCTGGCCGTACAGTTCGTTGAACTTGATGGCGAGGTCGCGGGTGACTTCCACATGCTGCTTCTGGTCGCGCCCGACGGGGACGATGTTCGAGTCGTAGATCAGGATGTCGGCGGCCATGAGCACGGGGTAGGCGAAGAGGCCGTGGTTGGGCGAGAGGCCCCGGGCGAGTTTGTCCTTGTAGCTGTGGCAGCGTTCGAGCAGGCCCATCGGGGTGACGGTCGAGAGCAGCCACGTCAACTCGGTGACTTCCGGCACGTCGGATTGTTTCCAGAAGACGGAGCGCTTCGGGTCGAGGCCGCACGCGAGGAAATCCAGCGCGACGTCGAGGGAGTTTTTGCGGCGCTCGCCGGCGTCGGTGAGCGAGGTCATGGAGTGGTAGTTGGCGATGAAGTAATATGCCTCGCCCCGGGCCTGGAGTTCGATGGCCGGGCGCATCATTCCGAAATAATTTCCGAGGTGCAGCGCGCCGGACGGCTGGATGCCTGACAAAATTCGCATGGGCGAACGGTAGTCAGGAACCGGCGGCGCGGCAACGCGATTCCAAGCGCCCGGCTCCGTCTTCAGGCTCGACGCGCGCCGCCGGGCCGCGAACCATCCGCGCATGACACCGACCGATTGGGAAGCGCGTTATCAAACCGGCGACATGCCGTGGGAAAAGGGCGAGCCGTCGCCGGGCCTGGTGGATTTCCTGGCCGCGCGCCCTGCCCTGCCCCGCGGCAGCGTGTGCGTACCGGGCTGCGGCACCGGCCATGACGTGCGCGCCTGGGCCGCCGCGGGGTTCGCCGCGCATGGGTTTGATCTCGCGCCGTCGGCCATCCGCCAGTGTTGTGAGAAGACGAGCACGGCGGGTTTGCGCGCGGAATTTCAGCTCGCGGATTTTCTCACGGACACGCCGGCGCGGCCGTTCGACTGGCTGTTCGAGCACACGCTTTACTGCGCGATCGAACCGGCGCGGCGCGATGATTACGCGCGGGCGCTCCGGCGCTGGCTCCAGCCGGGCGGCCAATTCCTCGCGGTGCATTACCTGATCCCCGACGTGGACGGCCCGCCGTTCGGCACAACGCGCGAGGAAGTCGTCGAACGCTTCGCTCCGCATTTTGAATTGCTGGAGGAATGGGTGCCGCGATCGTATCCGAACCGCACCGGCCTGGAGCGGATGTTCTGGTGGCGACGCCGGTAATCTCAGCGGGCGTGGCTCACACTTTGTCCGGCACGACGTACGGTTTGCGATAGTCGCGCGTGAGCATCGCGTTGGCCTGGTCGTTGCCAATGAACCGCTCGGTCTTGGGGTCCATCTTGAGGAAGACGCCCAGGCTGGCCTTGGTTTCCTTGAGGTCCACGTTGTTCGCGGCCAGATGTTCGGCCATGCGGCCAAATGTCTCGGTGGCTTCCTTGCTGGCTTTGAGGCCCTCGCGGATTTCGTCCGGGCTGCCCTGCTTGCCGAGGCGGTAGGAAATGTTTCCGGTGTGGCAGAGGGCGCTGGAGAGATGGCCTTCCAAAATGTCCGCGTGCAAATCGGTGTGCTTCCGGCTGCGGACGGCTTCGATGAAGTTCTTGTAGTGATCGCTCGTGCCCTTGAATTCCTTGATGACCTTGCCGTCCTGGTCGTGCGCGGTCGCGCTGGTGTAACTGGGCACGACCACGTAACCACCTTCGCAGTCAATGACCACGCCGACGCCCGCGCCGCGATACTTGTCCATGTTCTTGTCGCCGGCTTTGCTGGGCAGACCGCGCACTTCAAAGATGAGCGGCGCGTCCGGGTAATCGTGGTAAACAATCTGCGTGTTGGCCGTCTCGCCGTCGTCCACGTAGCCGAGCCGTCCGCCGAAGCTGAAGACGCGCGGGGAAAGCTCGTTCACGCCCAGCGCCCAGCGCGCGATGTCCATCTGGTGGATGCCCTGATTGCCCAGGTCGCCGTTGCCGGTGTCCCAGACCCAGTGCCAATCGTAGTGGAGTTTCTGACGCATGAGCGGCCGGACGGGCGCGGGACCGCACCAGAGATCGTAATCAATGCCGGCGGGAATGGGCTGGGGACCGTCCACCTTGCCGATGCTGGGACGCGGCTTGTAGCAAAGGCCGCGCGCCAGTTTGATCTTGCCGAGGTTGCCTTCCTTGAGCCACGCGAAACATTCCTTGATGCCGTGACTGGAGCGGCTTTGCGTGCCGGTCTGGACAATCTTCTGATACTTGCGCGCGGCTTCGACGATCTTGCGCCCTTCCCAGACGTTGTGCGAAACGGGCTTCTCCAGATAAACATCCTTGCCCGCCTGAATCGCCCAGATGGCCGCCAGCGCGTGCCAGTGGTTGGGCGTGGCGATGGATATGGCGTCCACGTTTTTGCTGTCGAGCAGGCGGCGGAGATCGCTCACGGCTTCGACTTCGACGCCCTGGTCCTTCCACTTCTGCTGCTCCTTGCCGAGCACGCTGGCATCCACGTCGCACAGGCCGGTGATGCGCACGCCCTTCACGCCCGCGTGGCCCTTGAGATGATCCTGGCCGCGGCCCTTGAAGCCAATCACGCCGACCCGGATTTCATCGCTGGTGGATTTGCCGACCTGCGCCCACGAGCGGGCGGACCAACTGACAGTGGCGGCGGCGAGGCCGGTGCGCTGGAGGAATGTTCTGCGATTGATGGATTTCATAAAGTTGATGGTGAGTGGACGAACCAGCGGCGAAATTTATTTAGGTTCCTTCGGTGATCATTTGCCGTCGGTGTATTCCTTGTAACGCGCGGCCACCCGGCCCTGCTTCTCGTCGCCCTCGTGCAGGTAGAAGCGATACTTGAAGGTGACGCTCTTTCCGGGAGCGATGACCAGGTTGCCCGCGCCGGGCGGTTGCTTTTTGTCGGTGAAGTCATGGATGCCGAAGGGATTCGCGCCGAACAGCCCGTAGCCCCGGACGTGCCAGTAAGTAGGGTGCGCCGGATTCGACGGGTGATCGAAAATGGCCGCGCCCACGGTCTTGCCATTGACCGGGCCGTGATAATCGCACCACGCGGCGCGCTTGCCCCAGGTGTCGTCGTCGCGCACGCCTTCGCTGTTGACGATGTGGCCCGCGCCCGCCGCCGCCTTTTTCTCACCGGGCTTTTTCATTTTCATCACGCGCATGGTTTCGTTGACGCGCATGGACATGCTGCCCTCCTTGGTGTCGCCAAGCACCACTTCACGATCGGACGGAGCCTTGAGCGTGACCTCGAAGTCGAACACGCGCTCGTTCCCCGGACGGTTATGGACGCGGAACGTGCGCTCATCCGTGCAAATGGTCTTGCCGTCGGGCGCGACCCATTTGTTGGCGGAGCGGATGACGCCACTATCCTTGCCGAATTTTTTTTCCAGGAACTTGTCGTGCAGAATCTTCCCCGCCTTGGCGCTCTCCGACCAAAAGTCCACGCCGTTGACCGCGCCGTGCGAGAACCACAGCGAGCGGTGATGCGGATGGTCCTGCTCCTCGCCCTCGACGCTTTTCATCGGCCAGTTGCGCGTCATCGGCAGCCCGCCGGGGCCGTGCAGCGGGTAAAAGTAAACATGGTTGGCGCCCTTGAACACGTATTCAGTGAACAACTCGCCGTTGATCTCCACGCGCAACTTGTCGGGTAACTCGATGATGTTGACGCCCTCCACCGTTTCCGCCGCGAGCGCGGGCAGGTTCAAGGCAGTGGCGGCCAGGGCGACGATCAAATATGACTTAGGGGACATGGGCGCAACGTGAGGACAAACTGTCGGCCGGTCAATGCAAAAGCAGCCGAAAAAAATGTCCTTCGCGCGACTTTGAAAATCTTTCCGCGTGACAAGCCGGGCGCGGTGTTTATAGTCGCGCTCCTTCGACGACCCTATCGTCTAGCGGTTAGGACACTGCCCTTTCACGGCAGCGGCTCGGGTTCGATTCCCGATAGGGTCGCCACTCCCTCCGTTCGTTGGTTTGTCTCACTTGGAACGAGCAGTTGAAACCGCTGGTGAACGACTCCCGCTGTGCGCGTCGGTGACATCGCTACCTCCGGTCTGAGCCTGACTGGCCGCTCACCCCGCCACCACCGGCGACTGCGCCGAACCGATGTTCGCCAGCACCATCCAGGTGCCGGCGCCAGATGCTGCTTCTGAAAACTACGCGACAAAAATTTCAAAGCCGCTTGCATTCGCCCGGCACCCGCCACATCCTCGGCCCATGGGAACGCCTGCCAACCCGGTAACATTGAGCGCGGAGCAAGTGGAAGAATTGAGCCGCAAATTCTCCACGTTGCGGCATGACATCAACAACCACTTGTCGCTGATCGTGGCCGCCGCCGAGTTGATCAAATTCAATCCGACCCTGGTCCCGCGCATGACCGTCACCCTCGGCGAACAGCCGCCCAAAATTTCCGAGGCGATGAACAAATTCTCCGCCGACTTCGATCAACTCCTCGGAATCAGCCGGGGATAGCCGCCAGCGTCCCGTGCGGCGCGGGGCGTGAGTGTAACTTTGGGGCCCGGAGGTGCGTCTGGTTTAAGGCGCGTCGCGACAGTGTATGAAGCCATTGAAGTTCATTCCAAGCATTGTGATCCTGCTGCTGACTGTTGGCAGCCCGATGGCTGTGCCTTTCGCCGAGAACACCCACCCGCCCGGTCCACCGGCCCGCGACGATCTTCACGCCCCTGGCCGCACGCTGTCTCCGGCGGAACGCCAGGCACGCATCCAGCAGGCCCGTGAAGCGCGCGGCGGACCGGCGCTTCCGCTCCCGGAACTGACCGCCGGGGAATTTGCCGCCAAACGCCGGGAAATCCGCGACCGCTTTCAAACGCAACTGACCGACCTGCGCCAGAGAAAAACCACCAATGCTCTCACCAGGGCGGAGCAGCGCCGCCTCGAACAGATGGAGGAATTGGCCCCGCACTTCGAGCACGCTGCCGGCATCACCAACCGGCAGTTTTTCTCCGAAACGAGCCGTCGCGATGAAGTCCTGAAACGGCTGGCCGACTTGCGCCGAAAGAAAGCCGACGCGACGATTTCGGACGAGGAGCAGCGCCAGCTTGAGCGTATGGAGGAAGTCGGCAGACGGATGGAGCAAAACGGGTTTGCAGGTGGTCGTCCGCCCGGCGATCCACATCGCAAAGATGAAATTCAACGCCGGCTCACGGAACTGCGCGAGAAGCGATCCGGAGGCACCATCACTGATCAGGAACAGCGGCAACTCAATCGCATGGAGGAAATCGAAAAACGAATACGGGAAGGCGGCCCGCTGCCCGGCATACCGCCCGCCCAACGACCCGGAGCACCAGAATGAAAAACAGAAACTTGTTCGCTCGTCTCACCCTGCCGGCAACCGTGGCCGTCGCCGTCCTTATCGTCGGTGTCGCCAGCGCCCAACCGTCGCCGGACGCACCACGTCGCCGCCCTTCCCAACCGGACGCGCCCCGTGGCGAACGCCCGCCGTTGCAGCCGCCACGACCCGGTCTGGAGATCGAACGTGTGCTCACCGACGAACAGCGCGAGACGTTTCGCGCCGCGCGTGAGGGCGCGCGCGAACACCTGCGCGAGTTGCAGGAGAGAACGCAGCAGGCCCGCCGTGAACTGCACGAAACCATGTTTTCAGAAAAAGCCGATGAAGAGGTGATTCGGAAGCACGCCGCCACGCTCGCCGCCCTGGAAGCCGAGCGTGTCGTCACTCAGGCCCGCGTCCTGGCCAAGATCCAGCCCGGCCTGACGCCCGACCAGCGGGAGCGTTTGCGCGACCTGCGCCCGGATGCCGGCCCCCCGCGTCGTGAAACACGGCGCGACGAGTCCGATGTTCGTCCGGGCCGGGACCGGGAGCGCAAACCGGCGCGGCCTCCGGGTGAGTTTCACGGGCCGGAATTCCGCCGGGATGGGCCGCCAGCGTTTCGCCGCCCGGATTTCCGGCACGGCGAAGACGACGGCCCGCCATCAGGAGGCCCACCCCGGCGTCCGCCTTTCAAAGATGAGCGTGGGGATCGTCCGCCATTGCCACCGGCGCGTCCTTAAGAATGATTCGTTGCCCGAGCATTGAAGATCCATTTGCCAGCCCTCCTCTGTCATCCGTCATTCGCACAGATCTGCCCGGCCCCACCAGCATGGAGTCATTGGACGCGGACTTAATCGGCGCCGTGCTCAACGGCGACACGGCGAGCTTCGAGCCGCTCATCACGAAGTATTCGCCGCGCGTTTTCGCCACGGCCCGCCGTTACGCACGGCGCGAAAGTGAAGTGGAGGACATCGCCCAGGAGGTCTGGACCAAGGCGTTTCAGAAGCTCGCAAGTTTTCGCGGCGAGGCCCCCTTCGAGCACTGGCTCATGCGCCTGGCGGTGCGCACCTGCTACGATTTCCTGCGCGCGCACCAGCGCAACCGCGAGACCGCGTTCACCGAACTCACCGGGCCGGAAACCGACTGGCTCGACCGTTTTGTCGCCCAGCCCGACGACGCCAGCGAAAAGGCCGAGGCCGCGCGCGCACTGGTCGGGCGCCTGCTGGAACAACTATCCCCCGCCGCCCGGCTCGTGATTACTCTGCTGGAGATTGAAGAGCGGTCGGTGAAAGAGATTTCGCAACTCACCGGCTGGTCGGTGCCGCTGGTCAAAGTCCGGGCTTTTCGCGCCCGGGCCGAGATGCGCAAATGCGTCGCCAAAATGGCCCCGGAAAAGTACATGTAACCCCGCCGAAAGCGCCATCGTCTGAACCAATGCCCATGTTATGAACCTGGTTGACCTGCAAAAGAAACTGCTGAATGCCGCTCGTGCTCATCCGCCAAGCGACGCGGTGCCATACGCTTTCGAGCAGCGCATCATGGCCCGTCTGCGCGCCCGGCCGGTCGAGGACGCCGCGTTGTGGTGGGGCCGCGCGCTGTGGCGTGCGGCTGGGGCCTGTGTGGCGGTTTCGCTGCTCCTGGGCGTGTGGATCTATCTGCCGTTCAACGCGACCGCTTCGGATTCCAGCTTTTCGCAGGAACTGGAACAAACCATGTTGGCGGCCGTGGACGACACGGACGAAACCTGGTGAGCATCTGGAAAGTCATCCTCGCCACTCTCGTCATCTTCGGCGCGGGAGTGATCACGGGCGGCCTGCTGGTCAAACAAGTCACCAAGCCCGCGTCCGCCCCGCAACCGTTCCTGCGTGCCGAAATGCTCCACCGCATGACGCGTTCGCTCGACCTCCGGCCCGAACAACGCGAACGAATCGAACATATTCTCCGCGCCAGCCAGGAGCGCACGCGCATCCTGTTTGATTTGCTGCGCCCGGAGTTCAACGAGGAAACCCGCAAAGTGAATGAGTTGATCCGGGCCGAGTTGACTCCGGCCCAGCGGGAGGAATTCGAACGGTTGATCAAACAACAACCCCGCCGCCAGGGCGACCTGCCCATGCCCAATCAGTGGCGGGGACGGCCACCCGGTCCCGGGGAGTTCGCTCCTGATGGGCCGATGCCTCCGGAGGGTGGACGCCGTCTCCAACAACCGAACCGTCCCCGCTTCGATGGCCCCACGCCGGACGGCCCGCGTCGGCCGCCGTCGGACGACCCCGCCACCCCGCCACCCGTCCGTCCCTGAGCGGGTGAAGAGTTCGGCACCGTTGCTCACAAAACCAATTCCGCCTCGCACGCGCTGCTATCGGATTGATGGCGAATTTGGAAGCCGGCCTTCACACACAAGTGGCGCATCTCGCGATTATCCGCCAAAATGCTCCCGGTCAGGCGCGCAAGTTTTTCATCCCGGGCGATCCTCACCAGCGAGTGGAGCAATTGACTGCCCAAGCCCTGATTCTGCCAGCGGTCGCTGACGAGCAACGCAAACTCCGCCTCCTCCAACCCGTGGGCCTTGCTGAACCGGCCCACGCCCAGGATTTCGTGCTGGCCGGTGATCACATCCTGGTGGTCGGCGACCAGCGCGATCTCGCGGTCGTAATCGTTGAAACAAATCCGCGTCAAGCGCTCGTGGCTGACGCGCTCGCCCAGTTTCAAATAATGGAAGTAGCGGTTATACACGCTGCGTTCCGAGAGCGTGACGTGGAAGTCCACCAGCAAGGGTTCGTCGTCTGGACGAATGGGGCGGAGGGTGAGCTCGGTCCCGTCGCGCAGCCGACACGGGGTGACGTATTGCGCCGGATACGGGCGGATGGCTGGCTTGGGAAGTTCGCTGGCCGTGATGCCGCTTCCATGGACGACCACACGCGCGTCCAACGCCATCAGGCGTGTGGGAGAGGCGAGCAGCGGATTGATATCCACTTCCTTGATCCAAGGCTGCTCCACCACGAGTTGACTGAAGCGCACGAGCAGTTGTTCCAACGCGGCGAGGTCCACCGGCGCGCGACCCCGCACGCCCTGGAGCGCGGTGAAAATCCGGGTTTGTTCCATCAAACGCCGGGCCAGCGTGGCGGTGAGCGGCGGCAGCCCGAGCGCGTGATCCTGGAAGACCTCCACCAGTTGGCCGCCGGCGCCAAAGAGCATCACCGGACCGAACTGCGCATCCACGCTGCTGCCCAAAATCAATTCGTAACCATCGTCGGATGCGATCATCGGCTCGACGGTCACCCCCAGGAAATGCTGGCCGCCGGCTTTCTCCCGCACCGCTGAGTGGATGTCGTGAAAGGCGCGGCGCACCGCGGCAGCGTCGCGCAGGTTCAACTTCACGCCGCCCACATCCGTCTTGTGCGTGATCGTCTCCGAATAAAGTTTCAGCACGACGGGATAGCCCAACTCCCTGGCATGAACCACGGCGGTCTCCTCATCCGTCGCGACGCGCGCGTCCACCGTCGGAATATCGTAGGCGGCGAGGACATGATGGGCTTCCACTTCCGTCAGGATCGTGCGGCCTGAAGTTCGAACCGACAGCAGGAGATGCTCGACCCTGGCCTTCCGACCCAAGCTTTCAGCGGACTCCGGTGCCAAAGCCGGCGTCTCATAGAGCGCGCGGAGATTGTCACTGTAGCGCCACATGTATTGGAAGGCTCGCGCGGCCGCGTCCGGATAATCGAAGGTGGGAATGCCCGCATCGTTGAGCAAACTTTCGCCGGTCGCCACCTCCGGTCCGCCCATCCAACTGGCGAGGATTGGCTTGCCCGGCAGATTGGCGAACGGCGGCATCTTCGCAGCGGTGGCGGTCGGGTCGGTCATCGCCTGGGGTGTGAGGATGACGAGCAAGCCGTCGTTGTTGGGGTCGTGGGCGGCGATCTCGACGGCCTGGGCGTAGCGCTCCGGGCCGGCGTCGCCGAGAATATCAATGGGGTTGTTGTGGCTCCAGTGCGGCGGGAGAAGCGCGTTGAACGCGCCGAGGCTTGCTGGTGAAAGCTCCGCCAACTGGCCACCATTGGAGATGAGCATGTCGGTGGCGAGCACCGCGGGGCCGCCGGCATTCGTGACGATGGCCAGGCGCGGACCGCGCGGGCGCGGTTGTTTGGCGAGTACTTCGGCCAGGTTGAAGAGGTCGGCAATGACATTCACCCGCAGCACGCCCGCGCGCCGAAACGCGGCATCCAGCACCTCATCGCTGCCGGTCAGCGAACCGGTGTGCGACGCGGCGGCCTTGGCGGCGGCGGCCGTGCGCCCGCATTTGATGACGATGATGGGTTTGGTGAGCGCCACTTCGCGCGCAGCGGACAGAAAAGCGCGGGCATCGCCAATGGACTCCATGTACATGACGATGCTCCGGGTGTGCGGGTCGTCCCCCAGGTAATAGATCAAATCGCCCCAACCGACGTCGAGCATCGAGCCCACGGAGATAAAGGCGCTGAAACCGACATTCTCGCGAAAGCTCCAATCGAGAATTGCAGTACACAACGCACCGCTCTGGCTGATGAAGGCGACGTTTCCGGGCCGCGCCATGGCGCTGGCAAACGTGGCGTTGAGCCCGAGGTGCGGGCGCATCACGCCCAGACAATTCGGCCCGATGACGCGCATTCGCCCGCGCCGGGCTTCCGCGAGAATTTGTTGTTCCAACTCCACGCCGGGCACCCCCGTTTCCTTGAACCCGGCGGAGATGATCACGGCGCCCTTGATGCCGGCATCCACGCATTCGCGGATCACTCCGGGCACGGTGGGCGCAGGGGTGACGATGATGGCGAGCTCGGGGGAGTGCGGCACATCCCGGATGCGCGCATAAGCCTTGCGACCAAGCACGGTCGCCCGCTTCGGATTAATCGGAAACACGGCGCCGCCAAACAAACCGCCAGTCAGATGCTCCGTAATCGTGCGTCCGACACTATGGGGATTTTCCGTGGCACCAATGATGGCAACCGATCGCGGCGCAAAGATTGTGTCGAGCGGATGGTTGGGGGCGGGGGCGACGGTGCTGGGGTCTGGCGTTGTCATCGGTCGAGGATGGTCAGTCGCGGACGTGGAAACACGAACGCTGGATCGCGCGGATTCCGCACGGACTTGTTTTGGCTGGACCAGACTTCAACGCGATCCCGCTCCACTCTTCAGGGCTGCTTCCACCAACTGTCCGCGCGTGGCTTGAAGTCGCCTGATCACCACCTGCGTCACCCGTTTCATCAACTCGTATCCGAAATGATGGTCCTGCTCACATTGCTCACGCAAGCGCGTGCCGTAGAAGAACACCGCCCGCACCGGCTCCAGCGCCCGCGCATCGAAGTGCCAGTAGTAGGGCGGGAAAAGCCATGACCAGCCGAGCACATCGCCCGCGCCCACGGTTTGAACGGGCAACTCGCTCTGCTCGCGCCCAGCCGCTTCGATCGCCACTTTCCCGTCGAGGATGAGGTAGAAACGGTTGGCGGGGTCGCCGTCGCGGAAGATGAGTTCGCCGGCCTGAAAGTTTGATTGCATGGCGGAGTCGGCCAGGATTTTCAAATGTTCCGAGCTCAAGCCATGTAGGAAAGGATGCCCGGCGATCAGCGTTTCAAGGGTGCCCATAAATTTCCTGTCGTAGGAGGAGTTGTCCTGGTTTCGTCCGGGGAACGGGAAGGCCAGTTGGCGTCCAGCAAGTGTCGCCGCGCCGACTGCAAGCGGAGGATGACGACCTGCGCCACGCGCTTCATCAATTCGTAGCCGAAGTCATGGTTTCGCTCGCAAGCCACCAGAAGATGCGCGGCGGTGAAGACGATGACCCGGGTTCGTTCCCGCGCCTGCGCCTCGAAATGCCAGCGGAACGGCGGGAACAACCATGACCAGCCGAGCGCCTCGCCAGCACCGACGGTCTGGACGGGAAATTCGTGCTTGTTCCCGCGCGTCTCCAATTCCACCCGCCCGTCGAGAATGAGGAAGAACCGGTCAGCCAGTTCGTTTTCGCGGAAGATCACGGTACCCGGCTCGATGGTTTGCGCCGCCGCACACTCGGCGAGAATGTCGAGGTGTTCATCCCTCATGCGATTGAGAAACGGATGATCGGTAAGGATGTTTCTGGGAACACTCATAAGGTCGCCCCTTTCTTCGATGCGCCCCCGCCCGCCCGTCGCCCCGACGGCTCGCTGTGTGTTGCGGATGACTGGTTCGTCTTCATGTTCGTTCTTTCCACGTCAGTGTGCGACGGGAACGATCTGCGTGCTCACCCTCCCTTGCCGTGATTCATGCTTTTCTTGCACGGATTGACCGCGGATGCCGGCAGGCGGTTCAAGGGCTGGGCAGTTGGGCGAGCGTTCCCGCCCGCACTTCCCAACGCTGCAACGCGCGGCCCAGTTCCCGCGGCCAGTTCTCCTCCGTGCAGGTCATGAACACCTGGCCGCCCGCGTGTCGCGACCGCTCCAGCAAGGGCAGCAAACCGCCCCGCCGTTTCGCGTCCAACTCACCCATCACATCGTCAATCAACAGAATCGGCGGAGCGCCGTGCAGCCCGGAAAGATATTCTGCCTGCGCCATTTTCAGGGCGATGGCCAGCGTGCGCTTTTGCCCCTCGCTGCCGAACTGCGCGGCCGAGCGATCATTCAGCAGCAGCTCGATTTCGTCGCGGTGCGGGCCGATCAGAGTCGATCGGTAGGTGCGTTCCCGCGCACGTGACTGGGCCAGTTCGACGGCGAAGTCCTGCTTCACGCTCGGCTGGTATTCCAGGCGCAGCTCCTCGGCATCGTGCGCGATGCGGCGGTAGGCCAGCCGGGCGAGCGGAGAAATCTTCGGCGTCAATTCGCGGCGCTGGCGCGTGATCTCTTCGCCCACCGTGACCAACTCCCGGGAGAAACTTTCCAGCGCCGCTTCATCCACCAGACGCTGCTTCAACAGCGCGTTGCGCGATTTGAGCGCGTGGGCGTAGCGCTGGAGCGCCGGCAGGTAGGCGGGGAACGTCTGCGTGAGCAGCAGGTCGAGGAAACGCCGCCGCGAGCGGGAGACGCCCTTGACCAGTTGCAGATCCTCCGTGCAAAAAACCACCACGCGCAGCGCGCCGAGATAATCAGCCAGCCGGCGCACGGGCTGGCCGTCGAGTCCCAGTTTGCGCTCGCGCAGCGACCAATAGATTTTAATCTCCCGCTCGCCCTGTGCGACGACCGTGCCGCCGACGAAGTAACCCTTCTGCCCGTGGCGAATCATCTGCGCGCCGCCCACGCCGCGAAACGACCGCAGCGTGGCCATGAGATAAATGGCTTCCAGGATGTTCGTCTTTCCCTGCGCGTTGTCGCCCAGCAGCAGGTGGAACCCCGGCGCAAAATCCGCGTCCAACCGCGCGTAATTGCGGAAGTCACGGAGACGCAGATGGGCCAGATGCACGGCGAAAAGATTGGAGCGCGGAAGCGCGGGCCGCGAGTTTTTTCCGGTCAGGAGGCCCGCGCGCCGCTGGATTGGCTGGACAGGCCGCGCGCCGCTTCTACTTTCATCGCCATGCTCATCGCATTCAACAAACCGTTCGGAGTGCTGTCCGCCTTCACGCCGGACGGCTCGCCCAACCGGACGCTCGCTGAGTTCGGCTTCCCGCCGCGCGTGTACCCCATCGGGCGACTGGACGCGGACTCGGAGGGATTGCTCCTCTTGAGCGATGAGTCGGAACTCAACGAAAAGCTCTTGCACCCACGCCACGGCCACCGGCGAGTTTACTGGGCACAAGTGGAGCGAGTCCCCGCACCGGAAGCGTTGGAGGCGTTACAGCGCGGAGTGCTGATCCAAGGACACAAGACGCTGCCGTGCCGCGCGTGGCTGCTTGACCCGCAGCCGGAAGTGCCGCCGCGCGAACCGCCCATTCGCTTCCGCAAATCGGTGCCGGACTGCTGGCTGGCGCTGAAACTGGTGGAAGGGAAGAACCGCCAGGTGCGGCGCATGACTGCGGCCATCGGCCATCCGACGCTGCGTCTCCTGCGCGTGCGGGTCGGCGAATTTGAACTGGGAAAACTTGCGGCGGGCAGTTGGAAAGAATTGTCGGCCACCGAACGCGCGCTGGTTCTGAACGCGGCGGAGTGATTCGCGGGTTAAAATCCCCGCCTGATCCGAGTTTTGACTTTTCTTTCCTGGCGCCGCCTCTAGCCTGCCCGCAGTTACAAATGGCCCTGAAACTTTTCAACACACTCTCCCGCTCGGTGGAGGAATTTGTGCCGCTGGATCCCGCAGGCCGCGATGTGGGCATGTATTGCTGCGGGCCGACGGTGTATGATTTCGGCCACATCGGAAATTTTCGCACCTTCGTCTTCGCCGATCTGGTGCGGCGCTACCTGGAGTTTCGCGGTTTCAGCCCGCGCCACGTCATGAACATCACTGACGTGGAGGACAAAATCATCACGCGCGTGCGCCAGGCCGGCGTGTCACTGCGCGATTACACGGCCAGATACGAAGCTGCGTTCCTCGAAGATTTGAAGGCGCTCGCCTGCCTGCCGCCGCATCACCTGCCGCGCGCCACGGAGCACATCCCGGAGATGATCGCCTTGATCGAAAAGCTGATCGCGCGCGGCGTCGCCTACCAGGCCGCGGACGGCTCGGTTTACTTCAGCATCGAGAAATATCAAGGCTGCGGCTGCCGCTACGGGCAGTTGGTGAACTTGAACTTCGAGGCGATGCGTCCCGGCGAGCGGGTTGCCAGCGACGAATACACCAAGGAATCCGTCGCCGACTTCGCGCTCTGGAAGGCTCGCGTGGCCGACGACGGCGCGGTCTTCTGGCCCAGTCCCTGGGGCGAAGGCCGGCCCGGCTGGCACATCGAGTGCAGCGCCATGAGCATGAAAATTCTCGGGCCGAGTTTCGACCTGCATCTGGGCGGCGAGGATTTGGCGTTCCCCCATCACGAGGATGAAATCGCCCAGAGCGAAGGCGCGGCCCTGCAACCGCCGGGCCGGCGCTTCGTCAAACACTGGCTGCACGGCGCGCACCTGCTGGTCGAAGGCAAGAAGATGAGCAAGTCGCTGGGGAACTTTTACACGCTCCGTGATCTGCTGGAGAAAGGTTTCCACGGCCGCGAAATCCGCCTGCTCATGCTCTCGGCGCATTACCGCGAGTCGTTCAACTTTACGCTCGACGGTTTGCACGGCGCGCGCGCGTCGCTGGCGCGGCTGGATGAATGCCTGGCGAAACTCGGTGAAGTGGCGGGTGCCGCCAACGCGGCCGCCGACGCGAAACTGCTCGAAGCCTTCACCGCCGCGATGGACGAAGACCTGAACGTCTCCGCCGCGTGGGGCGCGGTCTTCGAGTGGGTGCGCGAGATGAATCGCCTGCTCGCGGCCAATCAACTTTCCGCCGCGCAGGCCGCCGCCAGCCTCGCCGCGTGGCGCAAACTCGACGCGGTGTTCGGCCTCGGCCGCAAGGCGGAGGGCGAAGCGCCGCCGGAAATCCTCAGCTTGCTCGAACAGCGCCAGCAGGCGCGCAAGGACCGCGACTTCAAACGCTCCGACGCGCTGCGCGACGAATTGAAGAGCCACGGCTGGCTCATCGAAGACACGCCCAAGGGCCCGCGGTTGAAGCGGGCTTGAGCAACTCGCGGCCGTTGGCCGGCCTGCCATTGCCTTTACACCCCCGCGCCCGGCCCGTATCTTCGCCACCATGACAGAGCATCGGAAACAGCGCGTGGTCGTTGGCATGAGCGGCGGGGTGGATTCCTCCGCGGCAGCGGCGCTGTTGTTGGAACAGGGCTATGACGTGGTGGGCATCACGCTCAAGTTGTGGCCGCAGGATTGCGTCTCCCGCGCGGAAGACAAATGTTGCGGGCCGCAGGCCGTGAGCGACGCGCGCAGCGTGTCGGACCGGCTGGGCATTCCCTACTACCTGATTGATGAGGCGGCGGATTTTCAGAAACAGGTCATCGCCTACTTCGCCGAGGAATACAAAGCCGGACGCACGCCCAACCCCTGCGTGATGTGCAATGAGAAACTCAAGTTCGGCACCCTCATCAACCGCGCGCGGCAACTCGGCGCGGATTACATCGCCACCGGCCACTTCGCCCGCGTGGAGCGCGTCAATGGCCGGGTGCTGCTCAAGCGCGGCTGCGACGCGCGCAAGGACCAGAGCTATTTTCTGTTTTCACTCAAGCAGGAGCAGCTCGCCCGCACGCTCTTTCCGCTCGGTGAACTGACCAAGAGCGACACGCGCGAAATCGCCCGCGAGAGCCAGCTCAAGACCGCCGACAAGGAGGAGAGCATGGAAATCTGTTTCGTGCCGGACAAGGACTACGGGAAATTTCTCCGCCAGGCGAACCTCGTGCAGCCGCACAAAGGCGACATCGTGGACTTGCACGGGCGCAAACTCGGCGAACATGAAGGCATCGAGTTCTACACTATCGGCCAGCGCAAAGGGCTGGGCCTCTCCTCGCCGAAGCCGCTCTACGTGATTGAACTGGACGCCGCCAACAACCGCGTGATCGTCGGTGACGACTCCGCGTTGGACCGCGACGAGTTCACCGTCGAGCGGTGCAACTGGATTCCGTTTGACGAGCCGCCGCCATCCATCGAAGTGAGCGCCAAGATTCGTTACAACCATCCCGGCACGGTGGCGACGGTGACTCCATTGCCCAACGGTGCTGCGCGGGTGAAGTTGTCCGTGCCGCAGCGTGCGATCACGCCGGGGCAGGCGTGCGTTTTTTACGACGGGGATTTGGTGGTCGGCGGCGGATGGATTGCGCGATGAGGAACCGACAACGGTGAAGCCACTGGTGGGAAACTCCGCGTTGCGCGGCTAACTCTGAGCCTGCCTCGACTCCTGCCACGCCTCGAATAATTTCCGCAACGCCAGTGTCCACAGGGAACCTTTGGCCACGAACGCGGTGGTCTTCTTGAATTTCCATGCGAGGAAGAAACCCGCGACGGGCGCCAGCCATCGCCAGGCACCATGCACCCACATCCCGCCGCTGCGGAACCGTTCGACCTGAAGTTGAATCTGGTCCACCTCCAACCGCAGCGTCTGGCGGTTAAGTTCGCTTTCCAGCAACAACTCCCGCTTGCGCGTCTGCAAGGCCGTCATTCCCTGGAGCGTATCCATGCGATGTCCTTTTTGAGTTCGGCGACTGTTTCCGCCAGAGGGGCCGGACGCTCCTTGAAATTTCTTCGCAACATCACGACGGCGTTGATCGTCAGCCACACGTAGAGGACGCAAAACCCGCCCAGCACCCAGGGCCGCGCCGCAGCGGGGCAGAGCATGATGATGGTGACGGTGATCATCGCAAAGGCCAGCGCGCCGAAACAGATCGCCGCGCCCACCCATAGCAGCGTGGACACCAGCCAGTGCTTTTCCTCCTGGAGTTCGACCGCGAACAACTCGAGGCGGTTGCGCAACGTGCCCAGCAGCGCGCCCGCGATGCGGCGCACCGGCCCGTCCCGGCCCTCGTCGGATGGCTCGCCGCCGTCCATCACACTATTTGCGGGTGACGAGCACGCCGATGAGCAGGCCCACGCCAAACGCGATCCCGATGGATTGGTAGGGATGCTCGCGGATGACCTTGTCCGTGGCCTTGGCGCCGGCGATGGCTTTTTCCTCCAGCTTGTAAAAATTCGCCTTCGCCGATTCGAGGCTGGCGGTCAGGCGCGTGCGCGCCTCACGGGCCTTGTCGCCGAGATCGCCGGCGGAGGCTTTCAAAAGACTCTCCGCGTCGTGTGCGACGACTTTGAAGTCCTTTATCAGTTTGCCCATCGTCACTTCTTCCTGCATTGCTTCCATTTCATTCATAAACGGCTCCTCTTCGCGGTTTGTTTGGCGTGCCCACAGCCGGCGTCGTGCTGGCCGTAGCGAATAACCGGCTGAAAAACTAGTAGGCCCTGTCCGGTGCGTCAATGAGATACCTCGATGGCCAGTTTGCAGAAAAACCAGGGTGGAAAAAGCTGCAGCAATTCTCATTTTGCAGGATGAGGTTGGGGAACGGTTGGTTGGGGCGGGGTGAAAAGGGAGGACCGAACTGCCGTGGCTGAAGTCATCCCGCGTGCCGCGCGCCGGAGCCGGGCATGGCTCCGCTCACACGCACGGC
>JANNEF010000292.1:0-19595 GCA_031378375.1 Verrucomicrobiota bacterium | reverse complement strand
GCCGTGCGTGTGAGCGGAGCCATGCCCGGCTCCGGCGCGCGGCACGCGGGATGACTTCAGCCACGGCAGTTCGGTCCTCCCTTTTCACCCCGCCCCAACCAACCGTTCCCCAACCTCATCCTGCAAAATGAGAATTGCTGGCGTGGCGCACCTTGGCCGCGCGAGGCATCGTCATTTCCCCGCAACCTCCGCCGGAAACCACGCGGAGCGCAGTTCAAAAACTTCCAGCGAGCGTATCGTCGCCGCGCTGCCCTTGGCGAACACACCCAGCGACTTGTCCTCGTCTTTCGGGATGACGCCCATCGGCATGTAAACCAGCCCGTCGCTGGCGTAGATTTCGATGCTCGTCCGGTCCACGAGCACTTGCAGACGCAACCTTCCGTCGAGCAACTTCAACGGTGCCGTCTTGTCCTTGCAAATGAGTTCCTGTTTCTTCACGTCGTAGCTCACCGGGACGCCGCGCAGGTTGAACCCCACTTCGATCGCGTCGCCCAAGGCGAACTCCGCGCGGATGTGAAACAAGTCGCCCGTCACCGCCGCCAACGGATTCTCGCCCGGCGGCAGGGGCTGGCCCGGCACGCTGTGCCGTTTGCCGTGGAGCTTTTCAATTTCCTTCGCCGGCAGCGCGCACAGGCGGACGCCGTCGGGCGTGGTGCGCAACGTCAGTTCGCACGGGAAGGCCATCATCTGATTGAACGGCATCGCCGGATGGCTGACGCGCGCCCAGCCGATCTGGATGCGCCGACCGTCCGCCGCCGGGATGTCGCTATAGGTCTGCGCGGCGTAGAAACAATTGCCGTGATTGCCGCGATGCTTGCCGGACTCCTTGGTGAACTTCCGTCCGTCGAACGCGCCGATGGCGTAGTCATCGTTCGCGGCGGTGAGCACCCACTTGCGGTTGCTGGCGTCGCCGTCCACGGGCAGTTCGAACATGTCCGGGCATTCGTAGTAACCGTCCTCGCGGCTGTGATACTCCCACTGCTTCAAGTCGGGCGACGAATGGAACGCGATCGTCTGGCGCGTCTTCCCGTCCTCCTTCGGCTCGGTGTAAACGGCCATCACCCAGCGCCGCGTCGGCTCGTGCCAGAAGAGGCGCGGGTCGCGGCCCTGATGCTTCACCACCGGGTTCCCATCGTATTCGGTCCAGGTGCGCCCGCGGTCGTTGCTGTAAACGATGCACTCGCCGCGGCCCGTGCTCGTGTAGGCGGCGACAAGCACATCGTTTTCGCCGTTCTTGAAGCCGCTCGTGTTCTTCCAGTCCACCACCGCGCTGCCGGAGAATGCCCAGTCGCCAAACTGCTTCGGGTAAATCGCCACCGGCAACTCCCGCCACTGCACCAGATCCGTGCTCACCGCGTGCGCCCAGTGCATGTTGCCCCAGTCCCAGCCGTAAGGGTTGTGCTGGTAATAGAGGTGATACTCGCCCTGGTAAAACACCAGCCCGTTCGGGTCGTTGATCCAGCCGCGCCGCGTCGAGAAATGAAACTGCGGACGATGCTTCTCGCGATAGAGATCGCCGCTGTCCTTGATCGTGTCGCCCGCTTCAATGGACTTCAGCCCCGCCGAATCCTCCGGCAGCTTGTCCACGCGCAGCACGCCCTTCTTGCCGGCAAACGCGCTCACGTCGAGGAACGCCCACCAGTCCGGCGCGGCGTCGGCCAGTTCGATTTCAAACTCGCGCGCCTTCACGCCATCCACGCTCAGGCTCATGCGCCGCTTCTTCGCGCCGTTCTTCACGGGGAAGTTCAGGTAACGCCTGTCCAAAGCCAACTCGCGCGTCGCGTCGTTGAGCGTGAGGCTGGGCTTGCGGTCGGTGAGAACAATCTGGTCCACGTTGATGTGGCCCCAGCCGCCCGTGGCTTGATCCACGATCTCGATCCGCGCGGTCTTGCCCGCGAAATCGCCCACGTCCCACGCCTCCGGTTCGAGCCGCTCCGTGCCGCCGGATTGTTTGTTCGGGCCGGTGATGGTGCGAACGATCTCGCCGCCCACGAGCAGATTCATGCACGTCTTGCCGTCATGCCCGCCGCCGCCGATGAGAAAGCTGACGTGACGGCGGTTGATCGGAAACTCCGGCGACGTGAGTGTGCCCGTGCTCTTATCGCCGCCATAAAACGAATTCACCAAGCCCTTGCCGGCGAAACCGCTCACGGCCATCTGACCTGGCAGCGCGCCGCGTGCCGGCCCCGCCCCGAAAGCGTCGCCGGTGGCTTTCCATTCGCCGTAACCGGCGTCCTCGAAATCGGCGAGCACGATGTCCGGCGCGGCGGCGCGGAGCACGGCGGTCGAAAACAAACAGAGCAGCCAGCAGGAGAATTTGTGTTTCATGCGTTTGGTTATGCGCCGGTTCGGCGGGTAACTCAAGGCTGCGTGACGCTGGAAAATGTCCCCACGGCTCCTTGCCGTTTCTGCGGAATAGCTGATCGGACGACGAAGCTCAAAGTTCAAACCTCAAGATAAACAGAAAGCTCCAAGCACCAACCGACGAACGCCACCCTTGCGAAGCATGGACCTGTGGATTTGGAGCTGCTCTTGAGTTTCGAGCTTTGAACTTCATCGCCGCCGCTATCCCAATGATGCGGGCGTTGATTCAGTTTGTTCGACCATCTCCCGAATCGAGTCGTCAAACTCCGTCACGCGATAGTCCGTGTGCTTATGCGAAACCATCCCCGCGCGCAGCGGACGCGCGGCGCGCTGCTTGAGTTCGGCGGTGGTGAGTGCCTTGATTGCGAAGTCCGGATGCCGCGCCACGCCGGCGGCTTGAAACGCCGCGACCAGCATCTCCGCCCACTCGATCCGTGTGCAGCCGGGCCGCGGCCCGGCCAGATGCCACACGCCGCGCTCGCGCCGCTCCAGCAGACGCACCAGGCAACGCGCGATGTCCGGCGCGTAGGACGGGTTGCCGCACTGGTCCGACGGCAGCGTCAAAGTCCGGCCCTCCGTCAACGCGCGCCAGACCTGGCTGGCGAAATTCTTCGCCTGCGCCTCCATGCCGTAAACGCAGATGAGGCGCGGGATCAACGCCGTTCCCTCCGTCGCCGCGAGGACGTTCTGTTCGCCCTGCAACTTCGAGCGGGCGTAAACGCTGATCGGATTCGGCGCGTCGGCTTCCGCGTATGGCCCGCGTTGCCCGTCGAAAACGTAGCTGGTGGAAAAACTGGCGAAATGAATCCCGCGCTCGTGACACAGTCCCGCGACTGCGCAGGGTTGCTCCGCGTTTTCCGTGAACGCACGCGCGGGGTCGTCCTCGCAACCATCCACCCACTGCCAGCCCGCCGCGTACACGATGGCGTCAGGCGAAACCTCGCGCAGCAATTCCGCCGTCGCCGTGTCATTGCCGGCGTCGAAACGCCGCAGACCCGCGACCGGAAACTGGCGGTAAGTGCCCACGGCCTCGTGACCCGCCGTCCGCGCCGCCCGCAGCAGATGCGACCCCACCAACCCCGACCCGCCGATGACGAGAATTTTCATCCGGCTCGGAACGGCGAGGCGAAGTCGGCAAGTGTTGGAAATTTCAGGTCGCGCTCGGACAACGACGGCTGCTTCACCGGCCAGTCGAACCCGAAGGAATCCCAACGGATGCCCGCGTCGTGTTGCGGCGAGTGAACTTCGCCAGCCAGATAATACATCAGCGCGTCGTCCGTCAGCGCCACGAAGCCGTGGGCGAACCCAACCGGGATGAACAGGATTTCGCGGCTGGCCGCGCTCAACTCCCGCGCGTAACTCCGTCCAAAGGTCGGCGCTGTCTTCCGCAAGTCCACCACCACGTCCAGCACGCTGCCCGCGAGGCAAAACACCACCTTCGCCTGCGCCATCGGCGGAGTTTGGAAGTGCATCCCGCGCACCACGCCCCGGCGCGAGACCGAGAAGAATTCCTCGCGCGGCGCGAAGTGGATTCCCAGTTCGCGGAACAACCCCTCGTGATACGTCTTCACGAAACTCCCGCGCGCATCCGCGAAAACCTTGGGCTGGAGCACAAGCAGACCGGCGAACTCGGTGGTGATGGCCTTCATGGAGCGAGCGCGTTTCAACGCGATGGCGGAAACGGCGGGGGGACGAAAAACTTGCAATCAATCATGCGCGCCCAGTGTGTCGCGTGGAAAGGATTCGTCAAACCAAAGCCGCCGTGCGCCGCTACGGCGGCTGTGATTAAAACCGGGCGAGGCTTTTTCGAACCGAATGTTGGCGACGGGAGTAACCGAACCGTTTGGGGTAGTGCCGGTCGCGCTGCGACCGGCCCGCGCCGTTCAGGCGCGGAATCCAACCACTCAGCGCCGCGAGGCACAGCGACTTGTGCCCGTTCCGACGCGAGGAATAGGGAACACACCAGCCACGCGGCACCCGAGCGAACATTCAGCGGAGCATTTCCACGCGGGTTTCGTCCAACCCCGTATGAAACGTGCGTTTTGGCTTTTGTTGGTGCTGGCGGCGACGGCGCTCCGGTCGGAGGCCGCCGGTTTGATCATCATTCACGACGAGGGTTTTTGGCGGCATCCACCGGGGTGGCTGCCCCCCGCGCCGCCCCATCCGCCGCATCCCCCGTTGCCGCCACGGCCCATTCTTCCGCCACGTCCGGTGCCGCCGCCGCAGCCGACGTGGGCACCGCTGGAAGTTTCCTTCACGCAGGTCCACGCCAGCATCAAGGACCAGATTGCCACAACGAAAGTGGAGCAGGAGTTTTACAATCCGAACGCGCGGCAGCTCGAAGGCACGTTCCTGTTCCCGGTGCCCAAGGGGGCGCACATCAACAAATTCACCATGGAGATCAACGGCAAGCCGGTCGAGGCCGAGTTGCTGGCGGCGGACAAGGCGCGCGGCATCTACGAGGACATTGTGCGACGGCTCAAGGACCCCGCACTGCTCGAATACGCCGGGCGCGACTTGTTCAAAGTGCGCATCTTCCCCATCGAGCCGAACGCGAAGAAGCGCATCACGCTTTCCTATTCGCAACTGCTCAAGGCCGACGGCGGGCTGGTGAACTTCATGTTCCCGCTGAACACGGAGAAGTTTTCCGCCAAGCCGCTGAAGAATCTTGCCGTGAAAATTGAACTGGAAACCAGGCGCCCGCTCAAGGCCATCTACTCGCCCAGCCACAGCGTCGAGGTGAAACGCCACGGCGCGAACCAGGCGACCGTCGGCTTCGAGGCGCGCGACGTGAAGCCGGACGCGGACTTCCAGCTTTTCTATTCGCAGGAGCAGGACGACCTCGGCTTGAACCTGCTCACCTACAAAACCGCCGGCGAGGACGGCTATTTCCTGCTGCTGGCGTCCCCCGGCGCGGAGACGAAGCACACGAAGATCATCCCCAAGGACGTCGTGTTCGTACTGGACACCTCCGGTTCGATGGCGGGCGCGAAACTGGAGCAGGCGAAGAAAGCGCTGGCGTTCTGCGTGGAGAACCTGAACGACAACGACCGCTTTGAAGTGCTGCGCTTCGCCACGGAAGTCGAGCCGCTGTTCGACAAACTCACCGACGCGACGAAGGACCACCGCGCCCGTGCCCAGAAATTCATCGCCGACCTCAAGCCCATCGGCGGCACGGCGATTGATGACGCGCTGCGCAAGGCGCTCGCGTTGCGACCCGGCGGCGGCGACCGGCCTTACGTCGTCGTGTTCCTCACGGATGGCCGGCCCACCATCGGCACGACGGACGAGAACCTCATTCTGCGCAACGTGACCGATCAGAACAAAGCCAACACGCGCGTCTTTTGCTTCGGCATCGGCACGGACGTGAACACGCACTTGCTCGACAAGATCACCGAGGACACGCGCGCCTACAGCCAATACGTGCTGCCGGAGGAGGACATCGAAGTGAAGGTGTCCGCCTTTTTCACCAAGATCAAAGAGCCGGTGCTGGCGAACCCAAAGCTCACCTTCCCCGACGGCGTGCGCGTGACGAAGCTCTATCCCGCGCCCGTGCCCGACCTATTCAAGGGCGAACAACTCATGCTGGCGGGCCGCTTCTCTGGCAAGGGCGACGGCGCGATCCAGATTGAAGGCAACGTCGCAGGGGAAACCAAAAAGTTCGCCTACGACGCGAAGTTCCCCGACGACGCGAGCGACCACGAGTTCATCCCGCGCCTGTGGGCCACGCGGCGCGTCGGCTATCTGCTCGACGAAATCCGCCTGCGCGGCGAGAGCAAGGAGTTGAAGGACGAAGTGACCGAGCTGGCGCGCAAATACAACATCGTCACGCCCTACACCGCGTACCTGATCCTTGAGGACGAGGCGCGGCGCGGTGTCGCGCAAAACGTGCGGACATTCCAGGCGCCCGAACCGGAGCAGCGGCGGCAACTGACTTTGCATTTTGAAAGTTTCAACCGCGACAAAGCCGGCGAACTCGCCGTCGGCGGCGCGCGTTCCTCCTCCAGTTTGAAGACGGCGCAATCGGCCTCCGACGGCATCACTCTCAGCCGCGAGGAATCGTTCAAGAGCCAGGCGAAGGTCGCGCCGCGACTGCGGGCGGGGAACGATCCCGGCCGCGTCGGAGTCAGCGGCGCCGCGCCGCTCTCCGCGCCCGCCGCCGCCGAGGTGGCGAAGGATCGCTCTGACGCCTACGCGCAGCAGAGCAAGTTCGTCAAGGGTCGCACCTTCTTCCAGAACGGCGCCCAGTGGGTGGACGCCGACGTTCAGAAAGCAACGAACGCTCGGCGCGTCCGAGTCCAGTTTGATTCGGCGGAGTATTTTGACCTGCTGAAGAAGCAGCCCGACGCCCAACCCTGGCTCGCGATGGGCCGCAACGTGCAGTTCGTGTTGGACGGAACGGTGTACGAGATTTACGAGTGAGCGGCGGCTGACGTTGCAATTTCGGATGGCGTCCGGCGCGCGTTTGCCCGCACACTCACGCGATGACGCCGCTTACCAACGCCGAACTCCGCCCGCTTAAAGCCCGCGCACAGCTTCTCAAAGCCACGCTCAAGATTGGCAAGCAGGGAGTGAGCGCACAATTCGTCGCCGCGCTCGACGACGCGCTCAAGCACCACGATCTGGTCAAGGTGAAGTTCGACGAATTCAAGGAACAGAAGAAGGAACTCGCCCCGCAGCTTGCCGAGAAGACCGCCAGCCACCTCATCATGCGCGTCGGCAACGTCGCGGTGCTCCACCGGCCCAGGCCGAAACCGGAAGTGTAGTCGTGCGGGCACACCGGGCTGTTCTCGTGGCAGTGGGACAGAGCGTCACAAATCAATGAGGCAATCCTTGCGCCCGCCCCGGCGCCGGGACGGTTCACGCAGCCCATCGGACGCCGGATCGAGCCGCTGGGGCGGCTAAAAAAGGCACAATGTTCGCCATCCGACCGGCTGTACTCGTCATCCGACGCACTGTACTCTCCGTCCGACCAACAATGTGAGGCATCCGACGCACTATATTCGCCATCCGATGCACTATGTGAGGCATCCGATGAACAATATTCGTCATCCGATGGCGTTTTTACGGGAAAATAGGGTGTGCGCGACCCGTCCGGGCAAAAAGTGCCGCTTTCAGGGCGCTGGCCAAACCCGCCCTCCCTGGAAGGACGAGTTCCACGGGACCCCAATGCGCCTGCCCGCCGAGTTCGAGGGAACAGAGTCAGGATGTCACAGCGGGGCCGGACAAGCGGAGGCCAGTCTGCCGTCCAAATGCGCCGCGCCTCACGCCTCGCCGCCCATGTTCCGTCGGATGTTTTTTGGCCGACACCGAACAGTGGATTTTAGAGAAGATTTTCCTACTCGCCCTTTTCCCGGTCGCTTGCTAAAAAGCAAACGCGCTACGAATGGCTAAAAACTTTTCCAACTTCAGCAAATCGCTACTCAAGGCGAAGACCGAGGAGGAAGTTAAACACGCCTACGCCGAGCATTTTAGGTTGGATTACGACACGGAGTTCCGCCACGACCTTTATTCGCCGGAAGTCTTTTTTGAATTCAAATTCTCCCGCGGCCTTCAGAAACGCGACGCTCGTGCCGCCGTCATCGCGCAGGTGCTGTATTACGTCCGGCGGCTACGGCTCGGCTACGCGGACAAAATCGTTCCGCCGGTGATCTGCGTTGCCGATGGGCGGCAGGCATTTTTCACGGAAACAAAAAAGTGGCAAAAGTTTTACGGCAACGAGACGAAATACGATTGGGAACTCGCGCCCAGCCAGCCCGACGGTCATCTGGTTGCCGATCTCGCCGCATTCGCAGAGACAACTGCCATCAAGGTCTTTGACGTTCTCGACGAAACTGAATACGCATTGTTCAGCCAGCACCTCACGCATCATCGCGCGGAGCAACTCACGTTGGATTTCCGGGTGAAGAAATTGATCACGGAGGAAAATTTCGAGGAGGTCTTTGATTATTGGAACAGATGTTTCGGCGAGGCTGTCCGCAACGGGACGAAGTCATCGCGTTACTTCTTGTGCGACATCCAGCAGGGACGTTCTGACTACGACCAGAAGGAAAACAAAGTAGTTTTTCACATCGGCCCGGACGAAAACCGGGCGAAGAAAATCCTGCCGAAGGAATACGAATGGTTCTGGTCCAACTACGAGAAAGTCACCGACACCGCCGCCGTCCGAAACATCCTCGCCAAGGTTGACCGGCTGACGGATGAGCCAATCCGCCGATTCACTGGAGAGTTTTTTACGCCCGTCGCGTTCGCACGCAAGGCGCACGCCTATCTGGAAAAAGTTATCGGCCCAAAATGGTGGACGAAAAACTACCGCCTGTGGGACATGGCTGCTGGCACGGGAAATCTGGAGTGGTTTCTTCCGGCGGACGCCTACAAAAGCATCTACCTTTCGACGCTTCATCACGAGGACGTGCAACATTGCCAGCGCGTGTTCCCCGGCGCGACGGTGTTTCAATACGACTATCTCAACGACGACGTGGAGAGCGTGTTCGATGACCAGACGCTTTTTGATGCTCCGTGCAAACGTCCGGCGAACCTGCTGCGCGACCTTCACGACCCGAACATCAAGTGGATCATCTTCATCAATCCGCCATTCGCCACGTCGCAGAAAGCCGGCTACTCCGGCGAAAGCAAGAAGAGCGTGAGCGACACAAAGATTCGTCCGCTCATGCACCAGCAGGGACTTGGCGAGGTGTCACGCGAGTTGTTCGCGCAATTTCTTTTCCGCATCCGGCGGGAATTCGCTGGCAAGCCGGCACACCTCGGACTTTTCTCGACGCTGAAATACGTCAACTCGAACAATGACCAGAAGTTTCGCGACCAGGTATTCCAGTTCGCGTTTAAGGACGGTTTTGTTTTCTCGTCCGCGAACTTTTCCGGCACGCAATCGGCCAATGCGTTTCCCGTCGGATTTCTGGTCTGGGATTTGGCGAGGCAGAAGAAGCTCGAAGAACAGAAGATGGAAGTCACGATTCTCGACGACGACTCGAGCAAGATTGGCCACAAACTAATCGTATCCGAACATCGCGACCGGTTTTTAAGCAAGTGGATTAGCCGTGTGCCGGCCACGGAAATTTTCCCGCCGCTCGGCAGCGCGATTTCCGTGAAAGGTGACAATGGCGATGTGCGTGACCGCGTGGCAAAAGGTTTTCTCGCTTCGCTCATGTGCAAGGGCAACGACGTGCAAAACTACAACAATGTCGCGTTGCTCTCCGGTCCGTACGTCAGCGCGGGCGCGTTGTCAGTCGTGCCGGAGAATTTTGACAAGGCGATGATCGTCCACGCCGTGCGCAAGAACGTCCGCAAAAGCTGGATCAACGACCGCGATCAATTTCTTCGACCCAAAACCAAGCCGAGTGTTTGGTTCATGAGGCAGTGTGCCGTGTGGAGTCTCTTTGCCGACTCCAACCACACCGCTTCGTTGCGGAACGTCGCCTACAAGGGCGGGACATTTCAGATCATCAACCATTTCTTCCCGTTCAAAGTTTCCGCCGTAAGGAAGTGGGAGATTACTGATTCAGACATCTCGCGTTCGCTTGAGCGAGATGCCGCCGACCGCTTCGTCGCCATGTGGTTGGGAGAACAAAATCTGGATGCCGCCAGCGGAAAGCTTTTGGAGCTTGGCCAGGCTATCTACAAAACTTTCTTTGAAAACTTTAAGGACCTGCCGACGGCAAAATACAAAGTCGAGCATTGGGATGCCGGTTGGTGGCAAATCAAACGATGCCTGGTTGAAGGCAATTTGGAAGAGCGGCGGCTGGACGAAATCGACGAAATTAAAAAACAATTGGGCGGCGAGATAAATGAAGGCGCTTTGGATTTGGGGATGATCACTTCCGCCTGATTGGTTCCCGTGAGTTTAAGTTCTTTGCGGTTGTTCAACGGTGGTTTTTGGGGTTATCCGTATCATCCGTAGTTTCATTCCATCTCGTAGCGCCTATCAAACCTCCACCACCGTATTCGCCAGCCGCCCGATTCCGCTGATCTCGATGTGAACGGTGTCGCCCGGGTGCAGCGTGAAACCCTCCGGCGGCACGATGCCCGTGCCCGTGAGCATCACCACGCCGTGCGCGAACGTCTGGCTGCGGAACAGGTAGCCCACCAGTTCCTCGAAGGTGCGCTTGATCTGGCCCACGGAAGTCTCGCCGGCAAACGCCACCTGTCCGCCGCGCTCAATCCGCATCCGGATCGCCCAGGTCCGCGCCTCCGCTTCCGACGGCCCGACGACGATGCAGGGGCCGACGGCGCAGGAACGGTCGTAAATTTTCGCCTGTGCAGATAGAGCAGGTTCTCGCCTTCAATGTCGCGCGAGCTCATGTCGTTGCCGATGGAGTAGCCCACGAGCTTGCCACGCGAGTTGACGGCGAGCACCAGTTCCGGTTCCGGCACGTTCCACTTCGCGTCGCGGCGGATGCCGACGGCGTCGCCGGGCGGAACCACTTTTTCCGGCAGCGCCTTGAAGAACAGTTCCGGCCGGCCGGCTTCATAGACGCGGTCGTAAGCCGTCGCGCTGAAATCCGATTCCTCCATCCGCGCCTTCTTGCTGCGCAGGTAGGTGACGCCCACGGCCCAGACTTCCTGCTGCTCGACGGGCGAGAGCAGTTTCACCCCGGTCAGCGGCACGCGCGGGAGGTTTTGCCCGGCCAGCGCGGTGAGTTGCGGAATCAGCCCGTCGAACTCCAGCAGCGAGGAGAGGCGGTCAATGCCCTCGGCGGTCAAGTCCAGCACGGCGTCTTCGAGCAACAGGCCGATGCGCGGGAACGAGGTGCCTTGTTGGTAGCGGCAGAGTTTCATAGTCAGTCAGTAATCAGTAGGTCAGTGAGTCAGTAATCAGTGAACGCATTGCGGACCGAGGGCCGCCTACTGATTCACTGACCTACTGATTACTGACTCACTGGCCCACTGGCCGTTCACGCCGAGTAGTCCAGGTAAACCGTCTTGAGCTTCGAGTAAAATTCCACCGCGCCGGCGCCTTGTTCCTTGAACGAGTCGGTGCTGCTCTTCTTCACGCCGCCAAAGGGGGCCTGCAAGGCGAGGCCGGTGCTGATTTGGTTGATCTTCACCACGCCGGCTTCGATGCGTTCGGCGTAGAGCATGGCTTTCTTCAAGTCGCGCGTGACGATGGAAGCGGACAGGCCCACGTCCACACCGTTGGCCACGGCCAGCGCTTCGTCGAAGTTTTCCACGGAGATTATGCCGACGACCGGGCCGAAGACTTCTTCGCAGGCGATGCGTTGTGTGGCTTTCACGTTGCCAAGCACGGTGGGCTGCATGAACCAGCCGTGCGCGAAGTCGCCATCGGTGAGACGCGCGCCGCCGTGCAGCAACGCGGCGCCTTCCTGCTGCGCGATCTGCACATAGTTGAGGTTGCCGTCCAACTGCGCCTGGCTCACCGCCGGCCCCATCGTGATGCCGGGCGTGAGGCCGTTGCCGACGACGATGGCCCTGGCTTTTTCGATGAGCTTCGCGGTGAACGCTTCCGCCACACTTTTCTCCACGATGACGCGGCTGGTCGCCGTGCAGGCCTGCCCGGTGAGACCGAAGCCTGCGGTGACCACCAGGCGCGCGGCGAGATCCAGATCGGCGTCGGCAAGCACGATGGTCGGGTTCTTGCCGCCCATTTCCATTTGTGCGCGGGCCATGCGCGTGGCGAGCTGTTGATAAATCTGGTTGCCGACCGCATACGAGCCGGTGAAGGAGAGCGCGGCCACCGCCGGGTTCGTCGCGAGTTCGCCGCCGACGGCCCGGCCTTCGCCAACGACGACGTTGAGCACGCCTTTGGGCAGGCCGGCTTCGTGCAGCGCGCGCGCGAGTTCCAGCGCCATCGCGGGCGCTTGCGACGCGGGCTTGAGCACGACCGCATTGCCGCAGACGAGCGCGGGCGCCAGTTTCCAGGCCGGAATGGCAATGGGGAAATTCCACGGCGTGATCAGCGCGACCACCCCCAGCGGCTCACGCCGGGTGAAGAGCAGGTTACCCGGCAAATCGTGCGGCAGGGTCTGGCCGCCGAGCGTGTAACTCAGGCCGCCGAAGAAGCGAAAGATGTCGCTGGCGCGCTGCACTTCGCCCGTGGCTTCGGCGAGGGTCTTGCCTTCCTCGCGCGTCAGCAACTCGGCCAGCTCGGCCTTGCGCGCTTCGAGCAGTTGCGAGGCTTTGCTGAGGATGCGCCCGCGCGCCACCGGTGTCATGGCCGCCCAGGCGGGGAAACTTTTCCGCGCCGCGCCGATTGCGTCGGCGGCGTCGGCCTGTCCACTCAACGGATATTCCGCGACGACTTCGCGGCGATCCGCAGGGTTGATGTTCTGAGTGGTTTTCCCGGCACGGGCGGGAGTCCACTCGCCGCCGATGAAATTTTGATAGCTTCGCATGACCATTGGTAAGCGCAGAAATATCACTGCCGCCGCCGGAGTGAAATCATTTTGTTCGTTGCTCGATCTGCGCCACGGCCCACGTCGCGTGTTCGGCGACGAGCGGTTCGGGATCGTTGACGGCGCGAGCCAGCGCGGGCAGGGCGGCTGGGTCGCCGACGTTGCCCAGGGCCACGCAGACGTTCCGCAGCAGGCCGCGCCGTTTGGTGCGCACCATCGGGGTGCCGGCGAACCGCTGCTTGAAGCCGGCTTCATCCAGCGCGAGCAATTCGATCAGGTTCGGCTCCGCGAGATCGCGCCGTGCGTGCGGCTGCATGAGCCGCCCCGCCTGCGCGAATTTGTTCCAGGGACAAACGGCCAGACAATCATCGCAGCCATAGATGCGGTTGCCGATGGCGGGGCGCAGTTCGACGGGGATGCTGCCCTTGAGTTCGATGGTCAGGTAGGAAATGCACCGGCGGGCGTCGAGTTGAAAGGGCGCGGTGATCGCGGCGGTCGGGCAGGCCGCAAGGCAGCGAACGCAGGAACCACAGCGATTTTTCTCGGGCGCATCCGGCTCCAGTTCGAGCGTGGTGATGATTTCCGCCAGGAAGAACCAGTTGCCAAGCCGGCGACTGATGAGGTTGGTGTGCTTGCCCGCGAAGCCCAGTCCCGCCCGCTGCGCGAGGTCGCGTTCGAGGAACGGGCCGGTGTCCACATACCAGAGTGAACGCGTGTGAGCGTCGCCATGTTTGCTTACGAAGTCGGTGAGGAGTTTTAACCGCCCGGCCAGCACGTCGTGGTAGTCGGTATGCCGGGCGTAGCGGGCGACCACCCCGCTCTTGGTTTCGGGTTGCAGCGCGGCGGAATTTGAAACTTCCGCATAACTCACCGCCAGTGTGACAATCGTCCTCGCCCCGGCCAGCACGGCTTGCGGGTCCACGCGCTTGTGCGCGTTGCGTTGCAGGTAGGCCATCCCGCCGTGCTGACCGGCCGCCAGCCAGGCTTGAAACGCCGCGGCGGAAGCGGGCGGTGCAGCCGTGGTGAAACGGCACGCGTCGAACCCGAGTTCGTGGGCGCGCTGGACGATCTCCGCTTTCAATGATGCGGCTGATGGTGAGGTTGACGTTGCGCGAGGTGGAACTGAAGCGCGACGTGTTGGGCCACTTCCCTGATGGATCGCTGCTCCGTATTCACCAGCACGTCGGCTTGCCGGTAAAACGGTTCGCGCGCGGTCAACAGTTCGCGGATTCTTTCCAGGGGTTCAGGCGCTTGCAGCAACGGGCGATGCGTTTGCGTCTGCACCCGCTCCCAGATGGCTTGCGGCGAAGCCCAGAGGCAGACAACGAGCGCGTGTTGTTTCAGACTGGCCAGGTTCGCTTCGTTCGCGGCCAAGCCGCCACCGGTGGCGATGACGGTTCGTTGGCAGGCCGCGGCCTCGGCCACCACTTGCTTCTCCAGTTCACGAAAGGTTTGCTCGCCGGCCTGCGCGAAAATTTCCGGGATCGTTTTACCGGCCCGGGCCTCGATGAGTTCATCGGTGTCCATGAACCGGAAGTGCATCTGCGCGGCCACCAGCCTTCCGACCGACGACTTGCCGGTGCCCATGAATCCCGTCAGCGCGAGGTTCTGGATGTGCCGCTGGTCAATCATTCGGGCAGTGTACGCCTCGGCAGGCGGATAGCACAACGATTCTCGGGCGGTTCTCGGGCGGTTGCGCCAGGCGCCAGGCGATAGCCACGCCGGAAAAAGGCGGTGACAATTCGGCATCTGTCTCTTACCGTCCGCGCTTGAAAAATCGCGCGGCGTAGCAGCGGATGAAGCCGTGTCTCTATGAGTTCAGATAGCGTGGTCACGCCCGAAACCGGGCAAGAATTTCAGGTCACTGTCGTCATCGTTTGCCACAACGACGGCAGATGGCTGCCCCGTTGTCTGGAGTCGTTGCGGACGCAAACGATCGCCGCACGCATGGAAGTCATCGTGGTTGACAACGCTTCCGAGGATGGCACGGACACGCTCGCCCAAAAGCTCATGGCGGGCTGGCCCAATGCCCGGTTCCTGCCCACGGGCGGTGATCATGGTTTCGCGGTCGCGTGCAATCGCGGGGCGCAGGCGGCCCGCGGCCGTTACTTGTATCTGCTCAGTCCGGACACCTGGCTGGAGCCGGACTGTCTGGAGCAATTCCATCTGGCCGCCGAGCGCGAACAGGCCAGCGGCGCGGGCTGCACCATCCTCGAATACGAGGACGACACGGTGCAGGCCAAAGGCAGCGACGGGTTTGACTTTACCGGCTATCCGGTGGTCCCGCGCGACGGCGGCAGTCCCCAGCCGCTCTTCTGCGTTTCCGGTTTCTCCTTCCTCCGTCGCGACGTTTTTTTCGCCCTCGGCCAGTTGGATGAGAAGATGTTCATGTATTGCGAGGAAACCGACCTGGCCTGGCGCGTGTGGCTGTCCGGCGGGAAGCTCGTGTCTGCTCCTGCCGCGCGGCTCCACCATCGCGGGGCGGCGCTGGTCAATCCGGCGGGTGGCACGCGCATCGTCGAGAATCGCACCAGCGTCCAGAAGCGATTCCTCGCGAACCGGAACTGCCTGCTCGTGCTCGCCAAGAATTGCCAGCATGTCCTGCTGCTCATGTTGCTTCCGTGCGCCGCGCTGGTGCTGGCGGAGAGCGTGGCCACGCTCATGATGACCCGCAGTTGGAGCGTGACCCGGGCGACGTGTCTCGACGCATTGCTGGATGTTTGGCGGCTGCGCCGACACGTCTTCGAGCATCGCCGGCGCGTGAAGGCGCTTCGGCGGCATGGCGATTTTTGGATGCTCCGGTTCTTCCGGCTGGGCTTTGGGCGTCACGGAGAGATCGGAAAGATGATCCGCATGGGCTTTCCCAAAATCAACCGCCACTGACTCACGGGCGCGAATGCGTCCGAACATTTCTGTTTCATTCGCGGCGCGCGGCTGCTTACATCTCCGCCACAGCCTATGAAACATCCCATCGATCGTCGTGAGTTTCTCCAAACCTCCCTCCGCGCCGGCGTGACGTTGGCGGCCCTCGGTGTCGCCGCCGGGCCGCGCGCGTCCGCCGCCGAGCCGCTCAAACGCCGCGGCAGACCCCGGCTGGCGCTCAGTCTGGCGGCCTACTCGTTCCGCGATTACTTCAAGCACAAGGACCCCGCCAAACAGATCACGATGCTCGACTTCATTGATTTCTGCGCCGACCAGGGGTTGGCGGGCGCCGAGTTGACCAGCTATTATTTTCCCGACGACCTCAACCACGATTTTCTGCTCAAGGTCAAACGCCAGGCGTTCCTGCGTGGAATCGAGATCAGCGGCGGCGCAGTGGGCAACAACTTCGCGTTCCCCAACGGCGACAAGCGCGACGCGCAGATTGCCATGACGAAAACATGGGTGGACCACTCCGCCGTCATGGGCGCGCCGCACATCCGCGTCTTCGCCGGGCCGAAAGGCGGCCTCGACGCCGCCGAGGCCAAGAAGCAGTGCATCGCCGGACTTGAGGAATGCGCGGACTACGCCGGCGGCAAGGGCATCTTCCTCGGCTTGGAAAATCACGGCGGCATCGTCGCCGAGGCGGACGAACTGCTGGAAATTGTGCGTGCCGTGAAAAGTCCGTGGCTCGGCGTGAACCTCGACACCGGCAATTTCCAGACGGACGACCCGTATTCCGACCTCGCGAAGTGCGCGCCCTACACCGTGAACGTTCAGTTCAAAGTGGAACTCAAACGGCGCGGCGCGGCGAAGAAGGAACTCAGCGACCTTCCGCGCGTCATCAAGATTCTCCGCGACGCCAACTATCAGGGCTACCTCGCGCTCGAATACGAGGCCGCCGAAGATCCCTGGCAGGCCGTGCCCGTTTGGCTGAAGAAGATGAAGGCGGCGCTGGCGGTGTAGCAGGGCCGCATCCCATGCGTTGCCTGGTCTCGCTTTTTGTATTCCTCTTCATCGTCGCCGGCACCCGCGCGGCTGAACCGGCCATCGAACTCAAAGATCTGCCGCGCGTGCCGCCGACGGAACCGCAGGATGCTCTCAAAACTTTCCAACTCAAACAAGGCTTCCGCCTCGAACTGGTCGCCGCCGAACCGCTGGTGGTGGATCCCATCGCGCTGTCGTTCGACGAGAACGGACGCCTGTTCGTCGTCGAAATGCGCGATTACTCCGAGCGCCGCGACGATGTCCCGCATCCCGGTCGCATACGCCTTCTTGAAGACACCGACGGCGATGGGCGCTTCGACCAGAGCACCGTGTTCGCGGACAACCTCGCGTGGCCCACCGCCGTGTTCTGCTACGGTGGCGGCGTGTTCGTCGGCGCGACGCCTGACATCTTGTTCCTCAAGGATACCGACGGCGATGGGAAGGCGGACGTGCGTGAAGTGGCCTTCACCGGGTTCGCCGCCGGCGTCGAGCGGCTCAACGTGCAGGCACTGCTCAACAGTTTCAATTGGGGCCTCGACAACCGCATCCACGGTGTCACCGCTCCGAGCGGCGGCAAAGTAACTTCACCGAAAAACTCCACCGCGACACCCGTCGAACTGCGCGGGCGCGACTTCGCGTTTGACCCGCGCACGTTCGCGCTCGCTCCCGAAGCCGGTGGCGGGCAACACGGCATGAGCTTCGACGACACGGGCCGGCGCTTCACCTGCCACAACAGCGATCACGTCCGGCTCTTCATGTATGACGACCGTTACGCGGCGCGGAACCCGTTTTACGCGATGCCCACCGCGTCGTTGAGCATCGCGGCGGACGGGCCGTCGGCGGAGGTTTTCCGCATCAGCCCCGACGAGCCGTGGCGCGTCATCCGCACCAAGTGGCGCGTGGCGGGCCAGGTGCCCGGCCCCATCGAGGGCGGCGGACGCGCGAGCGGCTACTTCACCAGCGCGACGGGCATCACGATCTATCGCGGCAACGCCTGGCCGAAGGAATTTCTCGGCGACGCTTTCATCGCGGACTGCGGCAGCAATCTCGTTCACCGGAAAAAACTCCGACCCAATGGCGTCCGCCTCGTTGCCGAGCGACCGACCGACGAACAGAAAACGGAGTTCATCGCGTCCACGGACAACTGGTTCCGGCCGGTGCAATTCGCCAACGCTCCCGACGGCTGCCTTTACATCGCCGACATGTATCGCGAAGTGATCGAACACCCGTGGTCGCTGCCGGAGTCCATCAAGAAACATCTCGACCTGAACAGCGGCAATGACCGGGGCCGCATCTACCGCATCGTGCCGGACGGTTTCAAACAGCCGAAGCCGCCGCGCCTCGGCGGGGCGACGACCGCCGAACTGGTCAAGACGCTCGAACACGCGAACGGCTGGCACCGCGACACCGCCGCGCGCCTCCTCTACGAACGGCAGGACAAGAACGCCGCGCACGCGCTGCGGAAACTGCTCGCGCAATCGAGAAATCCGCTGGGCCGGTTGCACGCGCTGCACGCGCTGGACGGCCTCGGCGCCTTGACCGAAGTGCTGGTGCTGAAAGCGTTCGACGATGCCGACGCTGTCGTGCGCGAACACGCCATCCGCCTGTCCGAGAAATTTCTTCAGCCCGCGCCGTCGGGGAAAATCTGGACGAAACTCCGCGCCTTGACCGCCGACCCGTCGGAGCGTGTGCGGTATCAACTGGCGTTCACGCTTGGCGAAACGGCGCACCCGGAGCGCGCCTCGGCGCTGGCGGAAATCGCGCGGCGCAACTTTCAGAGCGAATGGGTGCGGGCCGCCGTGCTCAGTTCGACGACGGAGGGCGCGAGCGCGCTCTTCCGCGAACTCGCCGGCCACGCGCCGGTGCGCGGCACGCCGGCGGGGCGCGAGTTCTTGCGGCAGCTCGTCCAGATAGTCGGCGCGCGGAACAAAACCGGCGAGCTCACGCCCGTGTTCGATTTCATCGGCAAGCTGGAAAAACCGGCACTGGCGTTCGCGCTCGTTCGCGCGCTGGGCGAGGGCTTGTGGCGCGTCGGCGGCGCGCTGCCCCGCGCCGATGCCGGCTTGAAAGAAGTTTTCACCCGCGCGGCACGGACGGCTGCGGACTCCGCCGCCACCGAAGCCACGCGCACGGAAGCCATCCAGTTGCTGGGCTTGATGACGTTTGGTGAGTCGGCGGACACGCTGCTTCCGCTCCTCGATTTGCGCCAACCGCAATCCATTCAACTCGCCGCGCTCAACACGCTGGGACGTTTCACGGACGAACGCGTGGCCGGCGAGTTGATCAATCGGTGGGCAACCTTTTCGCCGCGACTGCGAAGCGAAGCGTTGAACGTGCTGCTCGCCCGGCCTGAGCGTGCGACCGCGCTGCTGCAAGCCATCGAGGCCGGCACGATGCGACCGGCGGAACTTTCCTCGCCGCAGATCAAACTGTTGCGCAATCACCGCGAGCCGGCGGTGCGCCAGCGCGCGACGCGGGTGCTGCCTCTCGCCCCGCCCGCCCAGCGGCAGCAAGCCATCACCGCGTATGAACCGTCACTGACGTTGAAAGGCGACGCGGCGGGCGGCAGAACAATTTACCTGGAGCGTTGCGCGTCCTGTCACCGCCTCGGCGGCGATGGCTTTGCGCTCGGCCCGGACCTCGTCACCGTGCGCAACGCGGGGAAGGAGAAGTTGCTGACGAACATTCTCGATCCCAACCGCGAAGTCGCGCCGCAGCTTGTCGCCTACCTGATCGAAACGAAGGACGACGAAAGCCTGCTCGGCATCATCGCCAGTGAAACGGCGGCGAGCGTTACCGTGCGCCAGGCGTTCGGAAAGGAAACTGTCATCCCGCGCCCGCGCATCCGGGAAATGCGCAGCCAGGGCCAGTCACTGATGCCCGAAGAATTGGAGACGGGCCTTACACCGCAGCAACGGTGTTAGTGTGCAAGGGAGAAGTTGGGATTTTTGAGCA